>JBDHDM010000317.1:0-5290 GCA_039591515.1 Gemmatimonadota bacterium | reverse complement strand
GTACTTCTTCGCCTGCGTGATCGTGATCGCAGCCGTCAACGTCGTCTTGCCGTGATCCACGTGCCCGATCGTTCCCACGTTCACGTGCGGCTTCGTGCGCTCGAACTTCTCCTTACCCATCGCTCTGTCCTCTCGTCTTTCGCTGGCTAGAGGGTGGTCTTGATCAGTCGGCCCCGCCGTTGGCCGCCATGATCTCGTCGGCCTTCGACTTGGGAACCTCTTCGTAGTGCGCAAACTGCATCGTGTACACGGCCCGGCCCTGGCTCAGCGAGCGGAGCGTGGTCGAGTACCCGAACATCTCACCGAGCGGGACGGACGCCCCAATCACCCGGGCGCCGGCACGATCGGTCATGCCGCCGACCTTGCCGCGGCGGGACGACAGGTCGCCGATGATGTCGCCCATGTACTCCGAGGGCGTGACGACCTCGACGTCCATGATCGGCTCGAGGAGGACGGCCTTGGCCTTCTTGAGGCCCTCCTTCATGGCCATCGAGCCCGCGATCTTGAACGCCATCTCACTCGAGTCGACGTCGTGGTACGAGCCGTCGATGAGCTCGATCTTCACATCGATGACGGGGAACCCGGCGAGGATGCCCGAGTCGAGCGCCTCCTTGAGGCCCGCCTCCACCGAGCTGATGTACTCCCGCGGGATGGCCCCACCGACGATCTTGTCCTCGAACACGAAGCCCGCACCGGGCTCCGCGGGCTCGATGTTGATCACCACGTGCCCGTACTGGCCACGACCACCCGTCTGCCGGACGAACTTCGCCTCGACCTTCTCGGCGCGGTTCCGGATGGTCTCGCGGTATGCCACCTGCGGGCGGCCGATGTTCGCCTCGACGCCGAACTCGCGCTTGAGCCTGTCGACGATGATCTCGAGATGGAGCTCGCCCATCCCGGAGATGATCACCTGATTCGTCTCGGGATCGGTGTGCACACGGAACGTCGGATCCTCGTCCGCCAGCTTGATCAGCCCGTTCGTGAGCTTGTCCTGGTCGGCCTTCGTCTTGGGCTCGATGGCGACGGCGATCACCGGCTCCGGGAACTTCATCGCCTCGAGAATGATCGGATCCGTCTCGATGCAAAGCGTGTCCCCGGTCTTGACGTCCTTCAGACCGATCGCCGCCGCGATGTCGCCCGCGAAAACCTCGTCGAGCTCGTCCCGCTTGTTCGCGTGCATCTGCAGAATCCGCCCGACACGCTCCCTCTTGCCCTTGGTCGCGTTGTACACGTAGCTGCCCGAAGGCAAGGAGCCGGAATACACGCGGAAGAAGGTCAGCTTACCGACGTACGGATCGGTCGCGATCTTGAACGCCAAGGCGGAGAAGGGAGCGTCGTCGCTCGCCTCCCGGCTCTCGTGCGTCTCGTCGTGCTGGGGCAGGTGCCCCTGGATCGCCGGGACGTCCACCGGAGACGGCAGGTAGTCGATCACACCGTCGAGCAGGGTCTGCACGCCCTTGTTCTTGAACGCCGACCCGCAGAAGACCGGGAAGATGACGCCCTTGATCGTCGCCGCACGGATCGCGTGACGGAACTCGTCGTCGGTCAACTCCTCACCGGCCAAGTACTTCTCGATCAGCTCGTCGTCGTGCTCGACGGCTGCCTCGAGGAGCGAGCTGCGCAGTTCTTCGATCGTGTCCTTGAGGCCGTCGGGAACCTCGCCCTCGGTGATCTTCGAGCCCATCTCGTCCTCGAAGATGATCGACTTGCGCTCGATGATGTCGACCATGCCGGTGAAGAGCTCACCCTCGCCAAGCGGATACTGCACGGGATGGGCGTTCGCCCCGAGCCGGTCACGCATCATGCCGACGACATTCATGAAGTCGGCGCCGATGCGGTCCATCTTGTTGACGAACGCGATGCGCGGGACACCGTACCGGTCGGCTTGGCGCCACACCGTCTCGGACTGAGGCTCGACGCCCCCGACCGCACAGAACACGGCCACCGCTCCATCGAGCACACGGAGCGAACGCTCCACCTCTGCGGTGAAGTCCACGTGGCCGGGCGTGTCGATGATGTTGATGCGGTGCTCGGTGTCGAACCGGTTCCAGTGCGCCGTCGTCGCCGCGGACGTGATCGTGATCCCCCGCTCCTGCTCCTGCTCCATCCAATCCATCGTCGCGGCACCGTCGTGCACCTCGCCAACGCGATGCACGCGGCCCGTGTAGTACAGCACGCGTTCGGTCGTGGTGGTCTTTCCGGCATCGATGTGCGCCATGATGCCGATGTTGCGGAGCAACTGGAGTGGCGTCTTCCTGGGCATCTATCTGTTCTCTTCTCTAGTTCCTTCGTTGGTCCAAAGCCCCGAAGGGCCATGAAAAAGGGAGCGTGGTGTGCCTGCGCCGCGCTCCTCCTGGGAGGCACGATCTTTCGCCTCCCTCGTTTCCGGAGAGGGCCCGTCGGCGATCCGGGGGCCGTCGCGTCCTTCTTGTCCGCGGCCCTCTCACGTGGTGAGGGCTTCGGTCCTGCTCAATCGACTGTCTTCGTCTCGTTTCCCTTCCGGGTTACCACCGGTAGTGGGCGAACGCCTTGTTGGCCTCGGCCATCCGGTGCGTGTCATCCTTCTTCTTGATCGTGCTTCCCTCTCCGCGGCTCGCCGCGAGGAGCTCTCCGGCCAGACGCTCGGCCATGCTCTTCTCGGAGCGAGCTCGCGCGAATCCGATCAACCAGCGTGTGGCCAGCGCGGCACGCCGCTCCGGCCGGACTTCGATCGGCACCTGATAGGTGGCACCACCCACACGCCGGCTCTTCACCTCGAGCGCCGGCTTGGCGTTGGTGAGCGCCTGCTCGAACAACTGCAGCCCGGGCTGCCCCGACCGCTGCTCCATCAGATCGACGGCATCGTAGAAGATCTTCTCTGCCTTCGACTTCTTTCCATCGACCATCAAGTTGTTGATGAACTTGGTGACCGTGCTGGATTCGAACTTCGGGTCGGGGGGCGTCTCTCGCTTGACCGCGCGGGATCGACGACTCATCTGCGTTTCGCCTTATTTGGGCCGTTTGGCCCCGTACTTGGAACGCCCTTGTCGACGCGCTTCCACCCCGGATGCGTCGAGCGTGCCGCGAACGATGTGGTAGCGGACACCCGGCAGGTCCTTCACACGACCTCCGCGGATGAGCACGATCGAGTGCTCCTGAAGGTTGTGTCCCTCGCCGCCGATATATGCGGTGACCTCGAAGCCGTTCGTGAGCCGGACACGCGCAACCTTACGGAGCGCCGAGTTCGGCTTCTTCGGCGTCGTGGTGTACACACGCGTGCAGACACCCCGCTTTTGCGGATTCCGCTCCAACGCAGGCGCCTTGTTCTTCTTCGCCTGCGCCTTACGGCCCTTGCGCACGAGTTGGCTGATGGTGGGCATGTACCCTCGAGGCGACCCGCAGGAAGCCGGTGATAAGATCCGAAAAGAAAACGCGCCCGTCTCGAGGCGCGTCGTCGGCACCCCGCTGTCTTTGCGGGGCGCCGGTCCGACAGAGCATGAAAATGTAGAAATGGCCCCGAAGGGTGTCAACGGCGCTCAGTCCGCGCCGACCCCGTCGCGGCGAAGGGCCTCTCGTTCCGCCCGCATCGCCCGGGGCGTTGCCGCCACCGCCGCGGGGACTCGCATCTTGACCAGACGGCCGCCCAGGATGAAGACCGCCAGCGAAGCCACGACGACGCACGTCCAGAAGACGGCCCACGCCTGTCCGTCGCTCGCGAGGGAGGAAGCAACCCGCGGCATGACCCACCGGGTGGCCGTTTCCGCCACGAGCGCAGCCATGAGCCCGATGTACGACCACGACATCCAGATCGCGTGGGCTTGCATCCATTCTTTTTTCGGACGGCGGGCCAGGACCGTGAATACGCCGGCGAGCAGCGTCACGGCGGCGATCACGGCCGCGACGTGGAAGGGTCCGAAGGATCCGGTCAGGTCGTACATCGCGAACGCGGATGCGACGACGCCGACCATCGACATCACGTAGACGTGGCCGAGGGTGCGGTGCCACCGCGTGCCCTTGCGAATCAGCATGACCCAGGCGCCCGCACCGATCGCCAGGAAGCTGGTGATCAAGTGGACCATTCCGAACGCGTGCATGCTCCCTCCTCACCCTGTCGGCCCCGGGCACTCCCCTTCGCACCCGGCCCTTCGAGTACGGCAGAGACCGGCTACGTCCTTCACGGGGTCGCCAGAGCGCCCCTGGAACACTGGCCGAACGAAGGCGCCCTCCGGGGATGACGCCGGGGCCGTCCCGCCGTACCGTGCAGCGTCGATCTGCTTCACCCGCGGTCCGAGGGGCTCCACATGAACCGGTACTCTCTCCTCATCGCCGCAGCCATCGGCCTGGCCTCACTCGCAGGTCGTGCGTCCGCCCAAGATCCGATCACGATCACGGCCGGCGCGGCCCTCGACGGCACCGGTCAGTCCCTCGGCCCTACGACGGTCGTCGTCGCCGATGGGCGGATCACCACCGTGCGGGCAGCCTCGCGCGAGCGCCCGGACCATGACCTTTCGGGCTACACGTTGTTACCCGGTGGGATCGACACCCACGTCCATATCGCCTCACACTTCGACCCCGACGACCGCGTGCATCGTGCTCGTGACGACAGCCCCGAGTCACCCGAGTCGCTCGCGCTGTATGTCGCCGAGAACGCATACGTCACACTCCTGTCGGGGCTCACGACGGTGCAGAGCATGGGGGCCCGGATCGACGGCCCAGTCCGTGACGCGTTCGAGCGGGGGGTCCTGCCGGGACCCCGCCTCCTGACGACCTACGAGTGGATCACCGAGGGGACCGAACAAGAGCTCCGTGCCGCGGTGCGCGAGCGCGTCGGGGCCGGTGCCGACGCGGTCAAGATCTTCGCCTCGCGCAGCATCCGGGAAGGTGGGGTTCCGACCCTGACCGAGGCGCAGCTCGCCGCGGCTTGTGACGAGGCGCGACGCCTCGGTGTACGGTCGGTGGTCCACGCCCACGCCGCCGAAGCCGTCGTGCGCGCGGCCCGCTCCGGGTGCACGACGGTGGAGCACGGCGGCCTCGCGGACCGCGCCGCCCTACAGGCCATGGCCGATGCAGGCACCTATTACGATCCACACACCTCGCTCGTCATCCAGAACTATCTCGACAACAAGGCCAAGTTCCTCGGCATCGGGAACTACACCGAAGAGGGCTTCGCGTACATGGAGGGGTTGCTGGAGGGCATGGTCGGTGTGTTCGCCGAGGCCCTCGTGACGCCGGAGCTCAAGATCGTCTTCGGCACCGACGCACTGGCCGGCAGCCACGGCCGCAACTGGGAGGAGCTGATCTATCGAGTCGA
>JBDHDM010000316.1:0-5291 GCA_039591515.1 Gemmatimonadota bacterium | reverse complement strand
CGACCCGCACGAAGGAAACCGCGGAGGCTTGAGCGTCCGAAAGGCGGCCGTCGAGCAGATCACTCGCCACATACCGGAACCGATGAGTGTTGGCGCGAGCTCTGAACACGCGGTCGAGGTCGGTGAAGACGAGCTCCCTCGAGCTCCACTCCTCCTCGTTCAGTTCGGCGAGGAGGCCTCCCCAAGCTGCCAACGCAATACGCAGCTCGCGGGAGCGGATCACGGAGAGACGATCCGAGGTCATGAGTCCGTCGCGCGTCCCGAGCACCAGCTGGGTTGTCGGCGGCACGTAGAGCCAGCCCAGGGTGGTGTCGGGTAACGCGATGGTCGCGGAGCCTCGCTCAACCGCGCGGGCCAGGCTGTCGCGGACAGACTCCACGGAATGCAGAATGCGTCGTTCGAGCTCCTCGGATCCTTCCAGCGTCGATCGTGCCGACCGGAACTCGGACTCCAGGTCGGCGAGCGTCTCCCGCTCCTCCTGCCGGTCTCGCAGCCCCTCCCACCCACGGTCCAGGGCGAACGCTGCGAGGATGCTCGCGACGATGACGACACCTTCGAGGACGAGCCTCCTACTTTCGGTTCGGCTCACGAGCCCCACCCGCGGTCATTTGGTGCCTCCTGACGTCATGCGATTCTGCTGCGTGGCACCTGCGATATCAAGCGGACAGCAGAAAGCCGTGAACTCGGGCAGCTCCGTCGAGATCGCCCAGGCCCCACAAGTTCGACCATCGCCTCGGTGGGAAGGTCCGGCGGCGACCTACATGGCGATGCTGGTCGCTCGAATCCCCTCGCCCAGAACGAACTGAGATCCCACGGCGCCGACAACTGCCGTGCGCCGACTCAGGTTCAAGCCGATGCGGAGGCGCAGCAGAGGCTCGATCCCCGTGCAATGACCAGCCATGAGATGCTCCACTCGGATCGAGCGCAGACGGTCGGCCGTCCACCCCAACATTTCGTCTGAAGCATTGAAGAGGTGGAGACCACCCATGAGGGCGTGGATCGGGGCGTCCTCGATCGTCGCTTGAACGTGCTCGAGGGCGTTCACGACCCCGGAGTGGCCACACCCGAGGAGTACGATATGCCCCTCGTCGGTGAGGACACTGAGGCCTTGGCTTTCAGGTACGTAGTCCTGGACCCATTCACCGTCGACGAGCATCCGCGTCCTCCCGTACTCCTGTTCGTCGTGCACTCGCTCAACGGGGCCCGTCACCCACACGGAAGGGAGAATCTCTGTCGGGCCGGAGTGTTCGATGATCTCCACGCCCGCTGCCTCGAGCGTGTCCCGGACCGCAATCATCTGATTCCAGTCGACATAGTCGTCACCCTGAGGCAGCTGGCGCCGGAGGAAGAACCCCTCGGCCACATGCACTCGTCGGATCGCCGACGGGTTCTTTTCGCGGAGGTCTCTGAGAAGGGGAAGTAGGCCGGTATTGTGGTCGAAGTGGAAGTGGCTCAGCACGACGTCGGTAACGCACGAGAGGTCTACGCCCAACACGCCCGCATTCCGCAGAACCGTGTCGGGGTACCGCCCGGCGTCGAACAGCACGCACTGTCCATCCACTTCGACGAAGGCGGAGAGCCCCCATTCGCCGACCGTTGCGCCGTTCGCAAGGTTTGAGGACAGGATCGTCACCGTGACATCCTGGGCCTTGCGGAGCGAATGGTCCTCGCTCGCCGCCAGCGGAGCAGGGCTCGCGACGATCAGCGCCGTGAGGAGGGCATTCCCGAACATATTCCGTCTCATTTCCGCCACCTGGTTCCAGTGCTTTTCCAACGGCTCGCGATTCTGCTGCGCCCCGAAGATGTGGATCGAGTGAGCAGCGCGCGAGGACAGCACCATCCGCTATTAGGCATCTCCCCCTTGCCCGGCGAATAGTCGCTCAAGGATCCTCTGCCCGATCCGTTCATGACGTGCTTCGCCACTGGACCTCATCGCGGCACCGAAGAACACGGCCCACGCGCGAGCACGACGTTGGGTCGATCCGTCCGCTCCGTACTCCTCCAGGAAGACAGCCCGGGCATCCGGTGAATCCAGCAAGGTCCAGGCAGCCACCACGTCCGTGGCCGGGTCGCCGCTGGTCAGGTCACCCCAGTCGATGATGCCGGTGATCTCACCGCCGACCACCACGACGTTCCGCGGGTGCAGGTCTCCGTGAATCCAGACCCGCCCCGTGGCTTCGACTGCCGCGACCCCGTCGGACCAGGTCTCCAGCAACCACGCGCGCTCGTCCGCACTGCTTCCGGCCAGCGCCGAGATGCGATCACGAGCGAACGCGTCCCGCGTCCGGAGGGCCTCCCCCCGAAGTGGGTTGGTGGGCGCCTCGTCCGGAGCGGGCCGGTGCAGCAATCGAAGCTGTTTGGCCAGGAGCCCGGCCTGATCGTCAGATAGAGGATCGAGGTCTGCGCTCCGGCCCGGGATCCAACGCACGATACTCCAGATCCACGGATAGTGCACGGAGGGCCTCCCGACTCGGAGCTCGATCGGCACCGCAACCTCGAGCCGGCGGGAAACCTCCGGGAGCCAGCGACGCTCCTGCGCAAGCAGGGGTACTGCGGCATGTCGCCGGGGAAGCCGAACCGCGAGCTCCTCGCCCAACCGATACGTAACGTTGTCCCAACCCTCATCGACGAAGCGCAGTGGTAGGGCCGACAGATCGGGGTGTTGCTCCTGCAAGAGCCGCCGGACCAAGTCCTCGCTGACGCTCACCTCCGCGGCCGGCATCAAGCTATCCAACGAGGCACGCCCTCTTGGGATCGCTACGGGGGAAGATACCGATCATCGGAATTGTGTGGCCGCACCCTCGCGTCCGCCAGCGAGCGCAGCGCGCTGCCGACGACGGTCACTATCACCAACGAGTCCTCCGCGCGATAAGCGTAGCAACAGTTCCTTGTTCGACGGTGGACCCGTGCGATAGTTCTGTCCTGTGCTTCGATGGTGGTGCCGAGCCGGAGCGATTGGATGACCGTGACGTTCTACGAGCAGATCGAGCTTCTCAGGGAAGCTGCAAGATGTGCGGAAAGCTATCTGCGCACGCTGGAGGAACGCCCCGTCTTCCCCGACACCGATGCGCTCGCGGGGTTGGACGAGTTCGATGAACCGCTCCCGGACACCTCCTGCGCCGCAGCCGACACGCTTGCCATGCTCGACCGGGTCGGGACCCCGGGCACCGTCTCCCAGGTCGGCGGCAGGTACTTCGGTTTCGTCGATGGCGGGGCGCTACCCATCGGAGTGGCAGCCCGGTGGCTTGCGGACACATGGGACCAGAACACTGCGCATTACGTCATGTCGCCAGTCGCTTCTCGCTTGGAAGAAGTGTGTGAGCGATGGCTGGTGGACCTGCTGCACCTCCCCTCCGGCACCGCGGCGGGATTCGTGCCCGGGACGACTCTCGCCAACCTCTCGGGTTTGGCGGCTGGCCGAAACGAACTCCTACGTCGCACAGGCTGGGATGTGGCGCAGTCCGGCTTGTACGGCGCGCCGCCGATCCCGGTGATCGTCGGTGCGGACGCCCACGCGGCTGTCAGGAAGTCTCTCGCACTGCTGGGGATGGGGGACGCGCAGACTCAGGTCGTGCCCGTTGACGAGCAGGGGCGATTTCGGCTGGATCGTTGGCCCCGCCTCAGCACTCCTCCACTCGTGGTTGCCCAGGCTGGGAATGTGAATTCCGGCGCCTTCGATCCGATCGGCGAAATGTGCGAGCGGACACATGACGCAGGTGGTTGGATCCACGTAGACGGCGCATTCGGCCTTTGGGCCGCTGCCGCTCCGTCCCTCGCTGACCTATGTGCGGGCATGGAGCGAGCCGACTCTTGGGCCGTGGACGCTCACAAGACCCTGAACGTGCCGTATGACTGCGGAATCGTGCTGTGCCGCGATCGACAAGCGCTGCTCGCCGCCTTCCGGGCGTCGGCGTCGTACTTCCAGTGGAGCGAGCGGCGCGACCCGATGAACTACACACCGTCGATGTCCAAGCGAGCTCGGGTGGTGGAGCTGTGGGCGATCCTCAAGACGTTGGGACGAAGCGGCGTCGCACAACTGGTCGAGCAACTTCGTGACAACGCTCGATACTTCGCCGAGGGCCTCGCAAACGAGGGCTTTGTCGTCCATAACGACGTGGTGTTCAATCAGGTGCTCGCATCCTGTGGCGACGATGCCGAGACAGCCAAGACGCTGGCCCACATCCAGACGTCGGGCGAATGCTGGTGCGGAGGGTCGACCTGGCAGGATCGAGCGGTGATCCGAGTCAGTGTCTGTTCTTGGGCGACGACTCGAGAGGACATCGACCGTTCCGTCGCCGCATTCTCCGCCGGCCGGCAAGCGGCCCGCGAGCACGACGCTACCGACTAGGCTCTCCGAATCCACCCCGCGGCCTCCGCCCACTCGCCGTCGGCGTCAGGGGATGTCACATGGAGCGCCCGTCAAAATGACTCGGATTCGTAGACTTCCCCGTCAAGGTCGTCGAGCTTGCGGAGCATGAACCCCCGCGCATCCTTGACGGCCTGGTTGTAGACCGGTGGCCCGAGCTCATTCAGGAAGAAGTCCAGCACCTTCTCCGCACGGAACCCACTGAGGTCTTCCTCGAACTCCTCGGAGAAGAAGCCGCGAAGGCGGCTCACCAGAATCTCCCGGCGCTCATCGTCGAGCTTCACTGCCATCGTTTTCTTGTGCTGAGGGAGGCGAGACCGCGGCGGAGGACGCCCCGCCGAACGTCACGCGATCGGTGTCAATCGGGGACCGGACCCAGCTCGATCAGGTCTTACCTCTCATTCGAGGCCGTCATCCGCCCGGAATCCTCAAGCCTCGCCTCCCGGGGGAGGCGGCTTCAGCCGGCCAGGTTCCACAGCCAGCGGCCCGCAGGAACGAGCTTCCGAGCCGGCGGTCGCCGAAAGAAGTCCAGCCAGAACGTCTCCGTCGATTCGTACGACGGGCACGCGCGACGATAGCTGTCACTTGCGGCGCTTAAGCAGGGTATGAGGAGGACGGCTGTGTCGCTCGGTCTCTTGAAGGCCTCGTCTTCGGTCAGGGGCAGTACTGCCCGGGCATCGATCACATCCAACGCAACTTGTGTCACCCGCTGAAGGGCCACGCGATACCATTCGGCACTAGGGGCCAAGAGGGCGTGGTCGGTGGTTTCGACGGCCGGTGGCAGTTTCAAGAACTCACCCAGGCTGCCCCGAACCTCGGTGGCGTCGTCGACTTGTGTGATGACGGTCACCCAAGCCTCCGTGCCCTGATCGCTGACATGGTGAGTCGTTCCCGGACTCCACAGCCAGCCACTCGCTCGGACAGC
>JBDHDM010000315.1:0-5301 GCA_039591515.1 Gemmatimonadota bacterium | reverse complement strand
TCTACTTCACTTTGGAGCCGAGCCTGACGCTCGACCGGGTACGGGCGGATGGCACCGGCCAGCCTGAACCGCTCACCCGGCTCGACGACCCGGTCGGGAGCGGGCAGGACGGCGCACCCGACGCCCTTCCGGGAGGGCGGGGCGTGGTGTTCCACGTCGCTCGGGCCAATAGGGAAGGGGGCGTCGCCGTCCTCGACCTCCGGAATGGGGAGTACCACGTCCTCACCGACGGGCGAAGACCGAGATATGCCGACTCGGGCCATCTGGTCTTCACGCGGGCCGACGGCTCACTCTATGGGGCTCGCTTCGACGAAGAGCGATTGAGGCTGACCTCGCCCGAGGTGCCGATCATCGGGGGCCTGACACCGGGCTCGACCGACTTCGATCTCTCCGGGGACGGGCGACTCATCTACTACTCGGGCGGTACCTCCCAGGCCGTGTGGGTGAGTCGGGATGGCACGGAGACACCGGTGGACCCCAGCTGGTACGGGGCCACGGGTATAGACGTGTCTCCGGGGGACGGGCGGCGCGTCGTGTTTTCGTCTGGAGGAGACATCTGGATCCGGGATCTCGAGGACGGCCGGGCGACGCAGCTCACCTTCGACGGCTCGAACCAGCGCCCGACATGGACGCCCGACGGGACGTCCGTGACGTTCATCTCGAGTCGGCTGGCAAACGACGACCTCTGGGTGCGCCGGGTGGATGGGAGCGAGGCCCCGCGCCTACTACTCGATGACGAGAGGCGGCTCGTGCAAGCGATCACCTCCCCCGATGGGCGCGCGTGGGTTTTTCGCCTCGGCGTCGGCGATGAACGTGACCTCTTCTGGGCGGACGCGAACGACCCGGTCCCTCGGCCCTTCGTGGCGACCGAGGCCGCCGAGCGTGCCCCGACATTCTCTCCCAATGGCCGCTGGGTGGCGTACGTCTCCGACGAGACGGGGCAGGACGAGATCTACGTGCGTGGCTTCCCGCCCGTGGCCGGTGCTGCCACTCGTGTCTCCACGAACGGTGGCACGCAGCCGTTGTGGTCGAATCGTGGTGCGGAGTTGTTCTACTTCAGCGGTCGAAACGAGATGGTCGCCGTGCAGGTGAGCGCCGACGAGTCCTTCTTCGTGGGTGCCGAGACGGTCCTCTTCTCGACGAGCCGCTACCCGGACAACCCCAATGGTCGCTCGTACGACCTGTCGCCGGATGATCAACGCTTCATGATCGTGCGCCCCGGAGCCGCGAGCGGCGCGGGCCGGACGGTGGTCGTCGAGAACTTCCACTCCGAGCTCGCGCGTCTCGCGGACCGCTAGCGGCAGGGGGCGCGCACGTACTCTGCGTGGCGCTCGGTCGCTCACCACCCCCACAGGAGCCCGGCGGCGCTCGCGGACAAGGGGTGCGGGTCGCATCTTCTGCGCATGAACGCGCCAGACCCGATCTCCCGTCTGAACGCCGCCCTCGAGGGCCGCTACCGAGTCGAGCGTGAGCTCGGGCAAGGTGGGATGGGCACGGTGTACCTGGCCGAACAGCTGGAGCCGGTACGCCGTCGTGTAGCGCTCAAGCTGCTCAGGCGGGAATTCGCCTCGGCGCAGGTGGTGGCGCGCTTCGACGCCGAGCGACAGGCGTTGGCGATGATGGACCACCCCTCCATCGCCAAGGTGTTCGACGCGGGCGCGACGACGGACGGGCCCTTTTTCGCGATGGAGCTCGTCGATGGCCTCCCGATTACGGACTACTGTGACGGAAACCGTCTGTCTGTTCGGGCTCGGACACGGCTGTTCGTCGACGTCTGCCACGCGGTCCAGCACGCGCATCAGAAGGGTGTCATACACCGCGACCTGAAGCCGTCGAACGTCATGGTCTCCGACGTGGACGGGCGGCCTCTGCCCAAGGTGATCGACTTCGGAATCGCAAAGGCGATCGCCGCGAGTGAGTTCGACGGAGCGGACGTGACCAGGGACGACCAGGTCATCGGCACACCCGCCTACATGAGCCCGGAACAGATCGGCGGCCCGGGGGACGTGGACACACGCACCGATGTCTATGCGCTGGGCGTCATGCTCTACCAGCTCCTGGTCGGCGCACTCCCGTACGAACCCGAGGCCTATCGTGGGTGGGTCGCCGTAGCGGCTCAGCTGACGAGGGAACCACCTGGGCCGACCCGACGACTCCTCGAGCTCGGGGACACGCAGGAGACCGTGGCTCGTCAGCGCGCCACGACACCTCCGGTCCTGAGGCGACAGCTCGCCGGTGACCTGGAGTGGATTACCCGCCGGGCGATGGAGAAGGGGCCGGACGATCGCTACGAGACCGCCAACGCCCTCGCGCTGGATCTGCAGCGCTACTTGAGAAACGAGCCCGTCCGGGCCGGGGCCGGGAGCACGCGCTACGTCGTCTCGAAGTTCGTCCGGCGGAATCGCATGGGGGTCGCGTTCGGGAGCACCGTGGCGGTGGGTCTGTTCGCGTTCGCGATCGTGGCCTCGGTGCAGTCGCAGCGGACCGCGCGCGCGCGCGACGATGCCGAGGCGCGCCGAAGCCAGGCAGAAGGGCTCATCGACTTCATGCTGAGCGATCTACGGGAGAAGCTCGAGCCGATCGGCCGGCTCGAGATCCTGGACGACGTCGGGACCCAGGCCACGGAGTACTTCGCCTCGATTCCCGAGGATCGATTCGGAGACGACGAGCTGGCGAGCCGCTCCCAATCGCTCTACCAGATCGGCGCCGTCCGGCTCGACCAGGGGGACGCCGGCGCGGCGACCGCGGCGTTCGCCGAGTCGCTCCGGCTGGCGCGTGCCCTGTCGGATCGAGCACCCGACGACGGGGAACGGCTCTTCGGGCTTTCACAGAGCCACTTCTGGGTCGGGTACGCCGAGTGGCTCGCCGGCGACCTCGCCGCCGCCGAGGAGCAGTTCCTCGGTTATCTCGCCGCCGCTGAGCGCATGATCGAGCTCTCTCCGGACGATCCGGTGGCGAGGGAGGAGCTCGGTTTCGCACACGGCAACCTCGGGACGTTGCGGGAGGCGCGTGGCGACCTTGAGGGCGCCGTCGCGGCGTTCGAGCAAAGCCTCGAGGCCAAGCGTTGGCTCGTGGACCACGATTCCTCGGACGTAGGGCGGATCGGCGAACTGGCCGAGACCCATAACAAGCTGGGGGTCGTCAATCGAAAGAGAGGCCGCTACGAACAGGCTCGCGACCAGCACGACCTGGAGTTGGGGCTGAAGCGCCGGGCCCTCACGATCGAGCCCGAACATGCCTATTGGCGCCTCCGCTACGGCGTCGCGTTGGGGTTCCTGGCCGTCACCGAGCGCGAGACGGGAGCGTCGCTCCGAGCGCTCGAGCTGCGCCAGGAGCAGGTCGCGCTTCTCGACAGCCTCGCGGCGTTCGATCCCTCGAATACCGACTGGCAGCGGGCCCTGGCCAAGGCGCACGGGGGATACGCCGGCGTCCTGATCGGGCTCGACCGACTCCCGGCAGCGGTCGAGCACCTGGACCGCGCGGAGTCGCTTCAGGTCCCCCTCGTGGCGTCCGACTCGACGTCGTTCGGATGGCAGGAGGACCTGGCCAAGACGAGGACGATGCAGGCGAGGGTCGCGCTGGGACAGGGGCGGCCCGAGGCCGGGCTCGTGTTCTCCGATGCCGCCCTGGCCGTCATCGAAGGTGATCGGAGCGGCATTCTCGAGCGCGTGCTGACGGTTGCAGAGGCCCACGTGGTGAGGGGCCGCTGCCTGGCGGGACTCGGTCGCGAAGCGGAGGCCACCCGAGCGTGGGAAGCCGCGCTCTCGGCCACCCAGCCCTTCCTCCAGGCGGTGGATCGGGCGCAGCTGCGCCCCGTCCTCGCAGAGCTCTTTCTGGTGCTCGGGCGAGGCGACCAGGCCTCGCTGGAGATCGACGAACTCGAAGCGTCCGGCTTCGATACGACGACGTTGCGCGCGCTCGCGACGTCCCTCGGAATGACCCCGTAGGATCCCTCAACCGGCCGGAGCCCCGGCAGGAGAACCGCAATGTCGAAGGACGTGGAAATCGACTTCTCGAAGCCTCTCATCGACCCCTCGGGGAGCGGCCTGACGGTCAAGCCCGTCGCCGTCGAGCCCAACTACATCGAGGTCAAGAGGGGGAACAAGGCCACGATCAAGTTCACCGTGAAGGACGGGACGCTGCCCACGGGCACCTCGTGTCGGATCCTCTACTTCCGCTACCAGAACCCCGATCCGCAGTACCACGGTGCCTGGTGGAAGCCCGTCCACTCGACCGACCCCGGAAACCAGTGGAATGCGGGGCAGGAGTTCGAGGACGTCACCCCTGCGGGACAGCGGGGCGACGAGCTCTGGATCGAGGACAAGGCGACGAACGACATCCTCTATCCCTACGTCCTGGAGATCGAGCTGACCGACGCGACGGGCACGCACAAGTACGTGCTCGACCCCGAGATTCACAACAAGGAGTAGGGGGGGCGAGGCGGGAACGCTTCCGGAACGCCCCCGGGTGCATCCTCGGCGCAACGTTGATCCAACGAGCGCAGGAGGAGAGCATGAGCTTCGCAGTGGACCACGACGTCCTCGACCTCGTCGCGGGATTGGGACCCTTGATCCGGCAGCACGCTGCCCAGGGTGAGCGGGATCGCCGCGTCCCCTCTCCGGTCATCCGAGCGATGAAGGATGCAGGACTCGTAAGGATGATGACGCCCAAGTCGTTGGGGGGAATGGAGTTGGATCCCGTCACCTGTGCTCGAGTCTTCGAGGAGGTGGCGCGCTTCGACAGCGCGGCCAGCTGGGTGCTCCAGGCCGCGAACTCGGGCGATTTCTACTGCGCGCGTCTCGCCGACGAGGGCGCGGAGGAGATCTACGCCGACGGACCGGACGCCATGATCGCCCTGTCCGTCCATCCCCCCATGAAGGCGACGCCGACGGAGGGTGGTTACCGAGTCTCGGGTGAGAGTCATCTCGGCAGCGGGATCAGCGATGCCGACTGGCTCATGGTGTTGATGCAGATCCCCGGGAACGAGGGGCTGCGCGGGGCGTTCGTCCCGACCCGGGAGGTGACGGTTCTCGACACCTGGCACAGCATGGGCATGCGCGGCACGGACAGTAACACCGCCGTGGTCGAGGACGTGTTCGTTCCTACTGCGCGAAGCTGGCCCTTGCAGCCGACGTTCGAGCCGGGGAGTCACTTCGACGGGCCGCTCTATCGGTATCCCAGCCTCGGGGAGGGGATCGTCGTGCTCGCGCCGGTCGCGCTCGGCGTTGCCCGACGGGCCATCGACGAATTCAAGCAGGTGGCGCTCGGGAAGACCCCCTTCATGTCGGCCACATCCCTGAG
>JBDHDM010000314.1:0-5306 GCA_039591515.1 Gemmatimonadota bacterium | reverse complement strand
CGTAATCGCAGGCGCGGCTCGCCCGACCGGCGTGGGCGACGCTACTCCTCGAGGTCGGTCCGCTCGATCTCGATCGTACACTTGGAGACGACCGCGGCGACGGCACCGACGGCCGCCCACACGGGGATGAGCAACGCTCCGGCGACGCCGAGGGTGACCGGGATCTCGATGAGCGTCTTGCCCTCCTCGTTCTTGATGACTACGTGGCGGACGTTCCCCTCGTGCAGGATCTCCTTGAGCTTCGCCACCACGCGGTCACCGGCGACCTTGTAATGCTCACGTCCACTTTCGCTACCCGCACCGTCCTCCGAACCGTCTTCCGTCGGTCGGGACGAGTCTTCCGTCGTGTCGGTCATGGTTTGTCCTCCTTGGTGTTGTCTGGAGCACCCTACGGAGGGCACGGGGCGGGCGATTCGGCGTCGTGGTGACGCCGAACCACCCGCCCGTGCGCATCAGCTCACGATGCGTAGGCCGAGGGACTGGATCATACGGTTGAATTCCTCGACGTCGTCGTTCAACGCCGCCTCGAGCGCCGCGGCGATGAGCGCCAGACGCTCCTTCAGGATCACGTGGACCTCGTTGGCCTGATCGGTCGGACTGAAGTCTCCCACCCCGACCGTGTTGAAGAGATATCCGAGGCGCTCCATGAGGCGGGTCGGATAACGAATCTGATCCTGGCCCGTGCCGGTCGAGCGCATCTGGAAGAGCCCCTGCTCGACCTCGATGAGCCGGGCGTCGAGGGCCTCGGCAGCCGCGACGATCTCCTCGCTGTCTCCGCGTTCGGTCAGAATGTCCCTCGTGTCCAGAACCTGGCGTCGCACCGACTCGATACGGCTGATCATGGCGACGGCGCTGTCCGCGTCCGACCGGATGTCCTGGAGCATCGCGACCTGCCGCGAGATGTCGGCGAGCGAGCCCTCGGAGTGAGGGTCCTTCCGCACCTCGAGGGACTGGGTGAAGGTCTCGCCACCGACCCTGAGAGTGACCGTGTACGTTCCCGGCGGTTGGAGGATGCTCGGGCCGCCGGCGCCGGGCGGTCCGCCTCCGGGGAAGGAGCGAGCCCGTTCCTCACCCAGCTCGATGTCGTCGGCGTAGAGCGGCTTGGTGCGCAGCCTGGGGAGCTCGAGCGGTTCGCCTTGCAGGTTCCACCAGACGCGGTTCACGCCTCGCGACGTGGTCCCGGTGAGCGTCCGCACGATTTCGCCTTGCGCGTTCGAGATCTCGACCTCCGCTTCGCCCTCGACGTCACCTCCGATCCAATAGTTGATCGAGGCCCCATACGGTGGGTCATCACCGTCGGTCCAATCGTCGGACATGGCGAACGCCTCCGAGACCGGTCGGAACCGGTATGCCGCGCGGGGGCTGAACAGGTGCGCCGTGCCACCGGCAACGTCGGGCGTGAGCTGCTGGAGCGGCGTGATGTCGTCGAGGATCCAGAAGCCGCGGCCGTAGGTGCCGACCACGAGATCGTTGAAGTGCTCCTGGACGACGATGCCGTACATGGGTGAGTGAGGCAGGTTCGTGTGGAGCGACATCCAGTTCGCTCCGTCGTCGAAGGACACGTACAACGACGCCTCGGTGCCGAGGTAGAGCAGGCCCGGGCGAACAGGGTCCTCGTGAATCCAGCGCGTGTAGCTCAACACGCCGTCGTCGACACCGTTCGTGATCGGTGTCCAGCTCGCACCGTAGTCCTCCGTCTTGTAGGCGCGCGCCTCGAAGTCCCCGACCTGGTGGTGCTCGATCGCGATGTACGCTTTACCTGCCTCGTAGCGTGAGGCGTCGATACCGCGAACGACTCCGTCCTGAGGCAGGTCGGGGATGTTCTCGGTGACGTTCATCCACGTGGCCCCGTCGTCGCGGCTCACCTGGACGAGGCCGTCGTTGGTCCCGGCCCAGAGCACGCCCGCTTCGACAGGCGACTCGTCGAAGGCGTAAATCACGCAGCAGTACTCGACGCCGATGTTGTCGGGCGTGAGCCCGCCGCTGATCCCCATCTTGCTGCGGTCGTTGGTCGTGAGATCGGGGCTGATGACCTCCCAGCTCTGACCGCCGTTGCGCGTCCGATGCACGTGCTGGCTCGTGACGTAGATCGTCTGGTTGTCGTGCGGCGAGATGAGCAGCGGGAAGGTCCATTGGAAGCGGAAGCGCACGCTGTCGGCCGGGTGGCCGATCGTCGTCTCGGGCCACACCTCGACTTCGCGATACTGCTTCGTCCGCGCGTCCCAACGCACGACGATGCCTCCGCCGGCTCCGGCACCCGACGCACTCGACCAGACGATGTTCGGGTCCGTGGGGTCGGGAGTGGCGAAGCCGCTCTCGCCGCCGCCGACGGTGATCCACGCGCCTCGGGGAATGGTGCCGGCCCCGAACAGGCCACCGGCTCGTGCGTTCGAGGAGCCGCGCGCCGAC
Source organism: Gemmatimonadota bacterium (assembly GCA_039591515.1). Taxonomy (GTDB): domain Bacteria; phylum Gemmatimonadota; class Gemmatimonadetes; order Longimicrobiales; family Gaopeijiaceae; genus UBA2589. The sequence goes on along the minus strand of JBDHDM010000314.1, from coordinate 2,897 downwards.
GGGCCGTCCTGCCGGTTCCCCATGACGTTGTACGGGACCGCATTGTCGGCGGTGACGTGGTACATCTGCGCCACCGGAAGCTGGATGCGGAACCACGTGGCACCCCGGTTCTCCGAGATGGAGACGCCGCCGTCCCCGCTCACGACGTGCCGATCCGGGTTCATCGGATCGATCCACATGTCGTGGTGGTCCCAGTTCGGTCCGTCGAGGAAACCGGCTGAGGTCGAGGTCGCACCGCCGTCGACCGTGGTGGAGTAGGCCGCCGCGATGAAGTACGCTTCGTCTGCGTTGTCGGGGGCGGCCTCGCACCGCGTGTAATATGCCGTGCGTCCCGCGAAGTCCCGGTTGTGGCTGGTCAACGCCCAGGTCGCGCCCCCGTCGTCGGAGCGCCAAAGTTCGCCCCCGTCCGTGTCACCACCCTCCCAGGGAACACCGTCGCCCGTCTCGATGAGCGCATAGATCCGATTCGAGTCGTCTGCGCTCATGCACAGAGCGATCTTCCCGACGGCGCGCGTGGGCAGACCGTCGCCCTCGAGGCGAGTCCACGTCTCGCCGGCGTCGCGCGACGCCCAGATCGCACTCCCTGGTCCCCCCGACGTCCGCGTCCAGGTGCGCAGCGCGATCTGCCACGTGCCCGCGAAGAGGATCCGAGGGTTGTTGGGATCCATGACGAGGTCGCTCGCCCCGGTTTCCTCGTCGACGAAGAGGACGTGCTCCCACGTTTCGCCTCCGTCCGTCGTGCGGTAGACGCCGCGCTCCGCTTGCGGCGCGTACCCGTGTCCCACGGACGCAGCATAGACGATGTCGGGGTCGGTGGGATGCACGATGATGCGGCTGATCCTGCCCGTTCCGTCGAGCCCCATGTGTGCCCAGCTCGTGCCCGCGTCGGTTGACTTCCACACACCGTTGCCGATCGAGACGTTGGACCGCAGGAAGGGCTCGCCGGTGCCGGCCCAGACGATGTTCGGATCGGAAGGCGACACTGCGAGCTCGCCGATCGCGTGGACCGGGTAGTCGTCGAAGATGGGACGCCAGTTCAACCCCGCGTCGTCGGTCTTCCAGATGCCGCCGGAGGCCGCGCCCGCGTAGTAGGTGAATCGGTCTCCGATGACTCCGGTCACGGTGGTGATGCGGTTCCCGACCGGACCGATGTGGCGGAAGCTCATGGCGTCGAAGTGAGCCGTTGTCACCTCCTGCGCTCCGAGCGCGGTCGGCCTCACCAAGCACGGCGTGGCCGCCAGGGCGAGCCCGAGGAGGGGGGGGAGGGCACTCGGGATGGTGCGGCGCACCTGGGTCACGAGAGACATGTTGGCTGCCTTCTCCTATCGGATGCGTGGGGAATCGGCGCCGTGCTGGCTGAGGCTGGCGACGCGGCCGGACGAATCGCGCTGGAAGACGACATCACGAAGAGCACGGAATCGACCAAGTTCCATCGGGCCCCCGGACGGTGGAATCCAAGCGAAGCGTGATGATAGGGCTTCGTGGCGTGATCCGCCGCCCCTTCCCGATGCTCCAGGGTGTGAGGGCCAGCGGCCACTAGCGTGGTCCGGCCGGCTCCAGACGCAGGATCTTGGTGGGAGGGCCGTCCTCCCAGCGTGTGCCGCCGTCGATCGCCAGATAGATCGAGCCGTCAGTCGCCTCGGCGACGTCCCTGATGCGACCGACGTTCCGGAGGAGTAACTCCTCACGAACCACCTCGTCGCCAGCCAGCCGGAGGCGTACGAGTCGTCGACCGCTCATGCCCCCGACGAGCATGTCGCCCTTCCACTCGGGGAATGCGTCGCCCCCGTAAAAGAGCATTCCGCTTACACCGATGGATGGGACCCACACGTGGGCCGGTGCCTCCATGCCGTCCCGATGCGTCCCTTCGTGGATGGCGAGACCCGTCCGGTAGTTGACCCCGAACCCCACGACCGGCCAACCGTAGTTGCCGCCCGGGCGGAGGAGGTTGATCTCGTCCCCACCCTGCGGGCCGTGCTCGTTGAGCCACACGGTTCCCGTCTCCGGATGGACGGCGAGCCCCTGCGCGTTCCGATGGCCGTAGGTCCAGATCTCCGGGCGGGCGTCGCCCTGGCCGACGAACGGGTTGTCCTGAGGCACGCGGCCGTCGTCGTGGATGCGCACGGTCGTGCCGTTGTGGTTGAAGAGCTGCTGGGCCGGGTGCTGCTCCAGATCCCCGACGGACGGCCACTGACGGTCTCCGAGGGTGATGAAGAGGTGGCCGCGCCCGTCGAAGGCGAGCTTGCCTCCCCACATCGAGGAGCGTTCGCTCCCATTCCCGTGAGCGTAGGAGTGAAAGATCTCCTCCACCTCCGAGAGCGTGTCGTTCTCGTACCGTCCTCGTGCCACGGCGAGCGTTCCGAGCCCTCCCGCTCCGGGCTTCACGAAGCTCAGGTAGAGGAGACGGTTCTGGACGAACTCCGGGTGGAGGCGCACATCGCGGAGGCCGGCCTGCTCGAGGCCGTTCATCGACATCGCACCGTTGCCGAGCGCCAGGATCTCGGGCAATCCCTCGACCTGCCCAGGAAGGAGCACCCCGTCGCGGATGATCCGGAGCCGGCCGGGACGCTCGGTGACGAGGACGTCCCCCTCTGGTGTGAACGCGATCGCGTGCGGGTTTACGAGGCCGTCGGCCACCTGGACCACGCGAAAGTCGTGAAGCGCGGTTTGGACGACCTCGCCGGAAGCGACGGGATCGTCGGTGTTCTGTGCCGAGGCCGGTGCAACGAGCAGGGCGAGGCAAGTCGCCGCAAGCGCGGCCGAGACATAGGGGTGCGCGCACCCGCGTGGGATCTTCGCCATCGAGCGAAGCTAGGGGAGCGGAGAGGACCTCGCGACCGCTGAGTGAGCGCGTCCTGGCGCTCGGGGGACCGCGGCCGGGGGATTGCAGCTCCTGG
>JBDHDM010000313.1:0-5333 GCA_039591515.1 Gemmatimonadota bacterium | reverse complement strand
CGGTCCCCCGCAGATCGTTTTTGAGGAGGCGGTGTGCCACGATCACGTCGGCCCCGTAGGGCTTCTCGAAGCCTCGTACCGAGATCAAATCGACGGGCCCCGCATGCGCGACGATCTTGAGGGACAGCCCGTGGGCGCTGCTGCAGGCGCCACAGTCGCAAATGCGGCGGGCTTCGTACGTCTTCAGGTGCGCGTGAAACGCCTCGAACGTACGCCGCGCCTGGGCAACGAGCTCATCGAAATCCGGGAGTGGTCCCGAGCGATAGAAGAAGACGGCATCACCTTCCAGCTCCGACACGGTGAGCCCGAGTCGGTCGGATGAGATGATGAGATCGAGCAGCTCCGCGACGATGTGTCGTCCGTGCTCGGCCTCCGTGGTGCTCACGAACTTCGTGAATCCACCGATATCCGGTATGAAGAGCAGCGAGGGGGCCATGGCTTGGGCCTCCTACGTCGGTGTGACCTCAGGGTGCCCGGCCAGAGCGAACGCGCGGGACACCACAGCTGAGACATAAGTCCCGGCCCCCGAGGTCGGTTCCGCGGACCCGAGGCGCCGACACGCCCGTTCCGTCGATTCGGCTTCAGGCGGGAAGCGAAGTTGGATAGGTTTCTTTGCTGTAGGATCAAGCTCCTGAGATCAATCATCCCTGGAACGAAAACGATGCTGAATCGATCCATTGCCGTGGTTCTCGCCGGAACTCTCGTAGCGTGTGGCGGCGGAGAGCCGGCGGCCGAGGCCCCTGCCACGACACCCGAAGCCGCGGCGCCTGCACCCGCCCCCGCCGCGTTCGACGCCGCGGGCACGTTCAACACGGTGTGCGCGACCTGCCACGGAGCCGGCGGGCTCGGTGACGGGCCTGCCGGCCTCGCTCTCGACCCTCCTCCGGCGAGCTTCGCCGACGCCGAGTTCTGGGAGACCCGGGACGACGAGATGATCTTCACGGCGATCAAGGAAGGTGGTGCAGCCATCGGTCGCTCTCCGTTGATGGTCGGCTGGGGCGCCTCCTTCTCCGACGAGCAGATCGGTGAGCTCGTCGAGCACGTGAAGTCGCTCGGACCCTCCTGACCGGGACCGCAGCCAACAGAGTCATGCGTCACCCCGTCCTCCACCGCACCGGGCCGCTCCTCGTCGCGGTCCTCGTGGCGGGGGGCGGGTGCGCACCGAGCGGAGGCGGGGGTGAGGCCAGCACGGGAGGCGAAGTGGATGCCGCGGCCGGAGCCGACGCGCTGCTGATTCCTGCGTCGGCCACGCTCGAGCGGGCCGTCGAGCTCACGATGGACCCGATGGGCGAGGACATCCACCCGGATCCCCGCCAGGCCGAGATGATTCGGCTGGGGTTCCGCATCAGCCAGGATCCGCAGACGTATGCCGCCGAGTTCGTCGGCAACGACCTCACCTGCGGGAATTGCCACCTGAATGCCGGACAACGTGATCGCGCGCTCCCGCTCATCGGCACTGCGGCCACGTTCCCGCAGTACCGCGGCCGCGACGACCGTCTGGTCAGCCTCGAGGATCGGATCGGAGGCTGCTTCAAGCGGAGCATGAACGGCATCGCTCCGCCCCACGATCACGAAGTCACGATCGCGTTGGATGCGTACATCACGTGGCTCGCGTCGGGTTTTCCGGTGGGTGAGCGGCCGGACTGGCTGGGCCGCAACACGATTCCCGTCGAAGCACGCGTTCCGATCGAAGAGCTCGACATCGGGCGCGGCCGACAGCTGTACACGATGCAATGCGCCGCCTGTCACGCGCCGGATGGGCAGGGCTTGGATCTCGGCCTCGCAAAGCCCGGGCCCCTCTGGGGTGATCGCTCCTGGAACGACGGCGCCGGAGCGGCGAGGATCTGGCGGCTGGCCGGCTACATCCGGTACGCCATGCCGCTCACCGCGCCGGGCTCACTCACGGACGAGGAAGCCCAGCACGTCTCGGCCTACATCAACGCGCACGATCGGCCAGCCTACCCGGACAAGGACTCCGACTTCCCCGGTGGCACCCGTCCCCAGGACGCGGTCTACGATACCCTCGTCTTCCCGGTCCATCCGCTCAAGGAGAGGCTGCGGGCTCTGACCGGGGGCGGCTGAGGGCCTCCCGCAGCAGCGAGATCACGGTACCGGGCTCCACGCCCTCCATGCACTCGTGCACGGTCTTCAGACACGCGTCGTTCTTGAAGCGGTTCTGCGCACAGAGCGTGCACCGGCGCGTGGACACCGTTCTCGCGACGTTGCCGACCCGAGGAAGCCAGAGCTCGAGCGGGCTCGCTCCGATCCCCTCGTCGTCGTTGCCGAAGACCGCCACCGTCGGGCAGCCGACGGCCGCCGCCACGTGGAGAGGCCCGGAGTCCACGGTGACACACGCGCGCGCTGACTCCAAAGCTCCAGCCAGCTCGATCGGCGTCGTGCGGCCGCGCAGGTCGGTCACGGCAGGGTGGTCGGCGAGCTCGTCCTCGATCGGATACCCGAGCGTGCGCTCCTCGCCCTCGCGGGGAAGCACGCCGACGAGGCCAACCGAGAGGTGACGGCTGTTGCACCAGTCGAGCAGGGACATCCACGAGCCGGCGGGCCACAGCTTGGCGATACGGTTCGCATTCGCGTGCACCAACACGTCCGGCACCTCGAAGGGCGGAGCAACGCTCTCGAGGGAGATCGCGAAATAGTCGGTCTCCACGAACGCGGGGCGAGCGAAGAGCTCACCGATGTAGTTGCTGGTCAGGTACCCTCGATACCTCTCCAGGAAGCGTGGGCTCGTCCAGTCGGGGTCGGCCAGGATCCGGTTGTTGGGATGGCGCCCGAGCGGTAGCGGCTCCGTAAGATCTTCGGTCAGGGCCTGCCCGGCCACGTAGCGCGGACCCAACCGCGTGACGAGCTCCGTGGTGTACGGGTTGAAACCATCACAGTTGATCGCGAGGTCGTATCCGTGTCCGGACGTCCGGTCGACCACGTCCCGAACCGCGGCCGCGCGTCGCTCCGGGTCCTCCGGGAAGACGTCCGTTCGCCAGTCGATCCAAGGACAAGCCTCCTCGAAGGCGCGATTCACGGGGCTCCCGTAGAAGTCCACCGTCGACTGGGGAAAGCGCTCCTTGAGCCCACGCAGGAGCGGCGTGGTCACGATGAAGTTGCCGAGCTTGTCGGACCCGACGACGGCGATTCTCGGTCGGGGTCCGAGGTCCTCGCCCTCGTAGCGTCGCATCATGTCGAGAAGATCCCGGATCCTCGATCCGACGCAACCGCCACAAGGAACCCGCGGGGTCTCCTCGGCCTATCCTCTGCATTCCGACTGCGTACGACCCCGGCAACCGGCGATCGGCCCGCCAACTCGTGCCCCCGGTCGGGCCCGAGTCCTCCCACGACACTCCACATGACCCGTTCGACTCGATCCCTCCTCCCGGTGCTCGTGGCCCTCGTGGCTTCGCCCGCCCTCCCGGTCGACTCCGCGGCACAGCAGCAGACACCGGCGCCGCTCGAGACGATCCGAAACTTCCAGGTCGTGGACGACCGCCTCTCGTCATCCGGGCAGATCGCCTACGACCAGATCCCCCTCCTGGCCCAGCAGGGGTTCGACGTCGTCGTGAACCTCGCGATCGCCGACGAAGAGCGGAACGGCCAGGAAGGCTTCCTCGTGGCCCAGGCAGGGCTCACCTACGTCCACATTCCGGTCGACTGGCAGCAGCCGCAGCTGAGTGACGTCGAGATGTTCTTCGACGTCATGCAGGCGAACCAGGACCGGAAGGTCTACGTGCACTGCTTCGCGAACATGCGCGCCTCGGCGTTCGTCTACATGTACCGCACCCTCGTCGAAGGCGTCCCCGATGAAGAGGCGCGGGCCACGATGAACGAGGTCTGGGACCCCGGCGAGCTCGAGCAGTGGGCGCAACTGATCGAGCGGGCGCAGGAGACGTACGGCCGCTAGGCCGACCCGCGCCGGCACCGGAAGCGCGGTGCCCCACGGACAGTCGGCGCCCTACCGGATACTCGGGATGTAGCTCAGGTACAGCCTCAACTCCGGGCTGTTCTGGTCCACCAAGACACTCAGGCGGGCCTCCGGCGGAAGCTCCTGGGGTAGCTCGAGGTCGTAGTGGCTCCGGCGAGCGAAGGTCGAGTACCGGGCGCCGATCCCCCAGCTGGACGCGATCGGAACGTCGATCCGCGCATCGACTCCGTGCAGCCAATGGTGGGAGTCGAGACCGATGAGGTCGTCCTGGTGGTAGACGGAGCCGTTCACCGTGCGGACGTAGTGGAGCCGGTACAGGACGTTGAGCACGGGGAATCCCTTCCAGGTGACCCAGATCGAGGCATTGGCGCCGCCTCCGGGCCCGTAGTCGTATTCCCGCAGCCGCTCGGGATCGGCAACGTTCGCCAGGCCCGCGGCCTCTGAGTTGACCGCCCCGAGAATCGTACCGAGGAGGTCGAAGCGTGACTGCAAGCCGACCGAGCCGAGCGAGCCCCAGCGGGACAGCACCGCCGCGCCGAGACTTTGCCCCCCGTACTCGTAGGCCTTGCCGTTCATGTACTGGAAGTGCTGGACGAGCGCGAACAGGTGATTCGACGGACGGGCGTCGCCAATCGACTCGGTCAGCAGATTCCCCTGGATCACGAGCCGGCCGATCTTGCGGTCGTCACCGAAGTTGAGCAGGCCCTCGAAGGTGAAGAAGTCGAAGGGTCCTCGGCGTTCGGCCTCGAAGGGGTTCCCGTGGACGTGGTAGAACTCGAGGAAGCCGAGGTCCGTGACCTCGTCCTGCAGTGACTCGCCGTCGCCGACCCGGCGCCAGCCGAAGGAGAGGTCGTTGATCTGCCCGACCGGGTTGGTGTCTGCCGGGTCCGTCGGGTTCGGGCGCACGTCCCAGGCACGTCCGGAGACGACGCGGTTGAGACCACGGATCGGGGCGACGAGGAAGCCACCGGCCTCCCGGAAGAAGCGCCCCGCCCCGGTCGCCTCGTTGTCCAGCATCATCGACGAGAGGCGGTACTGCGTCTCCCCGACGGCCGCCCCTCCGATCCCCGTCGAGACGAGATCGTTGAACGACATCGGGTGGGTCTCGCCGGCCAGCTCCCAGTGCGTGGCCCCGATCAGAGCCACAGCGTAGGACGACCAGAAACCGAGCGCGTTGGCCCGACCCGAGTTGTAGTACTGGGACCCGTTGAACGGGTGGATGAACTGGTTGGTGACGAAGTCGTTGTCGTCGTACGTGAACCCGTCCTGGAGGTTGCTCCACCAGCTTCGTGGGCTGATCTGGTTGAAGTTCGCGTTGCGGACGTACTCGTTGATGGCCGAGGCGGCGAAGTTGATCGACAGCGCCTCGCCCAGACCCCATGCCCACGAGCGGCGCACGCCCCAG
>JBDHDM010000312.1:0-5340 GCA_039591515.1 Gemmatimonadota bacterium | reverse complement strand
GGGACGGGGGCCTTCTTCAACTCTGCGGATCTCGCCACGGACGGCGTCGGGCGCTGGGTCGCCGTGATGGACTCGGACGATCCACTCGGTGGCCCGCTCGGGACGGACGACGACATCCTCGTCGCCCGCTTCGCCCTCACGGCCGCCGACGCGAACGCTCTCGACCTGCAGATCGACGCCTTTGGAGCCGCCTTCTCGCATACCTCCATCTACCTGGCTTCGAGCGAGGCGGTGACCGCGACGCTGGACCTGGAAGCGAGCGTCCAGTGTTCGGCGCCGACTCCGCGCTTCGACGCGGACATCCGCGTGGTCGGTCTCGATGCGTCCGGCGGGGTCGCAACGGAATTTCCGCTGGGCACGGCGACGTTCGAGCCCGAGGAGGTCTCGGCGCGCGAGGTCCCGACATCCTGCGCCACACCCTCATGTGTCTGTGATGCCTCGAGCGCGGGCGCGAGGCGGTTCCAGCTGCCCGTCTCGGGGGGCGGCTTCGAGACGTTCCTCACCGGTGCCCGGGCCGCGGGTCACATGCTGGAGATCCGGGCGCGAATCGACAGCTCCGACGCCGTGGCCGAGAGCGACGAGGGCAACAACGAGGCGACCGACTTCTTCCCCGCGCTGGTTCCTCTTACGGGAGACCTGCGCTTCGGACCGGTCGTCACGCACATCCAGTCCTTCACCGGCTTTCCGGGCGGCGCGTGCGGCCCGGACGCGGTCGATCTGTCCGGCTCCGAGGTCGAGTGGACGCCGTCGACGAACGGCCGCTGGGATGCCGTCCGCTTCTTCGCCCCGGCCGGGCTGTGCGCCCAGCTCGTCCCGAACGGCGAGGGCTTCGATCTGGTGGCGCTCGGAAGCGTGGCCATCCCGCGGGTCTCCGGCGAGATGGGTGGCTTGAGCGTGGAGGTGCTCGGCACGCGGCTCGATGCGTCGGGAGCCACGCCCGGGCTGTTGCGCCTCGCTCTCCCAGACGGCCACAGCCACCACGCCGCCGACGCCGCCGGTCGCCCCGTTCCCCGGGGCCGGGACGTTCTGGAGATCTCGCTCGTCTCGATCGGCCTAACCGACTTCGCGCAGCTCGAGTCGGAGGGCGGCGCCGGCTTCCTCCACGCCAACGGGATGCCGCTCTCTTTCGAGGTCACGGAACTCAAGCTGACGCAGGACGCGATCATCGGCAGCGTCGCCTCGGCCCACTACCACTACGACCTTCCGTTCCACGCGTCCGATCGCCGCTTTGGCGTCGACGTGCGCAGCAACGACACGCGCCTGCGCCACGTCACGTCCATCCACGAGCTGCGCCTCGATTCGAACGGGCTCCAGATCCCCCGGGTCGACTTCGCTGCGGGAAGCGCCCGCACCCACTTCCCCCGCATGCGGAGCGACTTCGCGGCCTTCGATCTGCGGGTCGAGAACGGGGCGCTCGCAGAGGGTCAGCTGCTTCCGGCGGGCGGGCGCTACATCCTGGGCCAAGTCTCCTCCTGCCCCGGCTGTCCCCGGGTCCCCCCCGTCGGGGTGCGCAGGGCCCCACTGTACGACGTTGCGGTGGGACCGCAGGGGGTGGGCTCGGACGGCGCCGTGGTGGCCCGTGTCGAGCGGCTGGGCGAGAACCCCCGTTGGGGACCGCACGCCGTCAGCGGTGGCAGGAACCTCTTCGCGCGCACGACCGACGCGTCGCTGCCCGGCGTGCTGTTCCTGCCGGGATATCGCGCGCACGGAAGCGGCGGCGAGGGCAACCGCCCGGTCAGCGAGTACCTGCTGGGCATGCGCGCGGTCGACGAGGACGCGGGCGCGCTGCTTCCGTCGGCCCATCATGCCCTCGGCGACGACGAGAGCCACCTCGGGAACCACTTCATGGCCGGCATCACCGTGGGGCCGGAGTTCTACCACGCCGTCGATGGCCGTCCGGCAGCCGGCGTCGGGCGGAGCCTCGACGGTACGGGGATGGAGATCGGCTTCGGGGGCCCCGAAGCCCCGGACTTCCGCGCCTTCGTCAGCAGCCTCGGCACCAAGTACGTGATCCGCCCGGGCGGCGTCACGGGGGTGTTCAACACCGACGTGCCCCCACAGCCCACGGCGTACGGGTTCGATCTCCAGCTCTCGCGCTTCGCCTTCCGCCAGGTGAGCAACGCCCTCGATCCGACGAACTGGATCGACGGCGCCGTGGCGGTTCCGGCACCCGGGGGCTTCGAGGTCGCGTTCTCGTCCCTGGCGCTGGACTGCAACGCGAACCTCGGCGATCTCCTGGTCGAGACGTGCCGCGGGGCAGGGGACCCTGCGGAGAGCTGCCGGCTCGAGGCCTGGCGGGCCGACTTCGACGTGCACGGGGCGGAGTTCGCAGAATGCGGCGGCCCCCCGAGCCGCTGCGAGACGGGTGACCGCGGGCTGCACGTCGACGGGTCGGTCGACATCGCGGCCCTCGATCGGCGGGTCGACCTCCGCGCCTGCTGGAGCCCTCTAGGGATCCCCTCGCACGCTGTGGTGAAGGGCAGCACAGACTATCTCGTCGACGGCGACTCGGGCTTCCGCTTCGCCGCGAACGAGGTGGTGGACCTCCCGCTGAGTCAGGGCTCGCCTCCAAACGAGTTCGGCTGGTTCACCTTCACGGGCCTGGTGGGCGTGCCCTTCTGGGACTCCCTTCGCGTCCAGGCCCGGTTCCAGAACGAGCACCCGGACCGCGCACAGCCGAGCATCCTCGTGAAATATGACGTTGCTGCGCAGCAGGGCACGCTCGGCGATCTTCCCGACGAGAGCGAGCAGGAGAACCACGAGCTCGTCCGCCACCTCGACGACACTCCCACCACCCACTCGAGCGCGCAGTACGAGTGGGGTAGCACCGGCTACCGGATCGAGCTCCCGCTCTACTACGAACCCGATCGCCCCGAGGGCGTGCGCTTTCGCGGTGTACCGGAGAACCTCTTCGATCTGGTGGTCTTGACCGCGCGGGCGGGCGTCGACTGGGTGACGCCGGAGCGCACCAAGCTCAGCTTCGGAGCCAGCGCCGACTTCCACCGCCTGGCCGCGCTCGAGTTCGATCTCCACGTCGACGTCGGGGACTCGGGATCGATCGATGCGATCGACGACTTTCTCGAAGGTCTGCACGCCGGCAGGCCCGTGGCGGCGGTCGTCGGCCCGCTGCAGACCGGCTTCACGGAGCTGAGCCGTGTCGGCGGCGGAGGACTCGACCGGTACCTGGAGGAGGCGGTGACGGCGGCCATTGCAGCCGTCGGCGAGGGGGTCTTCCGGGACCTCGCCGTCGCGCTGGCCGAGGTCGCCGCCGTGCGCGCGCAGCTCGGCGCCCGCGTCGACGACTTGAGGAGCGTGGGCGGGCAAAGGCTGGTCGAGCCGCTCACGCTGGAGCTCGACGACGCGATGTCCAGAGCCTACACGGAGCTTCCCGGACAGCTCCTGGTGCGCAGCAGCGACGAGCTCGCGCACTCGCTGCGGGAGCTCGAGGTCGCCCAGGGATCGTTGGGCGACGTCGAGAGCGCGATCAGTGACCTCGAGTCGACCCTCGGGGTGCTGAGAGCGCACGTCCCGGGTCTCCTCGGCGGTGCTACCGACACGGGGGGCTTCATCGATGGGGCACAAGCGGCCATCGGCTCCTTGCGCACCCAACTGGACGACACGAATCTCGGCGTGTGCCCGGGAGGGGCCGTTCGCGGACGCCTCGACGATGCCCTGGCCGCGATCGACGAGGTCCAGCGTCAGCTCGGTCTCGTGAATCTCGCTCTACCGCTCGGGGCGATCGGTGCAGCCACGGGTGTGGACCTCTCCGGCGTCGCGAGTGCCCAGCGGCAGATTCGCGCCCTGGCCGAGGATGCGGGGGTTCGGGTCGCTCGCGCGCAAGCGGAGCTTGCAGGGGTGTTGAACGACCTCTGCTCCGGCACCCCCGACGTACTCGCCGGCGCGAACGACTACCTGGATCGCCTCGAGAACGACCTGGATCGTTTCCGCGAGGCACTACGCGGCGTCCATGAGGAGCTCCTCCGGAGTGACGGCGCGCTCGCGCAGGCCGAGGACGGACTGCGAGAGGCCCGGCCATGGGTGGAGGGCGTCCGAAGCGTGGTGACCCGGCTGGCAGACGACACGCGAGCCGTGCTGCGCGGGGACCCGCTGCATCACTTCCCGTTCGCGACAGCGCCCGAGATCCAGGACGCATTAGACCATCAGATCGCGTTGGCCACGGGCGACGCGCTTCGCTGGAGACTCGGCGATCAGAGCTTCGTCGTGCCGCTCGGGGTCATGCTGCGCGGGCCCTTCGACCTCGACCTCCGGGCCGCCGCGGACGCTGCGGAGCAGGCGCTGCGCGGGCTCACACAACGGGTCCCGAGCCCGACCGCCCGCGACGTGCGCGCCCTCCTCGTCGATCGCGTCATGAATCACCCGCTCGTCGAGGACGCGCAGCGGCGGTTCCGCGCCTACCTCTCCGACATCGTCGAGGAACTCACCGACGTCGTGCTCGACGTGTTCGATCAGCTGAACCACGCGCTCCGGGCGGCCCTGGAGCAGGTGCAGGCGTCGGTTCGCGCGGCTCTGGACGAGGCGACGGGCGTGGTCGAGGAGAACTGGGCCTTCCGGGGCGGGAAGCTCGACGGCTTCGCCACGATCCAGGGGGATGCGCTCGAGCGCCTGCACGTGGCGGGCGAGTGGACCATGGTGGGGGGCGCCGAGGACAACACCACCACCTACGGCGCGGCGTTGGACGTGACCAGCTGGAGCGCCAACGGGAAGTCCGAGGGGTGCGCCGTCGCCAACGGCCAGGCCTTGCTCGACGCCAAGATTACGGGCGAGAACCTGCCCTTCCGCCTCGGTCCATCGGACGCACGGCTGAGACGCGTCTATCTGGGCTTCACGCTGCAGGATCTCGCCCCTGTGGGTCTCTTCGGGGGCCTCGAGGTCGCGGGCACCATCGACTTCACCACCTTCCAGCTCTACGACATCGCATTCGCGAGCGGCATCGGTCTGAGCGAGACGTTCCTCGGCGCTTCCGCGGGGGCGACTTTCGACGACACCCAGATGGAGGTGGCCTTCCTGGTGGGGAGGACGTGCAGCGACGAAGTGCTCACGTCCCTCGATCCCCAGGCGGGCGAGTTCATCACGCTGCCGCGCGGAGAGTTCAACGGCGCCTTCGTACGGGGCGCGGCGAGCTTCCCGGTCTGGAACAACGGCTGCTTCCTGACCCTGGGGGTCGGGGCCGATGCCGGCTCGTGGCTGCTGATCGGCCCGCCGCTCACCTTTGGCGGCGTGCTGGGCGGGGCGGCCTTCGGGAAGGCGCTCTGCATCGCGTCGCTGCGCGGGCAGGTGACGCTGCTCGGCCAGAAGACGGGGCTCGAGGTGGACCTCGGA
>JBDHDM010000311.1:0-5376 GCA_039591515.1 Gemmatimonadota bacterium | reverse complement strand
ACGTCGGGGACCTCGCGGCCGTCCTTCCAATACCGGAGCCCTCCCTGCGCCATGATCTTCCGGGGCCCGAGCGAGGACGCCACGAAGTGCAGGCTCGAGAACAGGTGGACGAAGAGGTCCCCCGACACGCCGGTTCCATAGTCGCGGTAGTTGCGCCAACGGAAGATGCGTAGCGGATCGTACGGAACCCGTGGTGCCGAGCCGAGAAACGTGTCCCAATCGACCCGCTCCTCCGACTGGTCCTCGGGAATCGCATACTGCCAGGCCCCGATCGGATCGTTCCGAGCCCAGAAGCCCTCGGCGTAGTTGAGCTCACCGATCGCGCCCTCCGCCAGGAGCTCCTTGGCCTTCTCGTTCCCGAGTGAAGACATCCCCTGGCTTCCGACCTGGAACGTCTTGCCGGACTCCTCCTGAGCACGGACGAGCTCCGCACCCTCTTCGATGCGGTGGACCATCGGCTTCTCGCAGTACACGGCCTTGCCCGCCCGAAGGGCGTCGACCGAAATCTGCTTGTGCCAGTGATCGGGGGTCCCGACGATCACCGCGTCCACGTCGTCCCGCGCCAGGATCTCCCGGTAATCTCGAGTCGTGAAGAGGTCCTGCCCATGGAGCTCCTTCGCAGCTTCGAGCCTTCCGTCGAAGACGTCGGCAGCGGCAACCAACCTGACGCCCGGCACCTCGAGGGCGGTCTGCACGTCCGCCATGCCCATGCCACCGGCCCCGACGACGGCGAGCTGCACCTGATCGTTCACCGACTGGTATCGTCGCGCCGCGATCGGATGCTGACGTCTCCGCTCGTCGGCCGTCAGCAGCTTCGGGGCGGCGCCCGCGGCGAGCGCGCTGGCGGCGAGGCCCCCGACGAACGAGCGCCGGGACCGCGGCGTTCCGGGATCAGGCATGGTCATACTCCGAGGCACGGTGCCTACACCACGTGGGTGCGGCGTGGGGTGGGAGCGTACAATGCGCCGACGGAAGCGGCCTCGCCAGAACGGAATCGGCGGACCTCCCGTTCGGTGCGACGGCTACCTCGTTCCTGGCGCTACCTGAGAAGACACCGCCGGTTGGCACATGCGCTCCGCTCCGGACACCGAGTTCGAGATGGGTGAACTGGTGTGATCGGCTGAGTCGAGGTGATCGGCAGAGTCGTGACAGAGTGTCGCGCGCTACTCGGCGCGCATCGCCACCAGCGGGTCCGAGCGCATGGCTCGCGCGGACGGGATGTAGGCGGCGCAGAGCGCGACCCCGACCACCGCACCCAGGCTCGCCAGCATCGACACGGGATCGGCTGCGGAGACACCGACGAGGAAGCGCTCCAGGAGTCGAGTGAGCGCCAGCGCCGCGCCCATGCCCAACCCCAAGCCGACCGCCGCGAGGGCCATCGCCTCTCGCAGGACGATGGCCTTGAGATTGGTCCTCGGAGCGCCGAGCGCCAGTCGGACACCGAACTCCTTTGTCCGCAGCGTCACCAGGTACGCCAGGAGACCGTAGAGCCCGATCGCGACCAGCAGCAGGGCCACGAGGGAGCTGACGCCCAGCACGGTCACCGTGAGTCGATCCGCGACCAGCAGGTCGTCGAGGAAGCGCTCGAGCGTGATGACATCGGCGGCCGAGACGTTGGGATCGACGCTCGCCGCGGCGAGCCGTAGATCGTCCGCCAGCGCAGCGGGCGGCACCGATGCCTTGAGGAGGACGACCATTCGTTGGCCCCCCGCTCCCAAGGCGAGGAGCTGGCCGTGCGACCCGTACACCATCGGCACCGCCTGCTGCATCCGTCCGGTCCGACTGTCGCCGACCACTCCCACGATGGTGAAGAACGGCCCTCCGGGACCATTCATCCCGATGCCCTGTCCGATCGCAGGAGATCCGGTCCTGGCCTCGACGAGGCGGGCGCCCACCTCATTGACCAAGATCACCGGAGCTCGCCCCGGAGCGTCGTCCTCGGTGAACCCTCTCCCGGCCACGATCGGGATCCCCATCATCTGGAAGAAGTTGGGAGAGACGGCGCTCGACGACATGGACGAGGAGCGCTCCGGCTCCGTCGCGTTCTGGAAGAACCACCCGTCCGATCCAAAGCTCCCGGCGGAGGGCAGAGCGTCGGACAAGGCCACGGCGGTCACGCCGGGCAGCTTACCCGTGGTCTCCGACAACTCGTCATAGAACTGCGCAATCCGCGTCGCGTCGTACCCCTGCAGCGAGGGATCGAAGCGTGCAGTCAGGATCCCGCTCGCCACGAGGCCGCGTTCGGCGGAAGAGAGGTTGGTGAAGGTCCGCACGAAGAGGCCCGTCGCGAACAGGAGCACGACCGACACCGTCACCTGACCCACGACGAGGACGCGGCTCGGCCAGCGCTGTCGTACCGGTCTGAGCGCGCCGGCGGGGGCCGCCACGGTCCGTGGATCCGCGCCCGAGAGGGCGAGCGCGGGAGCCAGGGCGCAGAGCGCGATGCTGGCGACCACGAGCGCCGCGGCGACCACCATCGTCCGGCCATCGAGGTCGGTATCGACGACGAGCGGAAGCGGGAGAGTCGCAAAGGCTGCCCCCCCGAGTCGACTGAGTCCGAGCCCGGCCACACCGGCGGCTACGGCGATCAGCACGAACTCGACGAGGAGCTGCTTCGCGATTCTCCCCCGCCCCGCCCCCATGGCGAGACGTACCGCGACCTCCCTGCGACGCTTCATCGCCCGCGCCAGAAAGAGGTTGGCCACGTTGAGACAGACCACCAGCCAGAGCGCTCCCACCACCGCGAGCAACAAGGAGCTCGTCTGAATGAGGGGACGCCGCGCTTCCCCGGGCAGCGCCGCGTCGCGGAACGCGACCGCCGTATACGCCCGGCCCCGGTTCGTCGTGGGGTACGCCTCCGCCAGCTGCTCTCCGAGCGCCGCCATCTCGGCGGCCGCCGCAGGAAGGGTGAAGCCCTCGGTCAGCCTCCCGACGACCGCGACGCCCCCCCACCCTCGGCGATCGAGGAGAAGCCCGCTACCCGGCATGAGGTCGGGTTGCATCGTCATCGGCACGAACAGCTCGGGGACCTCGACCAGCGTCGAGCCCCGGAAGCCGGGCGGCGTCACGCCGACCACGGTGTACGAGCGGCCATTCAGAACGATTTCGGCGCCCTCGATCTGCGGTTCGGAGGCGAACCACCGCTGCCAAAGCCCATGCGTGAGAACCACCTGTGGGTGCGCGCTGGGCCCGCGATCCACCTCTGCGGCGAAGAACCGACCCATGAACGGAGTCACGCCGAGCACGTCGAAGTACGACGACGTGACCAGAGCGGCCCCGAGGGGCTCGGGCGCACCCGCAGCGGCCGCGTCGACCCGTCTCGGCTTGAACGCCGCCATCCGCTCGAAAGCCCGGCTCCGATCGCTCAGGTCGAGGTAGTCCATGTACGAGGCGACGCCGAAGCCACCACCGGACTCGCTCGCCTGCACGGCGGCGAGCGACGAGGGGGCCTCGACTCCCGGGATCGGCCGGAGAAGCAGTCCGTTGACCAGGCTGAAGATCGACGTGGCGCCGCCGATCCCGATCGCGAGTGTGAGCAGCACCGCGAGGCTGAACCCGGGATTGTGCCGAAAGGCCCTGCCCGCCTGCCTGAGATCCATCCAAAACGCGTCCACCGTCACCCCTCCTTCTCCCCGGCGCGCGCGCTCCGCGCGCGCCTCGCCGCGTAGTCTCAGAACATCGACCGTCACCACCTGCCGCCAGTACCAGAGCGTTGCGGGACCAGCTCGGCCATCCTGACCGCAGCGATCGCGGAACTCCTCCTCCAGATCCCCGAGCACCGCGTCGTGGTACTCCCAGGGAACGAGGCGGCCCATGAGCCAACGGGCCAGCCGCGGCGCCGGCGGTCGCGGCGCTCCGTCGGGGGTGCTCATGTCTCCGCGGCATCGAGCGCACGCCCGACCCCCGCCCACATCCGCTCGAGCATCTCCTTGCCCTCGCGGAGAGCCCTGATCCCGTCCGCTTCGAGCTCGTAGTGCTTCCTCGCCTTGCCTCCGCGCACCGGCATCGGGTCCGACATCCACGAACGCGCGAGCCCCTTCTGCTCCAGGCGCGAGAGAGCCACGTAGATCGAAGCGACCGACACCGAGCGGTGCGCGGTCTCTTCCAGGTCCCTCCGGATGGCCGCGCCGTGCGCGCCCTGTCCGAGACGGAGCACGGACAGAAGGACCAGCTGCTCGAAGTCGCTGAGGTAGTCTCGTTTCGCCATTTTATTGCCTTGTGCAATATAATAGCGTGTGCCGCCCGCCTCGGCCAGTCCCGCACCCTCTGACGCCCAGGGGCATGCGGCGGGGCCCAAGCCCGGGCCCCCCGGACGTCACGAGTGGCCGGGGGACGACGTCGACCCGC
Source organism: Gemmatimonadota bacterium (assembly GCA_039591515.1). Lineage (GTDB taxonomy): Bacteria > Gemmatimonadota > Gemmatimonadetes > Longimicrobiales > Gaopeijiaceae > UBA2589. Next base: position 1,029 of record JBDHDM010000311.1, on the reverse strand, counting down.
GGTGGGCCCCCGGGGGCCGGCGAGGCTAGCGCGCTAGCGGCACTGGAGCCCCTCCCCTGACTGCAGGCCCTCGGTCGAGGCGCCCATCAGGGCGTTGAAGAGCAGCTTGAAGGTGTTCCTCGGCTGTCCGCGGAAGTGCGGCGAAAAGGCGAGGAGCACGACGTCGCCTTCTCCGACCGAGACCTGGGCAGCCGCCGTGCGTCCCGCGAGGTAGGTGTCGCCCCCGAGCACCCACCCGCTCACCAGATAGTCCGATCCGGCGTAACAAACGGCGGCCGAGGCCACGTCGCCTCCGTCACGCGTCCGCTCGAGAACCTGACTGCGCGCGAAGAGCGCCATCGCGTCGGGGCGCACACCCCAGGTGAGCGGATGACCGTCGGCCACCTCCAGCCGGACGATCGAGCCCGGTAGGAAGAACTCCTGCGTCGAAACACCCCGGATCACATTCCGGAAGGGTAGACCGAACGTCTCGATCGCGTAGTCGACCGCCTGGTCGAACGCGACGACGCGGCCCCCCTGCTCGACGAAGCTGCGTATCGCGGCCGTCCCCGCCTCCCCGAGTCCACCGACGTACCGTTCCGGCATGTCACCGGACCGATGCCCGTCCCGAATCGCGTCTTCCCCCTGCGCCGGAACGATCAGGACGTCGAAGTCCGACAGGGCGCCCCCACGAACGTCGTCGTCCCAGACGTTCTGGTACTCGAAGCCATACTGGTCGAGCACCCACCGCGTCCAACCCTCGGGCATGGCACCCACCCACGACCGGTAGATGGCGACGCGCGGCATCCGGACCGGGAGGGCGCTCTCGGGTGTCGTCTCGATGGCGGTGAGCGTGACCCCGTGGGTACGCGCCATCGCCTCCGCCTCCGCGGCTCCTAGCCCGGGGAGGAAGTACGACCCCGCGGGGACCGTGCCCGAAACACCGGAGGCGTAAGGAGCGGTCAGCCGGCGGGCGCTTCCTTCAGCCGCGAGGTGCGCGGCGAGGGCTCTGTGGATCCAGTTCGAGTTGGCGTGCACGACGTATCCGGC
>JBDHDM010000310.1:0-10571 GCA_039591515.1 Gemmatimonadota bacterium | reverse complement strand
ACGAGAGCAGCTCGGCTTCCGTCCACATGTCACCGATGAAGGCGAGCACGAACGGTGTCCCGTCCTCGAAGTAGGAAAAGGGCACCGTGACCGTGGGCACGCCCAGGTCGTTGATGATGTTGCTCGGCAGCTCGGCCCAATTGTTGGGCGCGAAGTCCGGCCGCTCGGGGTCCTCGACGACGGGCCTGTTGGGCGCCCCGGATTGGGGGAAGAAGAGGCCATCGAGCCCGTGCTCATCGAGGACCCGCCGGAAGAGGAGGCGGGTCTCGTAACGCCACGCCTGATACGCATCCCCCGCCTCGGTCGCGCTCGGCCGAGCCGGCCCCGGAGGAGGAGAATCATCATCCCTCCTACGACCGCGCGCGTACTCGCGGCCGCTCAGCATCTCCCACTCCTCGATCGAATTGAACGGCGCCCCGGGCCCGAGACCGCGGAGGTAGACGAACATGTCGTGAGCGCCCTGAGAGGGCACGTTGGTGCGCTCGCCGTACTGCTCCTTGAAACCGCTCTCCGCGAAGGGGTCTTCCACGATCTCCGCCCCGAGGTCTCGCAGCGCATCGACCGCCGCACGGTATTCGGCTTCCGTGCTCTCGTCGAGCGGCAAGAACTGATCGCGCCACCCCGGTCCCACGAGGCCGAACCGCCTGCCCTCCAGCGCGCCTGCATCGAGACTCGCGGCATATCCGCCCTCTGGCATGTTCCCGTCGGACGCATAGGTGGCCAGGTCCTCGGTGGTGGGGCCCGCCAACACGTCGAGCGTGAGCGCAGCGTCGCGCACGGTACGCGCCAGCGGTCCCACCACATCGACGTAGGTACCGCTCAACGGAACCACTCCCTCGAGCGGAACGAGGCCGTAGGTCGGCTTCACCCCCACGAGAGCCTGGGCCGAGGCGGGATTCTGGATGGATCCTCCGGTCTCCGTGCCGAGACCGAGTACGGCGAAGCTCGCGTTGACCGCGGTCGCCGTGCCTCCACTGGAGCCGCCCGGCACCTTGTCCACATTGTAGGGGTTGAGCGTGAGGCCGGCGACGGAGCTGTTCGTCCGGGTCCCGTGGCCTGCGAAGTCGGGCAGATTGGTCTTGCCGAGGATGATCGCCCCGGCGGCTCGGAGACGTGTCACGACGGCCGCGTCGTCATCGGGGATCATGTCGACTCCACCCGTGGAGGCGCTGAACCCCTCCCAGCCCGCGGTGGTGACCAGGCCCCCGTAGTCGATGTTGTCCTTGATGACCACCGGGACTCCGTGTAACGGACCGCGCGGCCCCGTGCCGGCGTACTCGACGTCGAGCTCCGCAGCCGCCGCGAGCGCTCCAGGGTTCATGGAGATGAACGCGTTGTACCGACCCTCGTACCGACGGATGCGGTCCAGGAAGGCCCGCGTGAGCTCGACGGCCGTGAAGCGTCCCTGCGCATAACCCGCCGCGACGTCATCGACAGTCATCTCCACCACGTCGATTTCCTGAGCACCGCCAGGAGATGGTGCGATGAGGAGGCCGATCGACCCGACGGCCGTCAGCAGGGGCGCCGCTGCGCGCCCGAAGCGGGCGCGCAGCGGACTCTTCCGGACGATCTTAGCTGCCACCGGGGACCCGATCGTCCTCTTGCAGCCCGTCCTCGGACACCGGTCGCGTGCGGATGGTCGGATACTCGATCCCCAGCTGCTCCAGGTAGGTGTCGTACTGTGTCGCGTCGTAGTAGAAGGGCCGCATCTGCTCGCGCCATTGGGCCATGATGCCCTCGTTCAGCCAGATCGCCGGCTGGTCGTCCTCCGTGATGAACGGGATGTACTGCGTCTCGGCCGTCTGGACGTCGTTGAAGTAGTCCCACGCAGCGTCGACGGTCTCACCGTCCAGGAAGAGATCGAGCAGCGTGAGGGCCTGCACCTTGGCGCCGGCCACGCCGCCCTTGTGGGCCACCGGTGTCGCCATGGCGATTCCGTTCGCCCAGTTGTGGCCGGGCCCGCCCCTCATGTTCGACGGGAATCGCATGGTGACGGTCGGCATGTTCCAGGAGATGTCTCCGATATCGTCGGACCCGCCGCCCAGCGAGCGTGAGAGGTCGACGGGTCCGCTCAGCTCGGGGATCTCCGTCGCCAGCCCGGACACCTCGACGCCCATCTCCTCCTGGAATGCCTCGGCAAAGCGCACGTCGTCCTCGCTCCATTCCGGGAGACCGACCCGCTGGATGTTCCCGTAGGTGGCCTCGGCGACAGGCTTGCTGAAGTGTCGTCCCCACGCCGAACCCACCGTCATGATCGTGTCGACCGTGGTGCCGGTCATGAGGGCCGCACCCTGCGCCATGAGCGCGGCCGCGTCGTACTGCTCCTTCGTCAGATCGTAGTCGCGCTCACGGAAGTAGAACCAGATCGTCGCCGTCTGCGGCACGACGTTCGGCTGATCGCCCCCGTCGACGATGATGTAGTGGGAGCGCGCCGCCGGTTGGAGGTGCTCGCGCTTGTACTCCCACGCCTGCGCCATGAGCATCACCGCGTCGAGCGCGGAGCGGCCCCGCCAGGGCGAGCCGGCCGAGTGCGCGGTCTCGCCGGTGAACCGATACATCACCGACCAGAGCGCGTTCCCGCCGCCCTGGCCCCAGCTCACGCCGAAGTTGTTGCCCACGTGGGTGAAGAGATTCACGTCGACCCCCTCGAAGACGCCCTCGCGCACGAAGTAGGCCTTCGACGCCACCTGCTCTTCAGCGACGCCCGGCCACATCAGGAGCGTGCCGTCGATACCCTCCCGCTCCATGATCTCCTTCACGGCGAGGGCGGCGACGATGTTCACGGCCTGACCGGAGTTGTGGCCCTCTCCGTGCCCGGGAGCCATCCCGAGGATGGGGTCCCGATAGGCCACGCCGGGCTTCTGGTTCGACTGGGGAATGCCGTCGACGTCCGAGCCGAGCGCGATGCGCAGCCTTCTTCCTCGAGGAGGCCCGTGAGGTACCGCTGGGTCTCGAATTCTTGCATGCCCAGCTCGCCGAAGGAGAAGAGGTGGTCGATGATCTCCTGCACGAGCTTCGAGCGCGCCTCCACCATCTCGAGGGCTTCCTCCTTGAGGGACTCGAGGCGCGGATCCGCCTGCGCGGAGGCGACCTGGGGCGCGAGGGCCACGCCGACGACGGCGACGGCGACGCGTGGAAGGAAACGATGCATGGACTAGGGTCTCCGACTGTTGGGACGGGTGGAACGAGGCCCGGACAATAAGCTCCGTTCCGTGGACCGTCGACCCGCGCAATTTGCTGGCGCGCCGCGTGCGGCGTACTCTGCGAGCGCGGGGTCCTCGAGGGCGGGTCGCCATTCGCCGAGGAGGACACATGGACGTGCAGGTCGACCGCCGGGCATTCCTGGCGAGCGTGGGTGTCGGGGCCCTGGAGGCGATGTCCCCCGAGGACAGAGCCGAAGAGCTCGAGCACTACATGATGCACATGCTCGACGACAGCGTGACGATACCTGCCGACGGGGAGGCGTCCGCGCTGCTCGAGCAGGAGCAGGGAGCCCCCAGGGGCACGGGCCGTCTCTTCCTCCCTCGCGAGGAAGCGCTGCCGCCGATGCCCGCGGCGCCGACGCTCGAGGACTTCTTCCGCCTCCGCTTCGCGCCGGCGACGCACGTGCTCCAGAGCGCCCAGCATGCGCTGCAAACCGGCCAGCCCGAGTCGACCATCATCGCCTGTCTGCTTCACGACGTCGTGCTCAACCTGATCAAGGTGGATCACGGGTGGTGGGGCGCGCAGCTGGTCGAACCGTACGTCGACGAGAAGGTGAGCTGGGGAATCCGCTATCACGCGGCCCTGCGCTTCTACCCCGACGAGTCGGTGGGATACGAGTATCCGGAGCTGTACAACCGGATCTTCGGCGAAGACTACGTGCCCGAGCCGTACATCAGGGAGCAGTACGAGTTCGCCCGCCAGCACTCCTGGTATATGGAGGCCCGCATGATCACGGTGAACGACACCTACGGCTTCCAGGAGGGCGTGCAGCCGGACATCGACCAGTTCGTCGACATCATCGGGCGGAACTTCAAGCAGCCCAAGGAGGGCCTGGGCTACGACAACAGCCCGGTGGCCCACATGTGGCGGACGATCGCGAACCCCAACAAGCCGCTGTGAGCGAGCGCCGGGCCCGCCGACCCTCGGGCCCGGCCGACGGACCGAGGGAGGCCGAACGCGCAGTCCGCCCGGCCTCGCCGCTCGCCGATCCTACTCGTCGAGTGGCGGACGCCGCAGGTGCCACTCCGTCTGCTTCTGAAACGCGTGCGCGACGGTGAGGATCTTGTCGTCCGCGAAGAGCCCGCCGAGAAGTGTCGTGGTGAGCGGCATGGTCGTCGGCTCGTCGTCATCCGGGTTGCGGACGCCGTAGCCGTACGGGACGATGGCCGCGGGGTTGTTCGTCTGGTTCGTCAGCCCCACCTGCCCGGAGCCCGACACGAACATGTCGAAGCCCTCCATCGCCTCCTGCATCTCCTTCATCAGGATCAGGCGACGCCTCTGGCTCTGGACGTAGTCGAGCGCGCGGATGTCACGCCCTCGGCGGAACCGGTTCCGCCGTCGCGACTCGGCCGGATCGAGCCCCTCCGGCACCGGCTCCGGCTCCTCTCCGTCGGGCGACACGTGGAAGTCGAAGGCAGCAGAGGACTCGACGCCGAGTGAGTTCGAGCGCCCCTCCGGCAGCGGATTCATCTCCTCGAGGTCGGCCCCCATCCTCTCGAGCTGCTCGAGGAACTCCGGCGGCGCCTCTTCGTCGTAACCGATCCTGTACGACGCGATGTCTGCCTCGGGATCAAACCGGAACGGTGCGGTGAGGGATGCGGGATCGTTCTCGCTGGCCCCGTGGATCTCGTTGAAGACGAGGGCGCAATCTTGGATCGTCCGGCACATGGGGCCGGCCTTGTCCATGCTCCACGACAGAACCATGCCGCCGTAGCGGCTCACCCGACCGAAGGTGGGACGCAGCGCGCTGAGCCCGTTGCGCCGCGCCGGGGAGACGATCGAGCCCTGCGTCTCCGTGCCGATCGAGAACGCCACGGCCGCCGCGGCCGTCGCCGATCCGGGACCGGCCGACGATCCGCTCGAGCCCTCGTTCACGTTCCAGGGATTTCGGGTGCGCCCCCGGTACCACCGGTCGCCGGACGCAAACTCCCCGGTGGCCAGCTTCGCGATGAGCACGGCCCCAGCCTCGCGCAGGCGGGCCACCACGTCTGCGTCCTCGTCGATCACCTGATCCTGGAAGTCCGCCGACCCCCAGGTGGTGCGCGTGCCTCGCACGGTGAAGAGGTCCTTCACACCGTAAGGGATGCCGTGGAGCGGGCTTCGCAGTCCCCCGTTGCGGATGTCGGCGTCGGCCTGCTGCGCCTCCTCCATGGCCGGTCCTTCGAGCGTGGAGACCACGCAGAGGAGCACCGGGTCGTAGCGCTTCAACCGCTCGAGGTAGATCTCGGTGAGCTCGACCGACGAGATGTGACGTCCCTGCACGAGCGCGGCGAGCCGATCGACGGGAAGAAACGCGATGTCCGCCGGATCCCCCGGCACCCGCCCCGTCCACGGTGCGATCGGAATCTCGTGCCGCACGAACGGATCGATCCCCTCCTCGTGCCACTTCCGGTACAGGGCGCCGGTGCCTCCGGGATACGCCTGGTACACGAGCGCCGGATGCTCGCCGTTGCGCAACGGCACGGGTGGCGGGCCCTCCTGCGCCTGCTGCGCGAGCGCGGTCTGGAAGTCGGGATCCTCACGCAGCCCGGGCTGGGTGCCGAGGAGCGTCTCCGGCCGTACCGCTCCGGCCGTCACGGCCATCGCCGCCGCCTTGAGGAAGTCCCTCCGCTCGAGGCCACTCAGCGCTCGTAGCACCGCCGCCTCCCGCTCGTTGCCGCTCATCGCTTCACCTCCAGGAGATTCCAGCGGGAGAGGATGTCTGGGAGGACGGGCGCAGGCAAGCCGATCACCCGCACGGTACCGAGTGCTCAGAGCCCATCCGCGTTCTGGATCAGCCGGTGGAAGAACCGGATGCTCGCCAGATAGCTGTCCACGCTCATTCGCTCGTCCGTGCCGTGGAAGCGCGTCATGGCGTCTTCCTCGAAGCGTGCCGGAAGGAAGCGGAACACGTTCTGTGACCTGCCGCTGTAGTACTTCGCGTCCGTTCCGCCGACGACGAGCCAGGGAGCGATGATCACCTCGCGGTCGGGGGTGGTTTCCCGAATGGTCCGAGCGATGAGCCCGAAGGCCTCTCCGTCCGGATCCGAGACCGGGGACGGCGGCTGCGCCTCTTCTCCTGACACGGCCACCCGCACGCGCGGGTCGTCGATCACCTCTTCGACGCGTCGGAGCACGGTCTGGGGCGTCTCGCCCGGCATGATCCGGTGATTGACCACCGCCCGGGCTTCGATCGGCAGCACGTTCGCCTTCACGCCTCCCGCGATGATCGTGGGAGCGGTCGTCGTGCGAAGCATGGCCGCAGTCGTCGGGTCGCTCGCGAGGGCCCACTCCACGACAGGATCGAACAGCCACAGGTTGGCGAAGACGATCCTGCCGACCAGCGGCATGTGGGGGGCGAGCGCCATGAACATCTCGCGGGTCGCCCCGTCGAAGCTGGCGGGGAAGGGAGCATCCTGCAGGCGTGCGATCGCCGCGGCGAGAACGCCGATGTTCGTTTCGGCGGGAGGCATGGACGAGTGGCCCCCGGGTCCTTCCACCAAGAGCTCCAGGCTCACGTACCCCTTCTCGGCCACACCAACCAGGGCGACGAGCTCCTCGACCCCTGGCACGAGGCCGTCTGCCAGCGTGCCCCCCTCGTCGAGCACGAAGGCATACGGCTCGGCGCCACGCTCGGCGAGCAACGCGGCGATCGCACCCGCACCCCTCGGACCCCCGATCTCCTCGTCGTGCCCGAAGGCCAGGTACATCGTACGTCGGGGCTGGTAGCCTTCGGAGACGAGCAGCTCGACCGCCTCGAGAATCGCCACGACCGAGACCTTGTCGTCCATGGTGCCCCGTCCCCAGATGTATCCGTCCGCCACGACCCCGCCATAGGGCTCGTGAGTCCAGTCGGCTTCCGTTCCGGGGATGACGGGAACGACGTCCTGATGACCCATGAGGACGACCGGCTCGAGGTCGGGATCGCTCCCCGTCCACGTGTAGAGCAAGCTCAGACCGCCGACCACCTCGCGGGTGAGTGTCTCGTGGAGTTGTGGGTAGCTGGCCTCGAAGTACGCATGGAGCTCCAGGAAGCGGGCCGAGTCCGTCTCCTCGACGCTCTCGAACGAGATCGTCGGGATCCGGATCGCTCCGGCGAAGCGGCTCACGGCCGCGTCCGAGTCGAAGAGAAGCGTGGGTGCAGGCTCGACCGAGACCGGCTCCGCAGTGAGCCTCAGCCCGTTGAAGAGGAGAACGACCCCGAGCACGAGTGCGCCGAGGAGGAGCGCGAGGATGAGTTTCTTCATGTTCTGCGCCGGATCGAACGGACGGGGCGAGCTTTGCGAATCTGGCGATCCCGGCCCCTCACGCCAGAAGTGCCACCTCGACGGCGAGCCCGGGGCCGAACGCAAGCGCAACGCAGGGGCCCGCCGACGCGCTCCGGCTCAACCGGTCCATGATGAAGAGGACCGTGGGCGAGGACATGTTGCCGTGCTCCGCGAGCACCTCCCAGGAGACGGCGGTGGCATCGCGCTCGAGCCCGAGGGCCTGCTCGACCGCCGTGAGAATCCGGGGTCCCCCGGGGTGCACCGCCCACGAGCCCACGTCGCCGAGGCCCAATCCGAATCCCGCGAGCCATTCGGAGAGCCAGTCCGCGAGGGCTGTCTCGATCAGCTCGGGCACCTGCGCGGAGAGGGTCATGCGGAATCCGTGATCGCCGATCCGCCAACTCATGGCGTCCGCGGAGTCCGGCATGAGGGTCGTCCCCGTGCCGATGACGGTCCATTGCCCGTCCGCTCCTCCCCCTCGCGGCTCACCGGCCCCGGCCCGCCCGACCACGGCCGCCGCACCATCTGCGAACAGCGAGTTCGCGACCAGCATGTCGGGATCCCACCCATAGGAGAAATGGAGACTGCATGGCTCGACGGCCACGACGAGCGGGACGGCCTCCGGATCCTGGAGGGCGTAGGACCGCGCGACCCGCAGCCCGTTGAGGAGACGGTGATCAGGTGCGTGACATGCTCCGGAGCGACGGCACCGTTCTCGAGCGCTGCCCGGGCGGCCCGAATCGCCAGCCCGGGGGCGTGATGCGCATATGCCACCATACGTTCGGCCGTCGTCGGACCCCGGTCTTCGTCGTCGAGAGACCGACCATAGAAAGCCTGGCGGGTATCGATCGGGCCGTCGGACGCGTCGAAGAGGACGCTGTGGCGCCGAGTGATGCGCGAGCGGCGGTACAAGGCCCGAAGGATGCGGGCTCGCTTCGGGTCGATGCTGCAGAAGGTCGTATGCAGATCGACCGCATCGTCCTGCGTCATCGCGTGCCGGGGAAGAGCGGTCCCGATGCCGTGGAGGGTGAGGCTCACGCCGACACCGCGCCGCGACCCGCGTCCGACAGCCGCGGCGCGGCGCTCGTGGCCCGAACGAGGGGGCGCGCCAGCCCGGGCGCGCGCGCAAGAGCCGCGACCGTGAGCCGCACGAGCCACTGCTGCCGTAGCGCACCCGCCAAGCCCGCGCAGGTCCGTTGGCTCGTGCCGATCACGCGCCGATGCTCTCGCGTCCACTCCGAGGCGAGGTCCTCCGTCCATCCACGAACGGCCCGCTCGACGAACGGCCGCACCGTCACCCCGGAGCCGATAGCCCAGCCAATCCCCTCCCCGGTGAACGGCTCGACGTAGCCGGCGGCATCACCGATCCGAAGAACGCCCGCCCCCCCCAGGCGGACATGGCCCCGAGTCAGCCGCGCCGTGCCCTTCCAAGGGTGGAGGAGCTGCCCCGTCGGCAAGCCGAGCCCCGTTTCTGCCAGGAGCGCCTCCGTCGCGCCCGCAGGGCCGCGGTCGGCGACCGCGTCCGGCGCGATCGCGGCCGCAATCGTGATGGAGCCGTCGGCGCAGCGGACCGAGCCCACGTACCCGTCACGCCCGACGACCATCCGCAGCACGCCCGGAGGCGGCCCCTCGCCACAGCCGAACACGGCGCCGATGCCGATTCGAGCTCCGGGCGTGACACGAGCGCCTGGTTCCATCGGAGCCCGGTGGTCGGTCCCGCCCCCACCTGCGTCCGTGCGCCGCGCGCTCCGCGGGCGCGCCAGGGGCGTCCCGGACAAGCCGGCTGCGTCCACGACGGCGCGCGCGCGGAGCACATCGCCGCGCGTCTGGATTTCCACCCAGGGGTCCCGGCGCCCCACGATCCGGGCGCTGCAGCCGTCCCGAAACACCACGCCGGCCGCGACGGCCTCCTCGACCAGAGCTGCATCCAGACCGCTACGCAGGACCGCACGATTCCTCTGAAGCTCGACCTCCGCGCGCCTTCGACCGGAGCGCAGATCGAGGGTCGTCAGCGATCGCGCACCCAGACCGTCGACGACGTGCCCGAGTCCCTCCTGACGCAGCCGAGCCAGACCCGTCGGCCCGAGGCACGAGCCGCAGACCTTGTGGCGCGGAAAGTGGGCGCGATCCAGGAGCAGGACGCGCAAGCCCCGCTGGGCGAGCCCGCGCGCCGCCGTGGAGCCGGCCGGTCCCGCACCGATGACGATCACCTCCCACGGCTCGCGACGGTCCGGTGCCCCTCCGGAGTCCGCCTCGGCCGCGATCCTCACGCGGTGCGACGCCAGTGCAGCAAGAAGCGTTGTGGCCAGACGTCCGTGACCCGCGCCCCGCGCAGGCCGGCATCCGCACAAAGCCGATTTGCCTCGGCCATGGTGAACGCGCTTCTGACCGACCGGAGGCCATCCACTCTGGCCACGTCCGAACGTGTCAGGGTGTGCAACCCGACCCACGCGAGCGCGTACCCGAGGCGCGTACGTCTCAGGTCCTGGACCAGCAGAGACTCGAGCGTAACCGCGGCCATCCGGCCAAGAAGCCGGACCGCCTCGTCGTGCCCGAGGTGGTGGAGGAAGAGGTTGCTCGTCACGATCTCGAAGGGCCCGGGAAGCGGATCGCGGAGGGCGTCGAGCCTGTGCGCGACGACGCCATGCCCCGTCCGGGCCCGATCCAACGCGAGGTCGCTGAGGTCGCAACCGTGGAGCTCGACCTGGACGCCGCGTCGACGCGCTCCGGTCGCAACGGCGTGGAGGACGTCGCCTCCACCGCACGCGACGTCCAGCACACGCACCGGTCCTCCTCGCCGACGATGCACGTCGACGACTTCGGCCAGGAGACGTTGGCCCGCCCGCGAGACCCGGTTGACGCGCCGGAGCGCGGTGAGCGCCCGGTGATGTCGATCCGACGGAAGGGCAGGATCGTCCATGAGCTCGGGCTCACGCCGCCGAACCCCCAAGTCCGGCGGCGCCGACCCGAAGGCCATTTGTCGTCCATTCGTGGCGAGGAGCCGTCCTGCGCTCCTACCGCTCCGTCGACCCTGGCGTATCGTCCTCGCTCACCGGTGTCGTGCGGACGGTGGGGTACTCGATTCCGAGCTGCTCGAGGTAGGTGTCGAATCGGGACGGG
>JBDHDM010000309.1:0-5397 GCA_039591515.1 Gemmatimonadota bacterium | reverse complement strand
CAACCCTCGAGGTCACCCACGTGGATGACGCCGACGGAGACGTCGCGGAACGAAGTGCCCGGCGCTCCGTCTTCATCTTCCACGGTCAACCGCACGAGGTAGGTGCCAGGGCTCGCGTAGGTGTGGCTGGCCAGAGGCCCCGCCTCCGAGCTGCCGTCCCCGAAGTCCCAGGCATACGAGATGACGGAGCCGTCGGAGTCCCACGAATCGGTACCGTCGAAGGAGCAGGTGAGACCTCCACACGAGTCGGTGAAGACCGCGGTCGGTGCGACGTTGCCACCTCCCCCACCTCCTCCACCTCCCGTGGCGCAGCTACCCGCGTCGACCACGGCCGTTTGCATGTTGATTCTCCCCCAGCCGAACTGCTCGTCCCATCCGGAGGGTCCCAGATCGTCGGACGTGTTGCGCAGACAGGCGCGGATGTCGGTCGCGCTGGTCACGCCCAAGGAGTACAGCAGGGCCGCCAGCCCGGTGACGTGCGGTGCGGCCATGGAGGTCCCGATGGTGTGGAGATAGTCGTCGTCGAACGAGGACCACGTCGACACGATCATGCTGGTTCCGAGCAACGGATCCTCGATATCGCCGCCGGGCGCCGAAACCTCGACCTCGGGTCCGAAGCTCGAGTAACTGGCGAGCTCGTCGCCGAAGTCGGTGGCCGAGACGGCCACGCAGTTCGGGTCGGCCGCAGGGAAGAGCACGCTCCGCACGGCGTCGTTTCCTGCGGCGCACACCGCCAGCACGTTGTTCTGGGCTGCGTACGCCAACGCCTGGGCTTCCGCCGAGGACTGAACCGTGTCCCCGAAGCTCATGTTGATGACGTTGGCCCCCTGATCCACGGCCCAGTAGATCGCCTCGGATATCGCCGACGCGAGGCAGGTCCCGTCCACCGCGCACACCTTGCCGACGACGAAGTCCATGTTCGGACCATACGCGATGCCGGTTACGCCCAGACCTGAGTTGTCAGCGCAGGCACCGGCGATGCCGGACACGTGAGTCCCGTGGCCGTGCGGGTCGAAAGGCGTTGCCGATGGGTTGGCGTAGAAGTCCTTCCAGGTGACCGCCTTGCCGCAGAAGTCGGTGTGGGTGGACCGGATTCCGGTATCGAGAACGCCGATCTTCACGGCGCCCGCGGGGGCCGGGCCCAGGAGCTGGAATGCCTCGAGCCAGTCGATGTCTGCGTCGACGGCGTTGGTGGGCATCTCCAGTCCCAGGCCGAGGTCGACAACCCCGTCGTTGTGCATGTTCCACTGCCACTCGAAGAGCTGGTCGGATGGCAGGGTGCACTCGGGGCAAAGGGGATCGCCGAACACCCGGAGGTAGTCTGGCTCGGCAAAAGTGACATTCGGGTTCCGCCGGAGCGCCTGCACGACGCGCAGCTCCGCTCCCTCGGGTACGCTGGCAATCCAGGCTCCCGGGATGAACTCGCGGCCGAGCGCGGCCCCATGAGCGCCGGCTACAGCGGCCGCATCGGCTCCCTGGGTGAACCGTACGAGCACGCGGCCGGGGTGGTGGTCGAGCCGGGGCTGACCGGCGACTCCGGCTTCGCTGACAGCTGCGAGTCGATCGGTGGGTGCGGTCGGCGTGGCGGCGTGGTCCGAGCAGGCCGACAGGACCGCGATGGTCGCGAGGGCCGCGGTGGACGCGAGAGCTCTCGTCGTCGTCGGGAACAGCGAAACGCCGCGGGCGCATGGGCTCGAGCGCATGGGTACCTCCGAGGGGGGGCGTTCGGAGCCGGCGGTTCTCTTCGCCGCGCCTCGGTGCTACCGAAGCACGTGACAGTGACGTAGCAGGTTGCCGCTACGTCCCGCCGTCTTCGAGCGGGGGGGGCCGGTCAGGCCGAGAGGATCAGCACGAAGAAGTAGAGAACAAGCGCCGCGACGAGGCCGGGCGGCGCAAAAGTCGGCGAGGGGCTTCTTCCGGGTAGCTGCGGCTGGATGCGCATGTTTCACCTCCGGGGGGGACGGTGCGGTGTCACACAATTCGTGCGCAGGCGCCGAATCAGGCGGCACATGCGCGTCGTTACTCATATATGAAGCTTCGGGCCAGCCCCGACCGGATCACAAGGAAATTCTTCAGGCCTCCTCGGAGCCGTCCATGCCGTTACAGCGCCGTGGGGACGCGAAACGTTGGCGAGCGGGATTCCGCGCGGCGTAGAATTCAGACGATGACGCCGCCCATCCCCCCTGCCATGCGATCACTCGCCCGCCGAGCTCGAAAACGCTTCTTCGAGACGCCGCATGCGAATTACCACGACCTCGTCCTCGAGCGCGCGGTGGTGTCCTTCACTTTCGATGACCCGGCCCGGAGCGCCGCGGAGGCGGGAGCCCGCCTTCTGGAGGACCGAGGGTGTCGTGCCACGTTCTACGTCGCGAGCGGACTGCTCTCGGAACCGCCCATCGACCCGGAGCATCCACTGCTGCCCGAACAGGAGCTGCGGGCGTTGGCCGATCGGGGTCACGACATCCAGGGGCACACGTACAGCCACCTCAACCTACGGACAGCGTCACCGCGCCGGATCGTCCGAGATTGCCGTCGGAACCGCGAGCACCTGGAGCAGCTTCTGCCCGGGCACGAGGTCGAGCACTTCGCCTACCCCTACGGTTACGTGAGCCCCTGGGCGAAGCGAGCACTCGGAAGCTCGTACCGCACCATGCGCTCGACCGAGGCCGGCGTGAATCGAGGCCCCACGGACTTGCGGCGCCTCAAGGCGATCTCGCTCTGCTCGGTCGACTTCGATGCCGATGCGGTTCGGGCGGCGGTCGACGGGCTGGCGGAGCAGCCGGGCTGGCTCGTCTTCTTCACTCACGAGATCAGTCCGTCTCCCAGCCCATGGGGCACTACCCCTCACGATCTGGAGTGGGTGGTCGACCATTGCTTGGACCAGGGCAGACGCATCCTGACGGTAAGCGACGCCTTCCGAGCGGTCGCCGCGGAGAGTGAACCTCGAACCACCTGAGCTTCGGGGCGATCGGAAGCCGAGATGGCCCGGCGAGCCTTCAGTCTTGCACGGCCCACGGGCGGCGTGGAGAGTTTGAGTCATGAGCACAACCCATACGCCCACGGCCGAATTCGAGCTCACGCCCGAGGATTGGCAAGAGGTCAACGTCGAGCACTTCTTCGAGTCGCCGCTCTTCAGGGAGGCTTCGGAGAAGACCCGGATCGTCGTGGGGTTGCTGTTCGTCACGCTCGCGCTGTTCTCGCTGGTTTCGGGCTCGATGCTCGCTGCCCTGGCCTTCGCGCTGTCGGGGCCGGCGGTCGTGGCCGCGGTGGGGCCCCTCCAACGGAGCGCGCAACGCGAATCGATGCGGAAGTTGAGCCAGCAGGGGGTCTCGAACGGGCTGTTCGGCCCCCACCGCGTCGAGGTGCGGGAAGAGGGCCTCTTCCACGCGACGGAGGCGTACGAATCATTGATCCGCTGGCACGCGATCGAGGACGTTCGCGAACGGGGCGGCCACTTCTTCATCTACACGGGCCCGAACGCCTTTCTTCCCGTTCCGGTCACGGCGTTCAAGGACTCGGCCCATCTACGGGCGTTCTCTGACGCCTTCTACGAGCGGATGGCCCGTCGTCTGACGGGCTCCAGCACGTCGTGACTCCTCGGCCGCCACACGACCCGACATGACGGAGTGGCGCCCCGGCCGGAAGGTCCTCCTGACCCTCCTCTGGCTCGGCCTGCCCGTCCTTGCCGCACTCCTCTACCACAGCGGTGCCCGGATGCACGAAGACTGGCGAGCCCGGACTCCGACGGAAGTCGAAGTGACCGACTGCCGGATCGATGGCATGATGGGAGGCGACAATCCCATCGAGGTGCGGCGGATCGAGCGCGCCTGCCTGGAAGCGGTGAATGACGCCTACGTCGCCCCTCGCCTGGGCAGGCTCCTCCTCGGCTTCAGCACCCTCTTGCTCGCCTACGTCGCCGGGGCGTCGACCGCAACCTGGCGACTCGTCACGTCCGACCCGTAGGGTCGAGCGCCCACGCGGTCGAACGCTCATAGCCCGCAAGCAAGATGGGCCCGGAGCGCGAAGTGCGCTCCGGACCCAGTCCGTCGTCTCCCGAGGGGAGTCAGCCCACGACGATGTCGACCTCGATCAGTTCGAGACGCCCAGCCCTTCCACGAGGACGCCGGGGATGACGTGGTTGATGCGCACGCCGTAGATGCCGTCGGTCCGACCCGCCATGCCCTCCTTCGGCGCAGTGAACACCACGGTTCCGTTGATCACGAACTCCGTCTGGTCGCTTCCCACCCGGACCTCCAGATCGTTGACCGACGTGCCGTCGTCGCCGGGGGTCCGGATCGCGTCATGGGGAGTACGGCCCTGCACGTCGTGAACGGTCTCGTTGCCGGCCCGGTGCTTGACGATGTAGGTGCCGTTCTGTCCGATCAGGAAGTACATGTAGTTCTGGCGCTCACCATCGAGAGCACCGCCTCCGTAGAACAGACCGTAGTAGTTGTTGTGACCGCTCGGCTCCTGGAGCGTGAAGGTGGCCGACAACGTGTAGCTGCCCGACGCCGTGTTGCCCTCCTGCCAGACGATCGCGGCCGGGCCGGTGATGACCTGGAAGCCGTCGCCCATCGCGTTGATCGTCACGTCTGCGACGTCGTCCGGGTCGGCCGCGTTCGTGCTGCGGTCCACGCGCATCTGGAAGTCCTGCGCGGCCACCGGCACTGCAAGCAGCAGCGCGACCGCCGCCGCCAAAATGGAACGGGTCATGATCCCCTCCTGGGTGAGAAAACGGACGGACAAAGTACGGCGCCACAGGCGTTACGACACGGGCAGTTGCGTCGAGCCGCCCCGTGGGCCATATGTCAGACAGCTGCTCGCCCCGTGGGCCGCATGAAGCGCCGCAGATGGGGAGGAGGTTCGGCCCACAGCCCCGAACGGGGCGTGCGAGTCGTGGTGCGGCATGTGACGGGCAGCGCGAGCTCGAGACTCCGCCGGTGGGCGGATGAAGGCGCGGTGCGCCGGCCCCGCGACGGGCTCGCACCATTCGGTCGGCGATTAGGCTCGAGGAGGAGTCATGCCACCGGGTCATCTCAGGGCCCGGAGCGGCGGAGACGTCGCTCCGGGCCGCTTTCGTTGCTATCGGGGCACCGGCGGCGGCGCCTGCCCAGGCGCTAGACGCCGACGGAGAGAACGCGGGCGTAGGCCCTAGCTCCGCCACGATACCGCCAGCGAGCGCGAACCCTGGCCGCCATCCCCTTCGTGTCACTGTCGCGCAGGCGCGGCGCAGCTTATGCTCTCAGCCCAGTCGGGGCCGACGCCCCGTGGCCTCGCTCCATGCTCGGTGCATTGACTCGGGCCGCGTCGTCCCCCTCGCGGGTATCCAGCGTGTCTCGAGGGGGGAGGGATCTCGTGCAGCGAGGAGGGCCGATGCTCCAGCCGGCTCGTGCCCTC
>JBDHDM010000308.1:0-5608 GCA_039591515.1 Gemmatimonadota bacterium | reverse complement strand
CGGGATCGAGGTCACCGCCTGGCTCGCCTCCGCCACAACCAGCCAGCAAGAACGAGAGCGTCAGGCCGACAGTGGGAGGTCTGATCGAGGGCACGACGTCCATGTTCCTCTCCGTTACGCGAGGGCTCAACGGCCCCAAGGTAGTGGCCCTTCCTCATGCGACGCACTTGTCGAACATCCCACGCTTGCGGCGAGAGAAGCGCTCAGCAGGGTCACCCACCGAAGCCCATGTGCCGCTCGTCCCTCGGAAGGTGCCGACGCTTGACTGACGGCCCTGCTTCCGCGACGCTTGGCCTTGCGTTTCAGGCGCAACAGAGATAACGATGCGGGCGGTGGTCTCATTGTTGGAGACTGACGTCCTTTTATGTTTGTGGCCATGGTGGCCACCCAACGCGTGGGCATGCCACGCGAACAACAGCAGTCTGGAAGTACGTCTTGCGTTACTCCCTCGCTGCAATACCTAGGAGCGCGCGTAATGCGTACTACGGGAACCGTGAAGTGGTTCAATGATCAGAAGGGCTTCGGATTCATCACGCCGGCGGATGGAAGCAAGGATTGCTTCGTCCACCACAGCGCCATCCAGGCCGAGGGTTTCAAGACCCTCGCCGAGGGCGCGAGCGTCGAGTTCGACATCGTACAGGGTGCCAAGGGTCCCGCCGCCGAGAACGTGGTGACGATCTGATCGAACAAAGCTCGACATGAGCTTCGGAGGCCGTCCCCCCTGGGGCGGCCTCTTTTTTTGCCCACGGATCAGTCCCCAGCGCCGGACCGTCAGCGATCCGGCTCCCTAGTGAGGGTGCCGTGGTCGCCCCCACACCACCCGTGCTCCTGCCTAGATGCGGAGACTCTCGGCGGCCAAGGCACCTCGGCTTCGGTTTCACGGGCTTCGACACGTGAGCCGAGCAGGGGCTCCAGCTTCGGCGCCTATTCGTGCCCCTGAATGAAGTCTGCCATGAGATCCCCGATCTGATCGTCTGATTCGTTGAGAGCCGTCATCAGGGACATGTGATCGCGATTCGGGACCTCCACGACATGCACCGAGCCACCCCCAGCCGACGCCATCGCCCCGCCGAAGCGGTCGTTCTGTTCGCGACGCCAATCGGCATCACCATCCGCGTAAATGAGGAGCATTCGCGCCGGGTTCGCACCGATGTGGGGAGTCACGGATGCGGCGAGCCACCCGGCTGGGTCCGCACCCCACACGTCTTTCGGACGATCTGCGGCCGTCTCCTCCACATAGAGGAACGCGCTGATGGGAATCGACCCTCGTATGGAGGGTTGGGCAACGTGGTGGTACGCCAAGTGCGACGGGTCCAGCACGAGCAGCGCAGCGAGGTAGGCACCGGCGGAGTGGCCGGCCACGAACACCCTGTCTGGGTCACCGCCATACTCGGAGATGTTACCGAGAACCCACGCGACCGCCGCTGCTGCGTCACGAATGTGGGCGGGATGCTCGAACGCTGGCGAGAGCCGGTAGTTGGCTGAGACGACGCCGATCCCGCGGGCCACGAGCCGCTGCGCGACGACCCGACCATCGCTCTTGTCTCCGGCCCTCAGCGCTCCGCCATGGAAGAAGACCACCACCGGTGCGTCTGAACTGCCCTCCGGCATGTAGACATCCAGGAGGTCTTTGCCGTCCTCGTAGTCTGCGTCCCTCACGTAGTCGACGTCGCGCGTCACGACGCCCTGCGCGGCCACCGACGAAGCCAGGAGCAAGAGTCCGATCACCAGAGAACACACTCGGTCACAACGCATCATCGACTCCTGGGCTCGCGACATTCAAACCGATTGGACTTCTACCCTCTAAGTCGCGCGTTAGCAATCACCCCTCGATCACGCGCCGGTGGTCCGACGACCTCGAGATCGACAGCACGCTGCTCTGCCGAGTCACGGTGAACGGCTGACATCCAGCTTCGCCGCGATTCGCCGGAGGGTGTTCATGTTGCGTGTCGTCGTCGGTATCGCCCGGGTGGCTCGGTTCAGCCCTCCGTCAAACAGCGGGGAGTCGCTCAGCTTGCCCTTGATGCGCCAGTGGATCTCGGTCTGGAAGACATCGAACTGGTCCATGTCAGACTCGAGATCAGCCAACTCCGACCGCAGGGCTTCTGGCGCCGGGGCGCGCAGGAAGATCACGTAGTGCGAGGACGTCGGTGCGGTGTCCTCGTCGTCCGCGGCGCGGTGGCGTGCGGCGATGTCCGCGAGCTGGGTCGGGGAGCGTAGGAAGGTCGCGACCTCGTAGCCCAGCTCCTGGGCCAGGTGCCGCTCGATCTTGTCGCTGAGCGCCTCCGAGTCGTCGGTCTCGGTCGAGAAGATGACGTTCCCGCTCGCGATGAAGGTCGACACCTCCGTCAGATCGAGCTCCTCGAAGAGACTCCGGAGCCGGTCCATTCGAATGCGGTGCCCGCCAACATTGATACCTCGGAGGAATGCGATGTATTGGGGCATACGGTGATTAACGAGGCGATTGTGGACACGACCAGACGGATCGGACTGTTACTGCCCGGGTGGGGGGTGACAATCCCGGAGGGTAGGGCGATAGCATTCATCACAGGCCTCACGACGCGAACAACAGAATCAACCGGACGTACCCCCACGCGATGTGCCACACGAGATAGTACGAAAGGCGGAAGAGGATGCACCGGAGGACTCCGAACCGTCGGAGCAGATATACGCCGAACACGTTGAAGGCGAGGAGATGAAAACCCACGTAGGTGTTGGCCCAACCGGGAGACCCCTCCGCACCCCAGACCACCTGAAGCGCCGGTTCGACGGCAACCGCCGCGGCGAGCCCGACGACCTCGAGTCCGCGCGCACCGGGCCGGAACAGTCTTGCGAGCAGCGCGGCGGCCGCCAGGGGCAAGACGTGGAAGGTGAGCTCGGCGATCACCGCGATCGACGGGTAGAAGAGCAGCGCATCGGGGGCCGCCGCATTGATCTCCGGCCCGAAGCCGCCAAGCCAGTCGACGATGATGACGGGGATCGGCAGCGCCAGCCCGAGCGACGCCGCCAGCCCGTACCCCGAGAGCCCGCTCGCCCGGGACGGAATCCAAGACCGACGCGCCAAGAGCAGCCACCCGGCGAACCCCAGTGCTGCCACAGCCAGCGTGGGCGCGACCGGGCGCGCGATGCCGAGAACGGACTGGTACGCGTCACTTCCCAGACCGACCAGGGCGATGGATAGGCAGATCGCCACGACGCAAGCGGCAGCGAGTCCGGGAGCATCGCTCCTGCCCCACCGAACGTCCCCAGTCTCGTCAGGCCGCAAACGGAACAAGGTCGGCACCCGCCTCATCGGATCACGTGGCCGTATTCGCCGCGTCCCGGTCTAATACTTGATGTCCGTGCGGCCGACGGTCATCCCGATGTTGCCCACCCTTTGGCCCATGGTGTAGTGCTCGCCACTTCCCGCCGTCATGCCGAAGAACGGCACCCGGTCGACCAGGAGTCGACCCCCATCGTCCACGGCCCCCTCTCGGACCGTCGTCGCCACGACCTCGGCAACGAAGATCTTCCGAACGGGCGGCACTTCCAGGGAGCCGATGATGCGGCATTCACAGTGGATCGGCGCTTCCTCCACGGTCGGCGCTTGGACGCTCGAGGCCTCGCCCCGGGTCAGCCCGGACAGCGTGTACTTGTCACCGACTGTCCCCGAATTCATGTCGATCGTGTCGAAAGCCTCCATCATCGAGGCCGTCGGCACATTCAGCACGAATTCGGACCGTTCGTCCAAGAGGCGACGAGCAAGATGCTCCTCTCCAGCGCTGACTCCGACCTGAGGCGGACTCCCATTCACCACGAAGGTCCACAGAACGGACAACTCATCGGGATCGCCGTCTCTTCCGCGCATGGAGAGGATGATGGCCGGCACAGGAGGGATCATCGGCCCCGGTTCGGATAGCGGTCGGCGGAGCCCGAGCTCGGTGGCGCCGGCCGAGTGCTGCCCTCCCTCAGGGTCGGCGTCGGAGCAGCCCCAGATGACCAACGCGGGACCTGCGCCCATGAAGCTCCGTCTCGACCAGCTCATTTCGCCCGGCTCCGATATCTGGTGGATTGCGATTCTCCTGCCCGAGCCTCCCACCCGCAACCCGAGACCCTCCTGTCCGGAGGGCCGAGCGTGTGACGAGGGCTATTCACATTCCTTGACCGGGGTAACCGGACGTTGCCACTTTGCGATACAAAGTACACGCCCTCCGCATTGGTCCTGATGACCTCGAATCTCCATGGACTCGCGACTCGGCGCAGGCTGGCGCTCCTCGCCGTGGCGACCTTGCTGGCCGTCGCGTTCACCCAATGGCGGGCCGCCATAGAGCGCAACCGGTCCATCCCGGACGAGCCGTTCCGGATCGCTGGCAACCTGTACTACGTCGGCCACACCGGTGTCACGGCTTTCCTACTGACCGGGCCCGAGGGACACGTACTCATCGACGGGGGCTATCCCGAGCATGGTCCCCTGATCATCGAGAGCATCTCCCAGCTGGGCTTCGACATCAGCGATGTCCGCGTCCTGCTCAACTCGCACCCCCACTCGGACCACGCGGGTGGTCTCAGGGCCCTGCAGGACGCTTCAGGTGCTCGCCTCTGGGTCAGCGAGGGCGACGCCGAGGTCATGGCGTCCGGCGGCCGGGGAGACACCGCGCTTGGACTCGTGCGGTTCGCCTGGTTCTTGGGAGCTCTCAGGTTCTCCCCACCTCGCGTCGACGAGACGTTCGCGGACGGCGATACCATCCGCGTCGGGCCCATCGAGCTGACCGCACATGTGACCGCAGGTCACACCCAGGGCTGCACGTCTTGGTCGTTTCCGGTCGTCGTCGACGACCGTCCGCTGCTCGCGGTCAACCTCTGCAGCCTGACTCTATTCCCGTTCGTTCCGTTGGGGCGCGAGGCGTACCCGGGTATCCGAGCCGACTTCGAGCGGAGCTTCGAGACCCTGCGCGGGCTCCCGGCGGACATCTTCCTGGCCTCACATGCGAGCTGGTTCGACCTTCGCCGAAAGCGTCGTGAACAGCGGGAGTCTCGAGACTCGGCGGATCCGTTCGTAGATCCGGACGGGTACCTCAGCTTCATCGATCGTGCCGAACGAGTCTACCTCGACCGCGTCTCACCCAATTGACCAGCCGGGACGGACGAGCTGGTCCGCGAGATAGGTCTCGAACGTCGACTCACGATCGAGCCCCGCCGCATCGGTGGGTTCGAGTCCGCGCAGGACCACACGATCCGATTCCGACGTCATGGGAACCGCTCGTTCAACGCCGCTGCCTCAGATCGGCGGCGGCCGAAACCCTCCGAGCGCATCCTCCAGATGTGCCAGAACCGCCAGGACGATGTCCTCCCTTCCAGGCGCCGCGACCGCCTGGACACCGATCGGGAGCCCCTCGGGCGAGGTGCCGCCACGCACCACACCGCCCGGCCAGCCAGTGACGTTGTACGCGATGGTGTAGCTGAAGTTCTTGCCCACGTTGTCTACAATCTCCTCCCAGTTCGTCGTCGCACCGTGGAGGCCCGCCGGACGTGCATTCACGGGACAGAGTATGACGTCGTGGTCATCCCAATACCCCGACATCTCGCTGCGGACGGAGTACCACTCCTCCAGGACACGGTCCAAGGCCAC
>JBDHDM010000307.1:0-5409 GCA_039591515.1 Gemmatimonadota bacterium | reverse complement strand
CAACCGAGCGTGACCGGCTCCGACGACGACCGCAGTGGTCATCCGATGCCTACGGTCCGCCGGACCGGGACGTCAGACGACTTCGACTGTTACGTCGGTCGGGTTCGTGACGATGTCGTACACCGCCGAGCGCTTCTGCGACTGCGCGACTACCGCTTCGATTTCGTCCTTCGTGGCGTCGGCATGGATCTCGTACGTGACCTTGATGCCATCGAATCCGTTCCGCACGTCACTGTCGATCCCGAGGATGCCCTGAATGTCCATCCCGCCCTCGAGTGTCGCCTTGACGGAATGGAGCTGGATCTCGCGGTTTTGTGCGACGGCGGCCACGCCAGCCGTGAGGCAGCTCGCCAGACCCGCCAACACGATCTCGACCGGAGTCGCTCCATGATCCTCGGACGCGAACACCTCCGGGTGGTCCGCTTCGAAGGTGAAGGTCCTCCTGTGCTTCTGCTCCTCGCCGAGACCGAAGAAGTCCTCGATCGTGGAGCGGCTGTGCGTGCCGTTGATCCACTCACAGCTCGCACGCCACGTGAACTGGGCGGCTTGTGGGGCGTCGGTCAGCGCTTCGCGGGCTTCCAGGAGGGCCTGGACGTTCACGCCATTGTCGACGGGTTGGGTGGCCGTGGTCATCGCTCATACCTCCGCTGTGGCCAAGTAGACAGTCAGGATACGGCTCCCTCCCGGGAATGAGCAACCTGGTCGCACAATCGCGTCGAGTTGCGATGCTGACGATACTCGCCATTTTGACCCGAGGCCGTCGCTCAGACCCCGCCGGAGGAGTCGAGGCCCGTGGATCCGCGCGTTACCCGAGGGCACTACGACGTCGTCATCGCAGGAGCGCGCTGCGCGGGCGCGTCTACGGCCATGCTGTTGGCACGCCGAGGATTCAGCGTGCTCGTCGTCGATCCGCTGGCGCGTGGAAGCGACACACTTTCTACGCATGCGCTCATGCGCGGCGCGGTGCTGCAGCTCGCTCGTTGGGGCTTGCTCGACGAGATTCGCTCCCGGGGTACGCCATCCATCCCCACGACGACCTTCCACTACGGTCGTGAGCAGATCCGGATCCCGATCAAGCCAGGAGACGGTGTCGACGCCCTGTATGCCCCGCGACGCACCGTGTTGGATACCGTGCTCGTGGACGGCGCGATCGACGCGGGCGCCGAGGTCGTTCACGGCGTCGCGCTCTCGGATCTACTTCGGGGCGGCGACGGCAGGGTCCGGGGTGCGCTGCTGACGGACGCCGATCGAGCGGCAGTCGAGGTGACGGCCGACCTCGTGATCGGAGCCGACGGTGTCCGTTCGAAGGTCGCGCGCCTGGTCAACGCCGACACGACGCGAACGGCGTCCCACGCAGCCGCCTCGGTCTACGGCTATTGGAAGGGACTGCCCGCCGACGGAAATCACTGGTACTACGACACGGACGTGAGCGTCGGGACGATCCCCACCAATGACGACGCCACATGTGTCTTCGCGCTCGTCCCCAGGCGGCGCTTCGACGCGCGCGGATCGGCTGGCCTGGCGTTGATTCACCGAGAGGCCCTCGAGACCGTGTCGCCCGAGATCGCTTCGACAGTGGCGAACGCGGAGCAGGCGGAGAAGCTGCGCGCCTTCCCCGGGTTGCCGGGCTTCTTCAGGCGGTCAGTCGGAGCGGGCTGGGCGTTGGTGGGTGATGCCGGCTACTTCAAGGACCCCATCACCGCCCATGGCATCACCGATGCACTCCGAGACGCGGAGCTGCTGGCACGGGCGTTCTCGCGGGGAGGTGACGAGGCCCTCCTCTCGTACGAGGCGACACGCAACGGACTCGCGGAGGGGCTCCTCTGGGTCACCGATCGAATCGCCTCATTCGAATGGGATATCGACGAGGTGAAGAAGCTGCACCTGCAGCTGAGCGACGAGATGAAGGCGGAGGTCGGACACATCCTCGCTCTCGACGCGGACGCCTGACGCCACACGTCGGTCGAACACTCGAAGGCGGCTCGGTCACAACGGGGGCAGCATCCACAGGATTCTGACCACGAGGCCGGTGACCGTGATGTGGTCGAGCTCCAAAGCCCCGTCTCCGGTGATGTCCGGGTAGCGGATGCGCAAGTCGCCTTCCAGCCCTTCGAGCTCGGCCACGCCAGTCTCCAACACTTCCTTGTCCGTATCGACGATGAACCAGACGGCGATCCCCTCTCCCAGGCCCCGACTCAACACGTCGTCGTGATGCGCAGCCAAGGCGGCGTCCAGCTCCACCTCGCTCGGCTCCCCGGGAAGTCCCTGTGCCTCTGCCCCGGTGCTCCGGAAGGCGCACAGGAGCACCACGGCCAGGCAGACCTTCGGCACGTGCGCGGCCCAACGGGGGGACATCGCGTCCGCTAGCTCCCGCCGTCCACCGAGAAGGTCCAGACGGTCGGCGCGTCGGCGTCCGGCCGGTCCCCCGTGAGGGCGCGTCCGGCGAGGATCGTCACGTACTGCCGTCCGTCGATCGCATAGGTGATGGGCGACGCAGTGCCACGCCCCACATCGGACGACCACAGCTCGTCACCGGTCCAGGCGTCGAGCGCGACCATCCGATTTCCCGTACCCCAGAAGACCAGGCCCCCGCCGGTGGAAAGCGCGCCCCCGTTCTCGCCTCCCATCGGAGCGCGCCACACCTCGCGATTCTCCCCCGGATCCCACGCGACCATCAACGTCGTCGGACCCGCCACCTCGGGGCGCTCCGGCCGATCGCCGCCGCGGAACAACGTCCCCGTGTTCCACTGGCCGGGCTGATAGTCGAGCGTCTCGGTCATCGCGTAGAAGAAGTTGTTGTTCTTCGCCGGCAGGTAGACGAATCCGGTTTCCTGGTTCCACGCCATCGGAGGCCAGTTGTGCGCACCCGTCGGCCCCGGGGAGAGATACACACCCTTCCCGTTCATCCCGTAGCGAGCGTCCGGAGTCTCGACCGGTCGGCCGTCTTCGTCGATGTGCGTCGCCCACGTGACGTCGTCGGCAAACGCCTGACCCGAGATGAACTCGCCCGTCGCGCGGTCGATCACATAGAAGAAGCCGTTCTTCGGCGCCTGCACGATGACCTTCCGATCCCGACCCGCGACTTCCAGATCGAGCAGCATGAGCGGCTGCGTCGCCGTGTAGTCCCAGTCGTCGCCGGGCGTGGTCTGGTAGTGCCAGCGATACGCGCCGGTGTCACCGTCCAGCGCGACGATCGACGAGAGGTACAGGTTGTCTCCGCCCCCGGGGCTCCGATGATCACGATTCCACGGCGAGCCGTTCCCCGTTCCGATGTAGAGGAGGTTCAGCTCGTCGTCGTAGACCATCGCGTCCCACACCGTGCCGCCCCCGCCGACCTTCCACCACTCGCCGGTCCACGTCTCGGCCGCCGCACGCATTGCCTCACTCTCGAACCCGTCGGCGGGATTGCCGGGCACCGTGTAGGTGCGCCAGATCTGTTCGCCATCGTCCACCGAGTAGGCGGTCACGTAACCCCGCACGCCGTACTCCGCTCCGGCGTTGCCGATCACCACCTTGTCGCGGAAGACGCGCGGTGCGCCACTGATGCTGTAGTCCCGTCCGGCCGGCGTCGTCTGGACGGCCCACTCGACGCGTCCGTTGGCCCGGTTCAGCGCCACGAGTCGTCCGTCGAGTAGCCCGGCGAAGACCTTGTCGCCGTGCATGGCCAGCCCGCGGTTCACGTCGCCGCAGCACACCGAGGGCCCTCCCTGCTCCTCGTCCGGGATGCCGGGGTCCCAGTACCAGAGCTCCTCGCCGGTCCGAGCATCGAGCGCGAAGACCGTGCTCATCGGACCCGTCGCATACATCACGCCGTCCGCAACGAGTGGGGTCGCTTCCAGTCGGGCGCCGCGCCGCGGGATGTCGTAGGTCCATGCCACCTCGAGGCTGGCCACGTTCTGACGCGTCACCTGCTCCAGGGGGCTGTAGCGCTGCTCGGCAAGATCACGCCCGTAGGACCGCCACTCCTCGTCCGACGCCGACAGGGCGTCGGCTGTGGCGCTGGCCTGCCGGGCGGACAGGGCGCCGGGTCCTGCGATGTTGGCGCCGAGCCCGAACGCGAGGGCGACGACGATCTGCACACGGCCCATGTAGGTGACCTCCTGATACGGGACGGGGAGATCATACGCGTCGCCGCCCCGGCTCGCAGGGGCGCTCAGGCCACCGCCCCGCCGCAACAAGAACGTCACCATTGTCTGTGACACACGGCGCCCCGTCTGCGAAGCACGCCTCGGGGCTTGCCGATCGGGCTGTCATGATCTCTCATTGCGCTGCACCGGCAGCCGACTAGAACGAGGATGATCGTTTGGAGTTGATATCTCGGGAGGAGTTGAAGCAGAAGCTGGATGGGGGTGAAGACGTCAAGTTGCTGTGCACCCTCGGTGAGTGGGCCTACCGTGGCGTGCACATCGTGGGCTCCATCCACGTGGACAGCCGAGAAAAGGCCGCGGAGCTGCTGGCTCTCGATGACCAGATCGTGGTGTACTGCACGAACGTGAACTGCCCAGCCAGCATCATGGCGTACCAGATGCTGACCGACGCAGGCTATCGGGACGTCAAGCGATACGCAGGCGGACTGGAGGATTGGGAGGCAGCCGGGTACCCCCTCGAGGGAGAGCTGGTGTAGGGATCGGGGCTAGGCGTGGGATCGCATGCCCGGTCGACGGGCTGGGCTCAGGGTCGAGTGGGATTTAGGCAAGACGTGGGATCAGGGCGGGAGGTGCCGATGAGATTCGTGACGACGGTGTTGGCCGGCCTGGCGGTACTGGTACCCACCCACCTGTCCGCGCAGTCCGAGGGGGTCGCCCGGCTAGGATCCTTGGCCGATCCGGTCGGCGGATGGCTGGCAGTGCTGGGGATCGTCGCGATGGGCATGCTCTTGAGCACCGACACTCTGCGCGTTGCACTCGCCGTCGGCCTCGCCGGCTTCGCCATCGGGGCCCTGGGCCCGTTGTCCCTTGGCGCCACCCCCGTGTGGGTGTTCGGCCTACTGGGAGCGACCTTCGCCCTCGGATCGAAGGATCCGGGCACGCTCACCCGGATGGCACCGATCGGAGTGCTGGCCTTCGCCCATGGGATGGGGCTGGCCGCACTGGGGAGCTACGCGGCTGGCGACGTGCTGCTTTTCGGCGGTGGCAGCTTGCTCCTACTCCTGGCAGGAGTCGTGACCGGAGCGTCCTGCGGCATTTGCGACATCGCACTGCCCGACCTCAGGCCCTGATACGGGCGCGACCTTCGGTCGTCCCCCACCCCGGCGTCCCAGTCGCGCCCGCTCGTCCTAGCCTGAACGACCCCGGGCGGACCGCCTCCCCTACCCGGCCGGATACACGTACGGCGCCTGCAACCCGAGCGGGATCCCCAGTCCCCAATACATGAGCAGGAATGCCGACCACAGCACGATGAAGAACATCG
>JBDHDM010000306.1:0-5409 GCA_039591515.1 Gemmatimonadota bacterium | reverse complement strand
TTCGCCCAGCTCGAGTCCGTCGATCTCGGCTTCCAGAGAGAAGGGGTCGTGACCTTCGCGCTCGAGGTCCCGGAGTGGGGTGATTCGGGGGCGGAAGCCGCGGCGACCGCGACCGCCTACCTCGACCGACTCCGCGCGGTACCGGGCGTCGAAGCCGCCGGACTGACCAACCGCGTGCCCCTCGGCGGGGGGCTCTTCACGGGAAGCATGCGATCCGAGGAGATGGCGACGAGCGACGCGGAAGCGTTCGAAGCCGCGGTCCGGTGGATCACGCCGGAATACCTCGAGGCGATGGGCGCCCGCCTCCTCGCGGGTCGCTCCTTCGCGTCCGACGACGGGCTCGGGAGCGTGCTGCTCGACGAGCGGGCAGCACAACGGCTCTGGCCGGGCGAAGACCCCCTCGGCCGGAGGATCGAGACCTCCGCGATCGGAGAGGACGCCCGCTTCGCGGAGGTGATCGGCGTGGTGGCTCCGATGAAACACCACGGCGTCGCCGAGGAGGCCGACGCGACCGTCTTTCTCCCGATGCTCGCCCGCGCCCGTCAGCAGAACTTCCGCTACGTGGCTGCGCGGGTCGCAGGAGATCCGGTCGCCTACCTCGAAGGCCTCGGCAGCGCCGTGAAAGAGGTGAACGGCCACGCGGTGATCGCCCGCATCCGCACCATGGACGACTTGTTCACGCAGGACATCGCGGCCACCCGCTTCGCTTCGTTCCTCCTTACGCTGTTCGGGCTCGTCGCGCTCCTCCTGGCCGCTGTCGGCCTCCACGGCGTCATGGCCTATTCCGTCCGCCGGCGGACCCGTGAGATCGGCATCCGCGTCGTGCTCGGGGCTCCCCGCTCCGAGATCCTCCGAGACGCGATGCGCTC
Organism: Gemmatimonadota bacterium; assembly: GCA_039591515.1. Taxonomy (GTDB): domain Bacteria; phylum Gemmatimonadota; class Gemmatimonadetes; order Longimicrobiales; family Gaopeijiaceae; genus UBA2589. The sequence continues at coordinate 4,540 of JBDHDM010000306.1, read as the reverse complement.
GGGCGCCATGCTCGTCGTGGGGGGAATCGCGCTCGGCGCCTTCCTTTCGCTCGGCGCCGGCGAGCTGGTGCGCTCTCTGCTCTTCGGGATCGAGCCCCGAGACGCTCCGACCCTCGTCGCCGCCTCGGCGACGGTCCTCGCGGTCGGGCTGTTGAGCACGTACCTGCCCGCTCGCCTGGTCCTGGGCGTCGACCCCGCGGTGACCCTGCGAGAGGAGTGACGGCCGACCCCGAGCAAACTCACACGCACGCCGCCCTCCGCCGCCGGTATGGGCGACGGAGGGCGGAGGCGATTCGGCCAAAGGCCTTCCTACATCACGACTCGGAGATACTGCATGACCTTCGTCATGTACTTCTCGAAGAAGAACTTCTGGATGTCCATCATGTCGATCTCACGGCCCTGGATGTAGGACTGCTCGATGTCGTTCGTCATGTCGAGCGGCGTCCCCGTCGTGATCAGGAACGTGGCCTGCTTCCCCGGCTCCAGAGAACCGACCCGGTCGTCGATGCCCATGAACTCGGCGGCGTTGATCGTGACCGCCTTGAGGGCCTCGTCCTCGGGCAAGCCGAACGCGACGGCGACACCGGCCTCCCACGGGAGACGATTCGTGTACAACGACCCCGAGCCTCCCGAGATCGCGAAACGCACACCCGCCTCATGGAGTCGCGCGGGCATACGGTACGCCCCGTCGTAGCCCTCGTAGGCGCGCCCCGGCGCCGCCATCGTCGACGTGAGGATCACCGGAATGTCGTTGGCCACGAGGCGGTCGGCGACGTGGATCGCATCTTGGCCCCCACGGATCACGACGCGGAGGTCCTCCTCCAGCGCCCACGTCACGGCGTCGTTGATCTGCGCTGCGCCGTCGGCAGCGACCACGACCGGGATCTCCCTGTCGAAGACCGGCATCATCGCCGCGTAGCGCGAATCTGTCCGTAGCTCCTCGCCTGCCGCCACCGCGTCTCGGTACGCCCGCGCTTCACCGAAGAACGCCTTCAGGTCTTGAACCTGCTCCTCGTACGTCGGCGGATCCTCCAACTCCTGAGGCCGGAAGCCGCCGAAGCCGCGGAATCGACGTGGGTTCGGGTTCGGCCAGTTGACGTTGAGAGCGGCGGCCGATTCCAGCGACATCTCTTCCCAGCTCCATCCTTCCAGGCTCAGCGCGGACGACATGCCCGACACGAGCCCTCCGCCGGGCGTGCTGAACGCCACCAGCACGCCGGCGGACCGGGACGTGCCGATGTGGCGGCTCTCGGCGTTCACGGCGACGTCCGCCCGAACGTTCGGGTTGAAATCACCGAGCTCGTTCACGTCGTTCGAGACGCCGACGGCCCCGATCTCACTGATACCGACCGTGGTGTAGGCGTCGATGAGGCCCGGATAGATGTGCTTGCCCGTTCCATCGACGATCCGAGTTCCAGCCGGGATGTCCACGTTGGCACCGACGGCCGTGATCAGGCCGTCGTTGAACAGGATCGTCCCGTTCTCGATCACGCCGTTCGTCACGGTGTGGATCGTCGCTCCTTGGATGGCGACCGGCTCGGACTGAGGCGGCACGGTCATCCGGACCTGCGCGTCCAGCGCGGCCGGGGCGACGACTGCCGCCGCGGCGGCCACCGTCAGGATCTTCTTGATGATCATCGTCCGTCGCTCCCGGTCCGGCCGTTAGGGCTTCCGTTGCCGTTGTCACTCTGCGCCGCCAGGACCGCCTGGATGAGCCGGCTGCGCTCGTTCTTGATCTGCTCACGGAGTACCGCATCCTCCTCGAGTGAGAAGTATCGGCGTCCGTCGACCCATGTCTGCTCGGCCCGCGTGAACTGCGACAGCGGGTTCCCGTTCCAGACCACGAAGTCACCGTCCTTGCCGGGTTCGAGCGAGCCGACCTTGTCATCGATGGCAATCGCCTGGGCCGACTGGTTGGTGACCGCCGAGAGCGCCTGCTCCTCGGTGAGGCCGGTACGCAGCAGCTTGCCCGCCTCCCAGTTCATCCGGCTGGCGATCTCTTGGTTGTCGGAGTGCAGCGAGGTGACGACGCCCGCCTCCATGAGGATGCGCGCGTTGTAGACCGTCGCGTCGTACGCCTCGAGCTTGAAGGCGCCCCAGTCGCTCCAGACGATCGCGGCGACCCCGGACTGCGCCAGCTCGGGCGCGATCTTGTAGGCCTCCACGCCGTGCTGCAGCGTCTGGACCCGGAAGTCGAACTCCTCGGCCAGACGCACCAGCGCGAGGAACTCGTCTGCGCGGTAGCCGTGAGAGGAGATCAGCAGCTCCTGGTTCAGGATGTCGAGGATCGCCTCCATGCGCAGGTCGCGCCGAGGCGGAATCCCCTCCGGGTTCTCCTCCCAGCGTTGCCAATCGCGCTCGTAGTCGCGGGCCGCGAGGAAGTGGTCGCGGATGATCTCCTGCGTGCCCATCCGCGTGTCCGGATAGCGGTTCTGACGGCGCTTGGGATTCTCGCCGAGCGCGAACTTCACCGTCCGGGTCGAGGTCTCGAGCTTGAGCTCTTCCGGTAGCGAACCCCAACGCATCTTCACGATGACGTTCTCTCCGCCGATCGGGTTGGCCGAACCGTGCTTGATCATCGCGGTCGTGAGGCCCCCGGCCAGCTGCCGGTACATCCAGATGTTGTTGTGCGTGACGACGTCGCCCATCCGGACCTCGGGGACGATCGCGAAGCCACTCTCGTTCACCGAGCTCACGCCGGAGTGGATGTGCGGATCGATCAGCCCCGGCGTGACGTGCTTGCCGGTCCCGTCGATCTCCACCGCGCCGCCCGGCGCGTCGAGGTCGACCCCGACCTCGACGACCGACCCCTGGCGAATCAGCAGGTCGGCGTTCTCGAGACGACCCTGGGGGCCCTGCGTCCAGACCGTGGCATTGCGCACGATCACGGCCTCGGGCTGGTCGGGAATCGAGCTGACCCCGTACTCCATCATCGGCCGGATGAACGGGAGATCGAGCTCCGGAACGTTCATGGCGACCGCACCGCGATCGGCGCCCTCGTACGGCTCCGTGCGGGTGCCGCTGAACGAGGGATCCGCTCCGTTGGGGAGCGACGTCCACCCGAAGAACTCGTCCCCCCGAACCGAGCCCGCCAGGAGTGCGAAACCCTCGTACCCGAGGGGCTCCGTGTCGAAGCGGACCTCGACGCGGCCCGTCTCGGCCACCACGCTCGCGGACGCAAGGTCGATCTGCGCGCCGGGGGAGCCCGGCTCCGCGACCTCGATCGAGCCCTGCAGACGGTTCAGCGGCCCCTCCAGCGTAAGAACCGCGTCGAAGCCCCACTCGTCACTGGAGGCGATCCGCCAGGTCCCGCGTGGATCGATCTGGGTCGGACGCGTGACCTCGTAGACGCGACCCTGAACCCACACGTCCCGGACCGTCGCCTCCTCGGCAAAGAGGTCACCTTCACTCACGACGAGGTTCGCAACCTTACCCGACTCGATCGTCCCGTGCGTGCGGGACAGCCCCAGCCACTCGGCCGGCGTCGTGGTGAGCGCCGCGAGCGCGGACTCAGGGGACAGGCCCCGCGTGACAGCCGTACGAAGGTTGGGAAGGAAATCATTCAGCGACGACAGGCCGTCGGCGGTGATCGCGAAGCGGACGCCAGCGTCACTCAGCTGGCCCGGGCTCGTCGGCGCCAGGTACCAGTGCCGGAGGTCGGCGAGCGTCGCGTTGCGCGCGGCTTCCGGATCGGACACGTCCGGCGCATCCGGGAAGTCGAGCGGCACGATGAGCGGCTCCGTCCGTCCCCGCAGCACGTCGATGATCCGATACTCCTGTCCACTGCCGCGGTACCAGGCGTCGACACCGAAGTCCTGGGCGATCTTGTGTGCGCGGAGGTACTCCTCCTCGCTCCCCGTCTCGAACAAGACGGGCTGGCTCCCCTGTGCCGCGGCCTCGAGGGCGCCGAGCGCCTCACTCGTCTCGGGCGGGAGGAAGGCGCGGCCGCTCGACTCGTAGGCGTCCCACGCGCGCATGTACCAGTCGGCGTCCATGAAGGTCTGCTTCATGAGCGCGGTGGTACCCATCGTCGAGTTCGGATACGAGCCGCCGAGCTCGAAGGAACGCTCGAAGCCCATCGACTGCACCAGGTCCGGTCGCAGAACGCGGTCGCGGACACCGGCGTCACCGAGATTCACGACGGAGGCGGTCCCCCGGAAGATGCCCTGCTTCGGCACCGCGAGCGCCGTCCCGAACCCCTGGGAGCGCAGCGCGGAGCGTCGCTCCTCGTCGTCCTGGAGGTTCGCCGTCGTGCTGAACCAGGCGCGCACCTGTGGATTCCAGTGCGTGGGTCCGACATCCCCGCCTTCGGGCACGTCGTCCATCCCGAGGTCGGCGTGGGCGTCGATGAAGCCGGGATAGACCGTGAGGCCGGTCATGTCCCACACGCGAGCGCCGGCCGGCGGACCATCACGGCCCACACTCCGGATGAGCCCGTCCCGGATCACGATCGTGGCGCCGTCGGTGACCTGTCCGGGCGCCGTGACCACGCGTGCACCCACCAGCGCGTGGAAGCCGGAGCCGTTGTCCCGCATGCCCT
>JBDHDM010000305.1:0-5423 GCA_039591515.1 Gemmatimonadota bacterium | reverse complement strand
AAGATGCTGAGCAGCAGACGCCTGGCCTGGAGGTGGAGAAAGCGCTCCTGCGCTTGGATGTCCCGCGGATGCACACGCACTCGCAGCTCCTCACGCTCCGCCCGCGTCACGAGGTCGCGCACGGACCGCACCACGGCCTGAGATTCATCCATGAAGTTCCGCGCGATCTGCTGCGGCTGCTGCCGGGTCGAACGCATGAGCTCGCCGCGATTCTCCACGACGATCCCCCGGATGAACGTCAAGCCGTCGAAGCGGGGATCGTATGTGAACGCCAGCCCCTCGATGAGGGCAGCGGTGCGAAGGAAGTAGACGAGCTCCTGAGGCAACGTGAGTGGCCAGGTGTAAAAGGTGTCGAGGATCTCGGTCATCACCTCCTGGACGATCGCCTGTCGATTCGTCGTCTTGGCACGCTCCACGATCTTGAGGATCTCGGCCGCAGCCTCGCGAATCTCGCCCCGAGACACCTCCGGACTGATCATGCCGAGTCGGTACATCTCGTTGATCACGGCGTCCATGTCGTCGCGCCCGAGCGCGAGCGCGATGCCCAGAATCGACTCACGCGTGTACCGCGGCACATCCATCACCGCGCCCCAGTCGAGAACGACGATCGTCCCATCGTCCTGCACGAGCAGGTTGCCGGGATGCGGATCGGCATGCATGAAACCGTCGACCATCATCATCTGGAGGTAGACAGTCGTCAGCGCCTCCATCACCTGACGGAACGAGAGCCGCCCGGCCCGGAAAAGCCCCCCCAGCCGGTCGATCTTCGTGCCCTCACACCGCTCCATCACCAGAACCCGGTGCCGTGTGTACTCGTCCAGCACCTCGGGCGTGCGCACCCGCTCGTGGTCGTGGAAGGCCCGCTGGAAGCGGTGCATGTTCTCCGCTTCCTTCACGAAGTTCATCTCGTCCTTGACCCGAACGGAGAACTCCCGGACCACGTTGGTGAGCGCCTGGACGTGATGGTTGGGAAAGAGGATGTTGATCCAGAACAACGCCCGGAAGGAGATGTCGAGGTCGAGGGCGACGGACTCCTCCACCCCGGGCCGCAGCACCTTGACCACGACGTCCCGACCCTGCACGCGTGCCGGGTGCACCTGACCGAGGCTGGCGGCCGCGAGCGGCTCGTCCTCGAACGTCTCGAACACGTCCGCGATCGGCATGCCGAGCTCCGCCTCGACCACGCGCCGGATGGCGTCGCTGGCGTCTGGAGGTACCTGGTCCTGGAGCGTCCCGATTGCGGACAGGTACGGCTCGGGCAGGATGTCTGCGCGGGCGCTGAGTAGCTGGGCGAGCTTGATGAACGTCGGCCCGAGCTCGGCGAGCCGCTTCGTGAGGCGCTCTGCCCGGCGGGTGTGATGCTCACGGGTCCGACGGGGTGGCGCGCCGAACAAGATCCACGACCTGCGATCCCGCAGGAACGCGAGCAGGAACGGGGACAGTCGCCACAACACCGTCAGTGAGCGTCGGAGACGGATCAAGGGCATCCGCCTGCTCCCATGGCCCGGGCCGGGCCTTCGGGAGCGCCCGCACCCCGTACGTCGAGGCCCCAGCCCAGAGAGCTCAACCGGCGAGGAGGAGCTTCGACGCGAGACCCAACAGCAGGAAGAATCCGCACAAATCCGTGAGCGTGTGTACGAAGACGGACGAAGCGATGGACGGGTCTACCCCCATTCGGTCGAGAGTTGCCGGCACGAACGCACCCGCGAACCCCGCGACGACCTGATTGCCCCACATCGCGAGCATCACGACCAGGCCGAGAACCGGATCACCGTCCTTCAACATCGCGAGTGCCGCGATCCCCACTCCGAGGACGGCTCCGGTCACGAGCCCGATCAGGATCTCCCTCACGACGAAGCCGCGAGCGCTCCCGGCGCCTTCGACCGTGATCCGTCGGATGGTGATGGCGAGGGATTGAGTGCCGGAGCTGCCCCCCATCGCTGCGATGATCGGGGCAAGGAACGCGAGCGTGATGACCTGCTCGATCACGTCCTCGAACACGATGATGACCGAAGCCGCCGCGGCCGCAGTGAAAAGGTTGAGCACCAGCCACGGAAGCCGGGTCCTCACCGACGCCGTCCACCGGTTCCGGAGCTCGTGGTCGTCACTGACACCAGCGAAGCGGAAGATGTCCTCCGTCTGCTCGGCCTCGATGACGTCGATCACGTCGTCGAAGGTGATCCGTCCGAGGAGAACGCCGTCCGCATCGACCACCGGAATCGAAGCGAGATTGTAGCGGGCGATGAGGCGGCCCACCCTTTCCTGGTCCTCGTCGGGTCGAACGGTCGCGACCGGCGCTTCGACCAACGTCTCGATGTGTGATTCCGTGTCGGCGATGATCAAGTCGTCGAGGCGGAGCGTGCCGAGGAGCCGGCGATCGTGATCGACCACGAAGACCGTGTAGAAGTCCTCGACCTCGCGACCCCGGATCCGCACCTCGGTGAGCGCCTCGGCGGCCGTGAGAGAGGCTCGCAGGGCGACCAGATCGGTGGTCATCAAGCCACCTGCTGTCTCCTCGCCGTACTGCATGAGCCCCACGAGCTCATCGGCCGTCTCGACCGGAAGCTCCTCGAGGATCTTCTGCTGCTCGGGAGGCTCGAGCTCACCCATCAGGTCGGCCGCATCGTCGGCGGCCAACTCCTCGATCAGCTCGGCTCCCTTCTCCGGCTCGAGGGCGGCCAGGAGGTGCCCTCTCTCTTCACCCTGATCCATCTCGGCGAGGGCCTCCGAGGCCAACTCGACGGGGAGCGAGGAAAGGAGCGAGATCTGTCCCTGCTCGTCGAGCTCCTCGACGACGTCGGCGAGGTCCGATGCGTGCAGCTCCGCCCCCAGCTCCCCTGCCCTGGAGAGGTCACCGGCCGAGACGCGGGCGGCGATGCGGTCCTGGATCTCGCGCTTCTCGGGAGCAGTCGACGACATGGTGGACGGCTGGGGAGGAGACGTACTGGGAGGCCGCTGGAACCGGCCCGAATCCGACGGAGCCTTGGAAGATCCCGGAGTCGCCGGCACGAAGCAAGGCACGGAGCGGCCACCCACCACCCGCGTCCCGGCAAGCGGCGCTCAGTCCGCCAGAACCTCCCGCACCAAGCGCTCCTGCAGGTCGAACATCGGGCTCTGGAGGCGGTCGGCGCCCTCGGGATGGTCGTGCCCGAGAAGATGCAGGGTCCCGTGTACGGCGAGGCGGACGAGCTCCTCCTCGACACCGACGCCGGCCTCGTCGGCCTGCCTCGCTGCCTGGTCCAGCCCGATGTACACGTCCCCGAGAAGGCCGGCATCCTCGCCGAGCGCGAAGGAAATCACGTCCGTCGTGTGATCCCGGCTGAGATACCGGCGGTTCAGATCACGCATCTCGGCATCGGGAAGAAGGATCAGAGACACCTCGCCCCGCCCGCAGGCCTCAGCCGCGGCCGTGCGGAGGACGGCCCGGATCAGAAGTTGAACGTCCACCTCGTGAGCGTCGTGCTCGACGTTGACGGTCACGTCGAGCTCCGACGAAGAGCTCATCGATCTCCGCGGGTCCCGGCGGGCACGCCGCTGGGAGAGGCCGCTTCGGACGCCGTCCGGGCCTCGCTCGCATCTCGAGGGGGCACCTCCCCGCCGTTCGTGGGGGCGGGCGCTGCCTCCGTCTCCTCGCTGTCCCCGTTCTGCTCCGTCAGATGCTTCGTCTCCGGGTAGTCGATCCGCCGGTGCACCACACCCCCGAGAATGTTGACGAACTGGTCCTTGATCCGAGCGATCTCGCCGAGCGTGAGCGGAGCCTCGTCGAGCTGGCCGTCGGAGACCTTGTTCTGAACCACCGTGTTGATCAGGTCACGGACACGTTCCGGCGTGGGATCGCGCATGGCGCGCGCCGCCGACTCACACGAGTCGGCCAGCATGACGATGGCGGTCTCCCTGGACTGGGGCTTCGGGCCGGGGTAGGAATACCGCGTGGCATCGACGTCGTCGCCTTCCTCCTCCCGGGCCTTCTGGTAGAAGAAGCCGATCCGCTGCGTTCCGTGATGCTCCCAGATGAACTGGATCACGCTCTTCGGGACCTTACCCTCTTCAGCGAGGCGGGCGCCCTCGGTGACGTGCTCGCGGACGATCGCAGCCGAGGTCTCGGGCTTGAGCTTGTCGTGAGGGTTCCTGCCGTCCGGCTGATTCTCCACGAAATAGTGCGGCTTGAGCATCTTGCCGATGTCGTGGTAGAGCACACCGACCCGGCACAGGAGCCCACTCGCCCCGACTTCGGCGGCTGCGGCCTCGGCGAGGTTGGCCGCGGTGATCGTGTGCGCGTAGGTGCCCGGCGCCTCCATCGACAGCCGACGAAGCAGTGGACGAGTCGGATCTGCCCACTCGAGCAGGGTCTGATCCGTGGTGATTCCGGTGAAGAGCTCGAAGACCCAGAGGAAGCCCACCGCGAGAAGCGCGGAGACCGTCGCGTTGCCCGCGATCGCCAGAGCCGCCTGGGCGACGCCAACGAGCGGCTGCGACGTCGAGAGGGTCCAGGCGAGGGACACCAGCGTCCCCGCACCCGCGATGATCGCGATCGAGACCCAGGTCTCCGACCTGCGCTGAACGGCACGCACGCTCATCGCCGCCGCCGCTCCGGCCGTCATCACGACCAGGACGACGCCGTGGGACGCGAAGGGCTCCAGCGTCCCGGTGATCGCCGCCAGGACGAGGACCAACAGCAGGGACATGCGTGTGTCCCACAGAACCGCCACGGGGAGCGCCACGAAGGCGATCGGTAGCCATTCCGGTGCCAGGCCGGCGCCCGCAATGCCGTAGGCCGTCAGGAAGTACGTGGCGGTGAGCAGCGCCAGAAGCACGAGCCAACGGTAGTTCCCGTACACCTCCGGTCGGTTGAAGTAGACGAACAGGCCGAAGATCATCAGCAACGTGAACACCAGGAGGCCCGCTCCGAACACCGCCACGCCCATCGGATCCTCGGACTCGAGCAGCCCTGCCTCACGCAGGGCATTCTCGTACGCCTCCAGCCGCTCGAGCGTCTCGGGGCCGATCGGGTCGGCCTCACGAACGATCGCCTCGCCTTCGAGCACGTCGGCCTTCGTGAGGGGCACCGAGCTGCGCGCTGCGTTCCGGTCGACTTCGGTCGCCACGATGTTCGGGACGAGGCTGTACTCCAGGTGGAAGATCAGGACCATCCGGAGAAGCTCCTGCCCGTCCGGCGGGAAGCCCGGCGGCAGGAACAGGGCGGACTCCGCGTAGAAGTCGCGCGAAGTGATCAGCTCGGAGACGGGCCGGGTCCGCTCCGGCCCCTCCGGCGTTCGGACGTAGACGATATCCGTGCTGATCCCCGCCAGCTCCGCGGGATCCAGCATGCCGCGCGGGATGATCTCGCGTGCCGCCATCTGGGCCGCGGTCCGGAGCGCGGTCCGCTGCTCGTCGTCCAGGATGTACTGCATCTGGGCCGGCTG
>JBDHDM010000304.1:0-5445 GCA_039591515.1 Gemmatimonadota bacterium | reverse complement strand
CTCAGGGATTTCGTGGTCTCGCCGGACGGGACGCTCGCGGCCTATACGTCCGACGAGACGGGCACGCCGGAGGTCTACATCCGCAGCTTCCCCGTCCCGGGCGAGCGGACGCGCGTCTCCGTGGGTGGTGGCGAGATCCCCTTCTGGTCACCGGACGGCGACATCGTCTACTACTGGACCCTTCAGGGTGCGGCGGGGGCGGAGGGAGACGAGTTCGTGGCCGCCCGCATTCAGCGAAATCCGACACCGGTGGTGCTGTCCCGAGACGTCGTGTTCACCGGGAACTACTATCGACCGGCCACCGATCTCCATCCGGACGGAGACAGGGTGATCGTCGCGCAGGCCGCCGACGTGACGGCCGCGAACCGGGCGGTGGCGGCCCGCTCTACGCGGCACATACTGGTCCAGAACTGGTTGGCTGAGCTTCGCGAGCGGACGGGGAACTGATTTGCCCGAATCCTTCGCATCCCAGGAAGCTGCGGTGATCGAGACCGATCCGCCGTAGCTGCTTCGCATGCAGGTGGCCTGGCCATAGCCCTTCCAGTGGCGCACCTACTGGCACAGTCTGTATGGAGCGTGTCCTGCAACGATTGGCATAACAGATTGCAGGACAATCACGTACGTGTCGTGGCGCAGTCTGGTAGCGCACCGGCTTCGGGAGCGCGCTGAGCGACGCTGGTGGGCGCTGAGCGCGGGAATTGCTGGATTTTGGCACTGAGAGCGTCGGCCAGCGCCGGTGGGCGCTGACACAGTTCTTGGCACAGTCTTGGGCCGCTCGCGGATCGAGGGTGCGGATTGCATCTTCTCCGCATGAAGGCGCCAGATCCCGTCACCCGCTTGAACGCCGCCCTCGGCGGTCGCTACCGCATCGAGCGAGAGCTGGGCGAAGGCGGGATGGCGACGGTCTACCTGGCCGATGACCTGAAGCACGAGCGGAAGGTCGCACTCAAGGTGCTCAAGCCTGAACTCGCTGCGGTCATCGGCGCGGAACGGTTCTTGGCTGAGATCAAGACCACGGCCAACCTGCAGCATCCACACATCCTCCCACTTCACGACTCAGGCGAGGCAGACGGCCTCCTGTTCTATGTGATGCCCTACGTGGAGGGCGAGAATCTGCGGGAGCGACTCGACCGCGACCGGCAGCTCGGCGTGGATGAGGCGGTCGGGCTGGCGACGAAGGTGGCCGCTGCTCTCCAGGCGGCTCACGAGCGCGGCGTGATCCACCGAGACATCAAGCCGGCAAACATCCTGTTGTCGAAAGGCGAGCCGCTGATCTCGGACTTCGGCATCGCACTCGCGGTGAGCGCAGGTGGGGCCGGCCGGCTCACGGAAACTGGCCTGTCCCTGGGTACACCACACTACATGAGCCCGGAGCAGGCGACGGGGGATCAGAGTGTCGGCGCAGCGACGGACATCTACGCGCTGGGATGCGTCCTCTACGAGATGCTGGTGGGGGAGCCACCGTACACGGGGAACTCGCCGCAGGCGATCCTGGGCAAGATCATCCAGGCCGAGGCGGTGTCAGCGACGAAAGCCAGGCACACCGTCCCGACGAGTGTGGACGCGGTGATCCGCAAAGCGCTGGAGAAGGTGCCGGCGGATCGATTCAAGACCGTGCGTGAGTTTGCTGACGCATTGAGTGATGACTCGTTCCACTGGGGTGCGCTCCCATCGCCGCCGGCAGGCGTGACTGCCCGTGGGCGCAGAGACCGGACCCGGGTCGTGGTGGGTGCGTCTCTCTCTCTGGCCGCCCTCGCGATCGCCTGGAATGTGTTCTCCACAACGCGCGCCGAGGTCGAGTGGCAGAGGATCGAGTTATGGAGCCCCGGGGCGTTCGGGGAGGGGTATTCTCTGGTTCGATACTACAGTGCCCTCGCTCCGGATGGCTCCGCGATCGCGTTCGCCGACACCGCGACCGGGGAACTCTTGCTCAAGCGGCCGGATGAGCTGGACCCCGTCCCGGTCGCGGGCGCGACGAGCGTCAGCTCGCCCGTATTCTCTCCAGACGGGGAGTGGATCGCGTACTTCTCCGAAGGGGCCCTCATGAAGATCCCGGTCCGCGGGGGCGCGCCTCTGAGGCTCGCGGACTCCGTGGCCACGGGCAATCGGGAGGCGGCGTGGCTGGACGACGGTTCCATCCTCTTCAACAGGTTGGGATGGAATCTGTCGAGAGTGAGTCAGGACGGGGGCGGCGCCGAGCGCCTCACCACGGGAGAGGCCGGCTTCATCACGGGCATGACCGCGCTGCCGGAGTCGCGTGGGGTCCTCCTGAGCACGTGCGACAACCAATGCCCCAACCCGGCCGTCGGCGTCTTCGACCTCGAGACCGAGGAGTACCACGTCCTCCTTCCGGGAGCCGTGCGCGCATACTATCTGGACACGGGACACCTCTTCTACGGGCAGGTCGACGGTAGCCTCTTCGTGGCGCCGTTCGATCTCGCGAATCTGCAGCTCACGGGGTCGGGCGTGCCCGTGCTCAATCGCGTGGCGACGCGCCCGCAATCAACCGACTTCAAGCTCGGCGCGGACGGCACACTCCTGTATCTACAGGGGGATGCCGTCGAGGTCGCGGCTCAGTACCACCTGGCGTGGGTCAGTCGGACCGGTGAGGTAGAGGTCGTAGACCCGGAGTTCACGGGCAATTTCGCAACGCTCGCGTTGGCGCCCGACGATCAACGGGCGGCCGTGGAGATCCAGGGCGACGGCGGCGGCCTCTGGGTAAAGGAGTTGCCCTCTGGCCCCGTAACCAAGCTGTCCGTGGTGGAGACCCAGCACCGTCGTCCGGAGTGGTCGCACGACGGCACGGGCGTGTACTGGCAGACGGCCTCGACGGACAGCAGCCAATACTTCATTCAGCGTCGGTCGGATGCGAGTGATGCGGTAGCGAACTTCCTTCAACTCGATCGCTCCGTTCTCGAATTGACGATTTCGGCTGACGGAGGTTCGGCTGTGGCCCGGGTCGGTGGCATGGGTAACGGGCCGGAGCTCTGGGTCGTCCGCCACGCGGGCGATACGGTCCCGAAGCGTATTCTCGGAGGCGACTACGACGTCCTTTCGCCAACGCTCTCGCCTGATGGCCGGTGGCTCGCCTACGTCTCGTCCGAGTCGGGCCAACGCGAGGTCTATGTCCGGCCGTTCCCGGATGTCGATGCGGCGCGTCACACGTTGTCCGTCGGTGGAGCGGTCGAACCGCTGTGGTCACCTCAGGGCGATGAGGTCTTCTATCGCCGCGCCGGCAACATGGGTGTCATGTTGAGTGCTCGCGTCAGCACCGGCTCCGGTTTCTCCGTCCTGAGCCGCGATTCGTTGTTCAGGCTCCCCTCCTTGCGTTCCAGCTCCGACCACCGCGCGTACGACGTGAGTGCTGACGGTCAGCGCTTCCTCATCGCCCGGTCCGAGAACGCTCGTCTGGCGGAGAGCGCCCCGGAGCGGGAGCGTGCGGTTCTGGTGCTCGTCCGCAACTTCTTCGAGGAACTCGACCGTCTAGTGCCCAACTGAGCTACCACCGGCCCAAGGCAACTGCCTCACAAGGCAGGTGAGAATAAAGGGCGGGGCGGGGCGAATCGCCCGACTGTGTCGAAAACTATGTCCGATTCAACGAACCGTATCCGAGAGGGGGGTACCCCGCCCATTCCATGGGTCCAATAACCTCAAGGGGGGCGAGCCCCGAGAATCCCGGCAGAGGGCTCGGGGCCGCTTCTACGTCTCCAGGCCTGCCTACGCAGGACTCGCGGCTCTACGGGGCTTAGCTAGAGGCGGTCGACGCGCAGCACACAGGATTTATGCAGCACTGGGAATCGAGGATCCAACTAGCCCATTTGCTTCCGTCGCAGCATAACCCCCAGACTGCGGCGTGAAGTGCAAGAGAATTAGAGTTAGGCGGAACAAGAGGCAGGCATGGTGCATGCAGCAGAGATCTGTCGGTGAGGTGTTACGCGGATTCCTCGTGATCGTCGTCGGCGTGCTGACTGCGTTGGCTCTGGAAGCTGGCTGGCAGGAGTGGCAAGACTCACAGCGTGGCGCCGAATACCTTGAGGCGCTCCGGTCCGAGCTTGCTCAGAACGCTGAGGCCGCGGAGAGAGAGCGGACTCGCAGCGTGGATCTGATCGCAACCCTTGTTGAAGTCGCTGCACTGGTCGAGTCCGGCGAGATTGAGGGCCGCGAGCTCGAGATCGCCGAAGGCCTAATCTTTCCGGCCCAAATGACAGGCAGCTTCCCTGAGGTGAGCCGTGTCGTGCTTGAGGACTTGAAGAGCACTGGCAACCTACGGTTGATAGCAGATTCCAATCTGCGGCGCACGGTAGCGCAGGCGTATGGCAGAATGGACTCGCAGCTCGAACGACTTGACCTGAACTCGGCCCGGGTCAACAGCACTTTGTTGAGCCATCTCGCCCAAAGTGGTCTCCGCGCTGCCGCGAGGAACGGTGACCCTGCGGCTACCGGGGCCATCCTGAGGGGCTTCAGGTCAGATCCCGAGTTCTCTACTCAGGTTCGACTGGAGAGAGAGCGACTACACCTCGTTGATTTCTACCTGTCGAACGTCGCCCTGTTCATGACGGAGGCTGTGTCTGAAATAGACGCCATGTGAGGGGGTAGGCTGAGCGGTAAAGGACCTGGTTAACAGGGGAGTCAAGAGACCTTCTTTACAGTTCGCCGTCCTTTGCTAGAGCCACCTCGACGATGGCGACCGGGATTGGTGGAGTCGACGATGCGGCGTTTGTGTTCGATGAAGCGACCGAGCCAGATGGGTCCGAAGTAGACGTCGAAGAGCCCGTGATCAACCTCCTCGAGGCCGACGTGGTGGCCGGCGAGAAGCTGGCTGACGCCGACGCGATCGGCATACCAGCGGATGCCTCCGTTTGCGCTGACGAGTCGGGTCTCGAAGTGCCCGGGATAGGTGATTGGCTCGAGGCTGGTGGGGAAGGGTCGATGTGAGGGTTCGTAGAGATCGGCGGGCACGGCACCGTCGAGGGCCTCATGGGGCCGAACATGGTTGTACTCGGATCGGAGGTCGTTGAAGGCACGCTGCTGGGTGCGGATGGAAGAGCGAGGAGGCCGGGATCGTCGCTTGAGGACGAGGTGCATGTTCTCGTGACGGCCGTTCTGCTGGGGCGAAGCGGGCTCGATGAACTGAGGCGTGATGCCGAGTTGAACGAACCAGACGCTGAGTCGTGAGAGGCGTCCGAGAGCGTTGGAAGCGAAGGGGACGCCGTTGTCGGTTCGGATGCGGTCGGGCAGCCCGAACTTGCGGAAGAGGCTTGCAGAGACTGGGAATACGCCGTCCATGGCGACGCTCAGACGCCCACGACAGTCGAGGAGGAAGCGCGAGTGCATGTCCTGGACGGTGAGCGGGTAGCACAGCACGCCGTCGCGGGTGGGGAACTCGCCCTTGAAGTCAGCCGACCAGGTGGCGTTGGGAGCGTCGGCCAGGACGTCAGGCCGACC
>JBDHDM010000303.1:0-9884 GCA_039591515.1 Gemmatimonadota bacterium | reverse complement strand
GCCGCGTGAAAGAGCCCGGTGGCGCCCGGTCGAGGAGCACTGCCGCCGCGCGATTGCCACGTGTTCAGGCCGACGTGGTGGTGATACCCTCCGGCGCTCAAGAACACGGCCGAGCCGCCCATTTCCTGGGTCACCTCGAAGCCGAGTGCTTCCCGATAGAAGCGAACCGCTCGATCGAGGTCCGAGACCTTGAGGTGGACGTGTCCGACCACGGTCTCGGGGTGGATCGGCTCCCACTCGGGGGCCGGACCGGGATCGGAGGGCTCCGCGCTCACGTCCGTCTCATTCCGTGACCGGCATCCCCTTCCGATACTCCTCGAACCACTTCATGAGGTAGAGCTGCGTCCTCATGAAGTTCGACGGGAGGCTTCCGGTCCCGTGATACTCACCGTTGAAGCGAAGCATCTTCGTCGGCACGCCGAGCACCTTGAGCGCCTGGTAGTACTCCTCGGTCTGCGCGATGGGAGTGCGGAGATCCAGCTCGCCGGTCATGAGGATCGTGGGTGTCTCGACGTTCTCCACGTACATCAGAGGCGAGTGCTCCAGGTACTTGTCCGGGTTCGTCCAAGGAAAGCCCTCGTAGCGGTAGTAGCCCCACATCGTGATGTCCGCGGTACCCGCGAAGCTCATCCAATTGATGACCGGGCAACGCACGCCGGCCGCCGCGAAGCGGTCCGTCTGACCGATGACCCAGCTCGACAGCACGCCCCCGCCCGAGCAGCCGGTCACGTACATGCGGTCTTCGTCCACGTAGCCGAGGTCGATCACCGCATCGACACCGGCCATGAGGTCGTCGTAGTCGACCGAGGGATACCCGTTGTCGATCGCGTTTCCGAAATCCGTGCCGTAGCCCGTGCTCCCGCGCGGGTTCGTGTATAGAACCACGTATCCGTTCGCCGCGAAGTTCTGATACGTGTAGCTGAAGCCCACGTTGTACATGCCGTGCGGCCCGCCGTGGATGTGAAGGATGAGCGGATATTCCACCGTCGGCTCGAAATCGGGAGGCTTCACGATCCAGCCCTGTACCTGTGTGTCGTCGGTCGACTCGTACCAGATCTCCTCGACGTCACCCAGCCGCTTGCCGACGAGGACGTCGTCGTTCACGCGCGTGAGGCGCTCCTGTGTCGATCCGTCTGCCATCCGGTAGCGGACCACGTCCGGCGGCTCGTGAGGAGCGGTTCGGACGCCTACCCCCGTCCCCTCTCGAGTCATCGAGTTGAGCGAGAGCATGTGGGTTCCCGACGTCACCTGATGGTGCGCGCCATCGGTCGAAACGTGGTGGACGTTGAGCGTGCCCCGGTCTCCGGCGGTGAAGTAGAGGCCGTCGCCCTCCTCGTCCCAGTGCACGGAGCCGACGTCGCGGTCGATCGCGCCCGACACGATGCGAGCACCGGAACCGTCGGCGTTCATGACGTGGAGCTCCGTGGTCTTGTACGTCTGTGACGTCCAGTCGAAGCCCGTGTACGCGATCCGCTGTCCATCCGGAGACACGACCGGTCCGGCCCAAGGGCCGCGCCGCTGGGTGAGCTGACGCACGGCACCGGTCGCGATGTCGAGCGCCCAGATGTGCGATTCGAGGTAGGTGAGGTCGGTGTCCTCCATGAGCCCGTCGAAGTACAGCGTGCTCCCATCCGGCGAGACGTCGTACCCGGCCGACCCGACCCCCGGCACGAACGTGCCACCGACGTGGAACTCACCCCGGGTCAGCTGCATGGCGGTGCCGCCGTCCGCCGGCACGCGGAAGAGGTGGTTCCAGCCGCTCGGGAGGAAGCCGACCCGATCGAACCGGTAGTGCATCCGGTCCACGATGCGCGGCGCCGGCGTCCAGCTGGCACCCTCCGGGGCGGTCGGCAGATCCACGGTCCACGTCTCGGGCACGGGCACGATCCGCTGGAAGTAGACGTGCTCCGAACGCGGCCCCCACCTGATGTTCGACGGCGTCTCGGTCTCCCTCGTGATCTGGCTGATCGCCCCCTCCGCATCCATCCACCGAACGAACAGCTGTGTACCCTCCGGGTCGCCGTCGGCCAGGTACGCGATGCGCGTCCCGTCCGGCGACCACCGCGGTGACGAGCCGTCCACGAGGTAGCGGGAGCGCCCCCCGTCGGCGTCCATGATCCAGATCGCCGACTCGAAGCGGTCGTTCATCTTGTCCACGTAGGCCCGGGTATAGACGACCTGTCGCCCGTCGGGTGAGATCTGTGGATCGCTCACGCGCTCGAAGTCGAGGTAGTGGCCCACCGTGAGCAGCGTATCGGACGGCGCCTCCTGAACGGCGGAGAGGGGCGAGACGCCGACGAGAGCGACGAGGGCGGCGAGTGCGAAGCGAGTCATGAGACCTCCGGGCTGCGGTGCGACGCCCAAGCTGCGACCCCCGATTCACGCGCGCCAGTCGGCGGGAAGCGGTCAGCCGACCGGGTCGTGCAGGCTCTCCGCAGGCGCTCCGGACTCGAAGTCCGACGGAGCGCCGACTGCGATCCCCAGCTGCCCGCCGTCCGTGACCCGATAGCGCAGGAGCAACACGCCATCGGGTGACTCCTCTCGAAACGTCGCGCTCCCGGAAGCCGCTTCGACGAGCGAAAACGTGCGCGGTCCCGTCGCGTTGCGATCCTCGTACGTGGAGTAGTCGTTCTCGAAGTGCTTGAACCGACACACGATGCCTCGGTCGGTCTCCTCGATGACGAAGAAGTACGACACCAGCGTCGCACCGTCCTGTGTCCGTCGTTGTAGACCGACCATGGTGCGACCCTCGGGCGGCAGGAACACCTGCTCGACGTGCATGCCGTCCGTGGTCCGCTCCCAGCTCCCCGCCATGAACGCGAGCTCATCGATCGAGACCGTCTGCGCCAGCGCCGGGCCGTTCCCGACACCCAACGCGACGATCCCCGCGGCGATCGCGCCCACGGCCCATCCCTCGCTCCTCATCATCCACCCTCCCCGCGTGCGGTCCGTGTGCCTCACGCCGTACACCGAAGTCATGACGGTGTTGGCGATGGGGCCGAAAGGCGGGCGCGCCACCCGGGCCTTGCGGGGAAACCGTCACTCGGCCTGTCCCGCAGACTGATCACACGACGCTCACCGCCCCCCGTCACTCAACCACCGGAGCACGTTCAGTGCGAAGCGGTGGTTCTGCGCGGCGGCGGGATGGTTCATGCCCATCGGCCTTCGCTGTGGCCCCGCGAGCTGGGCGCTGAACATCGCGGCCTCGCCGAAAACCGCGACCCGACCCCTTCCGTGGCGCAGGAGGGCCCCCTGCAGGAGGTATGCGGCTGGCACCCGCGGCGTCGACTCGGAGAACTCCCACGCGACAGATGGCAAATACAACGTGTACGGCTCGGGGATGATCAAGAGTGGCTCTGCGTCCACATGTGGGTCGATGCGGAAGCCTTGCCCTGTGAACGTCGTGACCGAATCCACACCCTCGGACGGGCCGTCGCCCCGCACCACGCGGCTCTGACCGAGCGTGCCGTCCGAGGTGCGGAAGGTGATGCGCCCTCCACCGTCCGAGTCGAAGACGAAACCGTTCTGGAAGCGGACGCCGAACGCCCCGGCGAGCGCCTCGGCGTGTCCGGCGATCGGCATGTGGTCCGCGATGAGCATCAAGGACCCACCGTCAGCGACCCAGCGCTCCACCACCCCGATCTCCTCGTCCGTGAACGCCGACAGGTTGGGTAGGGGCGCGAAGCGGGCCGCACTCTGAGGGTGCATGGCATTGGCGATCACCAACACGTCCATCGTCGCCAGGTGAGTCGCCGTGAACGGGGCCGCGCTCGAGCGAAGCTGATACCCGTCCTTCGCCAGGAGCCTGGCGAACGTTTGGTATCTGCCCTCCATCGTGTGGAAGTTCACGTGCGCCGCATCGATCCCCACCACGGGACCCGCGCCCGCAGCGAAGGTCGGATCGTCCATCGGCGGATCGAAGCCGCCGTCCGCGACCTGCTGCGCAGCCGTCGGCCCCGCGAGCAGCACCAGCGCCGGAAGCACCCAGCCGAGATCACCGCCTCGGCGGATCGACCGGCGCGGCCTCGCCGGGCGTCCAGACGCGTCGATCCGGCGCTGCTCGTTGGAGATCAAACCGTTCACCGCACCCCTCTTTCGGACAGTTCTGCTCTCAGGGCATCGGCCCCACACGACTCGGCGTGAGAGGTAGGGGCCCAGGCACCGGGCCGCAACGACGAGGGCGCCCGTTCGCCTCCACTTCGGATGCCCTCCACCCCACCTGGGATCCCCGAGCCGATTCCTCCGTAAGAAGAGTCGACCCCGCGCACTGAGGGGCGGGTCGTCGGCTGGGCCACGGGGGGAGGGGGCCACGATGAAAGATTGGCTGCGACGTCTACGGGGCGCGCTGGGAATCGGGGTGACGTGGGCTCTTGGCTGGGCACCGATCGGCGCCGTCCTCGGCTCTGTCTTGTGGTTCCTGCTCGACGTGCCCGTCGGCCTGCTGGCGGTGATCCAGATCAACGCCATCGCCTTCGGCATCCTCGGGTTCCTCGGAGGAACGATCTTCTCGACGGTTCTCGGCCTGGCCGAGGGCAGACGACAGTTCGATGAGCTCACCCTCCCCAGGTTCGCGGCATGGGGTGCGCTCGGAGGCCTACTGCTCGGCGGCCTCGCCGTGGGCGCCGGCCTCTGGGGAGCGAGCGGCGTCCCCGTGGTTGCGGCTACGGTCACCGTGGCAGCAACGCTCCTGGGGGCCGCCTCCGCGGTCGGTTCTCTCGCTCTCGCAAGGCACGCCGACGGGGACACGGCACTCGAACCGGCGGCGGATCGGTCCTCGGTGGGCCCGGGAGGGACCGACGGTCGGCAGCTGATCGGGGGGTCGCGCTAAGGACCGTCTGCTCGATCGGGCCGCCACACGGGACCTCGACGTAGATTCGGTCCATGACGGCTTCTGTCGACGACCCTTGGTCCGGGCTGGAGCCCACTGAGGTCATGGAGCTGCTCGCTCCAGTACGGAACCCCTGGTGGGTGAGCGGCGGCTGGGCGATCGATTTGTGGCTGGGGGAACGCACCCGGCTGCACGATGACTTCGACGTCGGATGCACGCACCGGGATACGCTGGCGCTTCTTGGCTCCCTGCGGGGCTGGGAAGTGTATGCGGCGAATCACGGACGGCTGAAACTGGCCCCGGAGGGCGAAGCCCTTGCCGGGGGAGGGCTCTGGCTTCGCAGAAAAGGGGCGGCGGCCTGGGATATCCAGTGCCCAGAGGTCCAACTGCTGTACAAGGCGAAGGACGTCAGACGCAAAGACCACCACGACTTCGACGCCGTCCTTCCCACGCTCGAGCCCGAGCAGCGCGCTTGGCTGGCCAGAGCGCTCGGGACCCTCCACCCTTCACACGAGTGGATCGGCCGCATCGGCTAGCGCGTCACGGGGGCCCTCGTGCGAGGTGAGCCGGCGACCAAGTCGCCTCCCATCATGAACGACATCATGAACGTCGCCCTCGGCATGCTGCTCCTGCCCGCCCTCACTTTCGTGCTCGTCTACCCGCTCGCCCTCACGCGGCTGCCGGGCGTCGACTCGAGCTACCCGAAGGCCGACGTATCCAAGAGAATCATGGCCGGTGCGATCGACGCGATGCTCTTCGGCTGCGCGCTGTACTTCTGGGCGAATGCGGGTTCGTCCTGGTTCGTCGTGGCCGGGGCCATCTATCTGGCCGGGCGCGACGCACTCGGGGGACGGAGCGTGGGGAAGTTCATGATCGGCCTCGTGGTCATCAGCCTCGAGACAGGCAAGCCGTGTTCACTGGCGCCTCCGTTGCGCCGGAACGTGGTGTTCCTGTTTCCCGGGGTGAATCTCGTCGCGGTCGTGCTGGAGGGCGTGACGTTGGTGCGGGATCCCTTCGGCTACCGACTGGGCGACCGCTGGGCCAGAACGCAGGTTGTGGAGGGCTTCGGCGCCAAGGAGGCCGTGATGTCCGTGCTGCGTTGGATCGCGCCTCCCGCGAGAGTTGGCCGTGCACCCGCGCGATTTGGCGTGCTCGACGAGGTGGTGGCCCGCTGTCGCAGACCCGCATCTCCGCACCCCGCGTTTGCAAGGAGCGCCGCAGCGACTCACTCCGCGAGTTGCCTCCGACGCACGTACAGCGTCTTCGAGACCCGGGCCACGATTTCGCCCTCTTCGTCCAGAACCTCCAGCGTCCACTCGGGCAGATGCTTGCCACCGCCCGCGGTGGCACGGCGGATAGCGGCCACGTCGGCTTCGGTCACCCGGATGACGCAGCGGACCGTGCCCAGGCCGGGCTTGAGAAAGTCGATCGTAGCCGACCGGTCCCAGACGACGTACTCCGGGCCGAGCCGCCGGGTGAGCAAGATCATGAGATGGGGGTCCACCATCGCGTACAGACTCCCGCCGAAGTGGGTCCCCACCAGGTTCTCGTTGCCTGCACCGAGCGTCATCTGGACCCTGATCTCCCCGGCATCCGCGGAGATGTGCGTGACTTCGATGTGGGCCCCCGCATACGGCCCGTACTCGTTGATTCGCTCACGGAGCGCGTCTGGATCCCAGTCAGACATCGGGCGTAGACTCCGTCATTGAGCCGGTACGTGCCAATCGATGACGGCGAGCTCGGGCACGCTTCCCACCCGCAACGGCAGGAGAGAGGTACCGAGCCCGCGGGAGACGAAGAGGTCCGGTCCGCCACCCGAGTACCAGCCGGACACGTATCGCCCGCTCCCCGGCGGCCTGAGCGGGGCCCACCCCCTGAACGCGACCTGGCCGCCGTGCGTGTGTCCGGAGATCATGGCGCGGATCCGGTGCCCGTCGGCCGAGCTCAGTTCGTCTCTGAAACCGGGGCAGTGGCTGAGGAGCAGCACCTCGGCGTCTCGATCGGTCGGCAATCTGGAGAGGTTCGGACGGCCGGCGAGCGAATCATCCAGCCCGTAGAGGAGGGCGAGCGGACCGAGCTCCACCGACTCGTTCACGAGGAGGCGCGTGTCGCGGGCTTCGTACGTACGCCTCAGCGCATCCGGATCGACGCCGGCCCAATACTCCCAGTTGCCAACGGTTGCGTATCTCTGCGCCGACGCGGGTAGCGTCTCCAGGAACTCCCGGAGCAACGGGAGGTTGTCGGATCGGTCGATCGAGTCCCCGACGAGCAAGATGACGTCCGGCTCGGCCTCGGCCACGGCTCGCTCCAGCTTCTCGTGCAGCGCTCCGAGCGCCCTGAGGTGCAGGTCGGTGAGGACGGCGAGCCGGATGGGATCCAGGCCCGACCGGGGCTCACCAAGCGAATGGTGGGACACGTGCAGGCGGGCGGGCTCGAAGATGAACCCTTCGGCGAGGGCGGCCCCGGCGACCAGGGCGCCACCTCCGGCCCCCATCAAGAACCGACGACGGGAGACCCCGACGCTCGACCCGTCCGGGCTCACCCGACCGACCCGGCTCCGATCGTGGCGATGATGCGCTCCAGCTGTCGGCGATGGGCGAGGTCGTGACCGGCATAGAGCCGCATCATGTGGCGGAGGGACTCCGCGCCGCGTTCCACGTGCATCCCTTCCCGGTCCAAGTCTCCCGGCCCGGTGCTCCGCAGCAGACCCAGGTTCGCGTCCCGGATCGCTGTGAACAGGGTCAGGGCCGCGTCCCGATCGGCCTCCGCATATCGCAAGCGCTCCGCCCATACATCCTGATCGAACCCCGTGAGCACGGGGCGCTCCTCCGCCAGGACTCGGCGTAGACGGTATCCCCAAACCAGCTCGGAGTCGGCCCAGTGTTGGAGCAGTGCTGCCACGCTCCACTTTCCCGGAGCCTCCGGCGTCCGGAGCTGACTCACCGTGAGCTCCGCGGTGCGACGTGCACAAAACTCGGCCGTGGACCCGAGCACGACCAGTGGGTCCTGATCACCGAGTAGGCCCAAGACGGCGTCGATGTAGGCTTCCGCCTCCTCCGCAGCGGAATCGGCTCGGTTCGAGAAGATCGACATGGCACTCCTGCCCTCCGGTTGGACCGAATGATAGCAGGTCGCTTTCCATGTGCGTGCTCAACCGACCTCCCACCCACGGTCCTTCGCTTCGGCTACGAGCCGATCTCGGAGCTCGGTGAGCACGCCACGGAGCTTCGGGACATCGGGGCTGCAATAGGGTGAGTACTGGGTGAACAGCAGCTTCTCGATTCGGTCTCGCCCGCCCAGGTCGACGATCTCGCGAACGAGGGCGTCGACGTCCGGAGCGTATACGTCGAGACCGTGGATGAGAATATCAGTGATCGGATGATCCCCGGGTGCACCGTTGGGCATTCCCGACTCCTCCGGCTACGAACCGGGCCGGCCCACCCGCGGAGCTCGGTCCAGGCGGAGTCTCATCTCGCACCGGTCGAGGCCCGACCCGTACCCGTCGGGCTCCGTGCTGAGCAGGGAGAATCCGAGCTTTTCGTAGAAGCCCACTGTGTGCTGACTGGTGTGCAAGACGACCGCACGAAGGCCCGGGTCCTTCTGCGCCTCTTCCAGTCGGTGTGCACTCAGCAGGCGTCCGTACCCTCGACCGTGGCGAGATCCGTGGACCATACCCCAGCAAAGATCGGCCTCTCCCTCCGCTGCACGCACGGCGTAGCCGCCACAGGCTACGATCGTCGCACCTTCCTCCAACACGAAGTACGGGCCCGGGAGGGCTCGGAGGAACGCCTCGAATTCATCGCGTTCGTGATCTCGAAAGTACTCCGGGACGTTGGAGTCGAAGAGGGCCAGGCATGCAGGCAGATCCGCTGGGCGGAAGGCTCTCATGGATGCGGTCACGGGTCCCTCGGGGCTCGGCCGGAGTCAGACTCCACCCGTGCGTCGATCCACGGCAGAAGCTCCATCAGGTCGTCGATGATCTCGTCGGCGATCTCCGGCTCCGGCCAGAAGGGGTCACGCCTCCAGACCGCGGACAAGCCGGCCGCCTTCGCCCCTCCCATATCCGGCTCCGGATTGTCTCCGACGTACACGGCAGCGGAAGACGGTTCACCCAGCTCGCGCAGGCACAGCTCGAAGATCCTCGGATCGGGCTTCCTTACTCCCGCCGATTCCGAAATGACGATCGAGTCGAACCGAGACCGTAGGCCTGACCTGTCGATCTTGCGCCCCTGGATGACCGCCCCTCCGTTCGTCACCAGACCGAGCTTCATACCCCGCTGGCGGAGTGCGTCCAAACACTCCGTCACGTTGGGCTCCGGTATGCACCGCTCGGGGAAATGCCGCTCGAAGTCTTCACGAAGAAGGTCGGAGGCGTCTCGGGGGAGGCCCAGGTCGGCCTGGACCACGCGGTAGAACTCGGCTCGGTCGAGCGCTCCCTGCTCGTCCAGAACGAGGAGGCGCTCCAGATATCCGTCGGAGGAAGCCGGCTCGAACACGGCCGGATGCCGGCGAATCTGCCCCTCCAGGTGGAGGCGGAACGTGGCACGACGATCCAACAGCGTTCCGTCCAGATCGAACAAGACGGTGGTGAGGTGCATGGCTGGCGCGCTCCGCGTCAGGGCGGTGGCGAGGGAATGCTCGCGCCCAATGGCTCCGAGACTCTCACCTCACCTCCCCTCACTGGAGCTCGTATCGCCCCGGCGGGCGGACCGGGTGCGAGCCTCGGTGAACAAGGCCTCCTCGGTCTCGTCCTCGAGAGCCTGCCGCAACGCGTCCATGCGATTGGCGCGTTGCGTGGCGACCAGCGCCGTGGCCGGCCACACACACACCAAGACGATCCCCATCACCAACAAGACCGCGGCCAGTAGCGCCCCCCACGTGACCCGGAGCAGCGTCTGTGTCAGCCCGGTCGGCCACCCGGTCGTCAGCCAGGTCAGCGTCTCGGGGGCGGCCCAGCGCACCAACACCCCCGCCGTGACGAGGCCGCCCACCGCGTATGCCGTGCCGAAGACCTCGCCCAGGAGGGTATGGACCGCGCTCACTACGGCGATCCGTA
>JBDHDM010000302.1:0-9835 GCA_039591515.1 Gemmatimonadota bacterium | reverse complement strand
CAACAAGCGCGAACGCACCAACCCCGCCCAGCAGGGCGTTCTTCCAGGTCAGAAGACGCCGACTTCGGGACGGTCGGGTCGTTGGGCGGTCGAGTGAGCCCGTACCTGCCGAGAGGTTGTCCGGGACCGGCTCTGGAGCACGTGACCCCTCTACATCATCCGTGCCCTGTGTCCGCCCCGGCAGCCCCTCCTGCACGAATGCGGTGGCAAGGCACATGGGGAGTCCGAGCAGTAACACCACAAGGGCCATGGTCGGCGTCCAAGACGGCAGCCCCGCCGTCTCCGTGAGCAGGTCCACGACCTGGAGCACACCCCACGAGGCAGCCGTGAAGATCCCGAGCACATGCCAAAGTGAACGGCGATGGCTCTCACGGACGAGATACTTGATGGTCTCCAAACTCGTCTCCCCGGTGGCGGCACATAGAGCACCCGCGCGCAGACTCTCGATGTTTTAACGTTGATGTGAGTCGCACAAGGGATCGACGCTCGGCGGCCTGACGCCGTGGCCGTCCGGCTCCCTCCCGCTCTGACCCCATGCCACGCTACGCCGAGGGTAGTCTTGGCGGGCTTGTGCCGGTAGCCCCCTCGGAGTTCAGGCTAGGGCGCTCGCTAACTCCGGCCCGACGGCGGAAGTAGGGCAGCCTCGCCTTCGTTCTCGCGAATGCGCCCATAATGCCCGAGGGCAAGGCCCAGTCGCGCAACAGGTGGCCCCGATCGACCTGGCAAACGAGCCCGGGTTCGACGAGCGACCCGCACGCCGACGCAGCGTGAGGTGGGATTCCCTCGTGCGGAACGATCACCGCGCCCTCGGCAAGTACGCGCAGCCACGGAATCTGGCGGCTCAGTTATTCAACCGAGCCTTCAGTTCCTCCAACCAGTTCACGACGATCACGATCTCCGGCACGACGTCCGGATCATCTCGTACCATCAAAAACCGTCCAGCAGAGTCGATCTGCATGGACCTGGCGATCGCGTCCCACCGAACCTCCGGGCCAGGACAAGCGAGACGGAGCCATCGCTCCCGAAGTTCCGAGCCATGAGGAAGCGCTCGTCGTCGAGAGCAACATCTCCCCAGTTGGCTTTCAGCCATGGCCTTTCATGGACGGATCAACGACGCCAAGGGTACTCGGGCCTTATCGAGTGCCAGTCCGTCTCGTCCTGGTAGGACATCCCGAAGTCGAGTACTGCCTGTTCGTCGAACGGCGAGCCGACGATCTGAAGACACAGCGGCATCCCGTCCGGATCGAAGCCACACGGGATGTTGAGGCCAGGGTGTCCGGCCAGGTTGGCGATGGCATTGAGTCGCGGTGTGCCGCCGGCGAAGTCGTCCGGCGGCTCCCACTCGTGGCGGGCGGGAATCGGCCACCCGTCGCTCACTTCCCGCAGAGCGGCTCCATTCGGCCAGGTGGGGGCTACGACCGCGTCGTACCGCGAGAGGATCTCGTCGGCTTCACGCGTTAGCTGGCTCCGAATCCGCTGCGCGGTCAGATAATCCGACGCTGACATCATCCGTCCGGCCATCCACCCGGCGGCTCGGTCTTCATTGAACGAAAACATGCCGGAGGCGCTGCCGTCGGCGAGGAGCGGCCCGAAGATGGTTCCGCTCTCGACCGTCACGATCGTGGAGAAGAGAGCTCCGGTCGGGTACTGCGGCAGATCGATGTCCTCCACGATCACCCCCATCGACGCCCAAAGGTCGAGCGCATCCTGGAAGACCTCACGGTTCTGATCGGACTGCGTCAGCAAGAACTCGCGACGGTGAACACCGAGCCGCCGGCCCCTCATCGAGCCGGGATCGGCCCGGAACGCGAAGGGGCGGCTCGCAGATGAGTTGTCGCGCGCATCGAAGCCGTTGATCTGCTCGAGGACGTATCCGCAGTCCCGGGCTGACCGGCCGACGGGCCCGATCTTGTCCAAGCTCCAGGACAGTGGCATGCATCCGAATCGACTCACGCGGCCGAAGGTCGGCCGGAGTCCGGACGCCCCGACCGAGGAAGCCGGGTACACGATGGACCCGCCGGTCTCCGTTCCGATCCCGAACCCGATCAGCCCGGAGACCGCAGCCGAGACGGTGCCGCTGGACGAACCGAAGCTGGTGCGATCCAGCTTCCACGGATTCAAGGCGGAGCTGGTGTTACCCCCGGCGAACTCGCCGAGCGACATCTTCGCCATCAACACCGCCCCGGACGCATCCAACCGCTCGATAACCGCCGCGTTCCGCGCCGGCACGCGATCCCGGAGGATCCCCGATCCCCACGTCGTGCGGATGCCGTCGGTGTCGAGCAAGTCCTTGACGCCGTACGGAATACCGTGAAGGATGCTGCGCCGCAGCCCCGAGCGCAGCTCCTCGTCGGCACGCTGGGCGGCTTCGAGCGCGTGCTCCCGCGCGATCGTTACGATGGTCGAGAGCATGCCGTCGTGGTCGGAGCGGGGCTCGCTCGGGAGCTCGAACGGGGGCGGGTCGAGCTCCGCGGCACGGTCCAGGAAGTGCCGAGTCAGCTCGACGGAGGTGATGTCGCCCGATGCGAGGAGGTCCGCCTGCTCTCGAACCGTCATGAAGTGAATCGGCGTCGCCTGCATCAGCCTCTCCGAAAGACCGTGAGCGGTTGCTCGTCCTCACTCAGCGGGAACGCCCTCAGCTGGTTCGCAATGCGCGCGCTGTTGGCGACGGCCCTGCGAAGGCGCTCGAATTCCTCGGGGTCGTCGTAGATCCCACGGGGGCCCTGTGCGTCGAGCAGCGTTCTCACCGTATCCGCGGTGACGTCCCCCGTGTCGGAGACCTGGGCACACGCCTGCTGCCAGGCGACAGCCATCACGGCGGCGCCCGCTCCAGCGACCTTGGTGAAGTGTCTTCGATCGATCGTCATGTCACCCCCGTGGAGTGGGAAGGCCGGTCCATTATGGGCACCGGCAGGGGACGTTGGCGAGGTGGCCACGGATGCTTGATCACGGGCTGAGGTGCGTCGCTTGCTGAGCATCCTCGTCTCCCGCCAAGTTGGCCCGATGTTCGACTTCGGCCGAGGAGGGACCCGGTGAAGCGCCCACGTGCCCTCCTCATCGTCTTGGCCGCGATGGTCTCTAGCCCCCCGACCGTGGAGGCTCAATCGCGAGCCGTCCTCATCCGCGCGGGTGAGATCCACACGGTCACTGCCGGCGTGATCCCCGACGGCGAGATCCTTTTGCGGGACGGGGTCATCCAGGCGGTAGGGCGCACCGTGGACGCTCCAGCCGGCACGATCGAATACACCGCCGAAGTCGTCATCCCAGGCATGATCGACGCACATGCGCATCTGGCACTGGATCGATCGAGCCGATCCGCGATCCCGGGACCGTTCACGCCGGAGTGGAAGGCCGTCGACAACCTCGATCTCGACGACCCGATGATCCAGGTCGCCCTTTCGGGTGGCGTGACCTCGCTCATCACCCGATCAGGCAGCGGCATCATCTCCAGCGGGCAGTCGGTGGCTCTGAAAATGAAGGCCGAGCCCGGGCCGGACATGATCCTCAAGCCGTACGTGGATCTGAAGATGGCGGTGCGGCCCCTGATCAACCTGCGCCCCGGGCAGACACCCCAGACGGTCATGGGATGGTACGCCACGGCGGACGAGTACTTTCGGCGGGCCACCAAGTACCGGGCGTCGCTCGACGCCTACGCGGCCGGGCGGGCCACCGCTCCCCCGGCGCCGGACGAGAGACTCGAGGCGCTACTACCGGTGCTCAGGGGCGAGGTGATGGTCCACGCCCACTCGCACTATCCCAGCGAGACCATGATGGTCATGCGCCTCGCCAGGAAGTACGGCTTCATCGACCGCTTGGCGCTCGCGCACGCCGAGGAGGTCTTCCCGATGATCGATGTGCTCCGGGACACGGACATCATCCCGGTTATCGGCCCCATGATGATCGTGCAGTATTACAACGACCCCGAGCCGATCAACCTCCTCGAGGTCCTGCTCGATGCCGGCATCACGGCTAGCATTCAGACCGACATGTCCGCGCAGCACTTCGGAGATTTCCGCGAGTACGGTGCGTTTCTCGCCCGCCACGGCCTCACCGATCAGCAGGCGCTCGAGATCATGACGATCAACGGCGCGAAAGCAATGATGCTCGATGACCGCATTGGGAGCATCGAGGTGGGCAAGGACGCCGACCTGGTGTTGCTCGACGGCCATTTCCTGGACCTGTCCGCGGACCGGATCGAGCGTGTCTTCGTGGATGGTGAGCTCGAGTACGAGCGTGCCGTGCCGCGCCAGCAAGGTCGGCCGACACCGGTCGGCCCGTTCACGGCGATGACCGGAGCCGTCGGCCTGGGCGACGAGACGTTCGCGATCACCGGCGCCCACGTCTTCACGATGAGCTCGGGCACGATCCGGGATGCGACGCTCGTCGTGGAGGACGGACGATTCACGCGGGTGGAGGCGGGACAGTCCCCGCCTCCGGGGATTCCCACGCTCGACGTCGGAGGGCGGGTGATCATGCCCGGCACCATCGTCGCCCGCGCATTCGCGAACGACTGGATCGGCGATCTCAAGTGGCAGGTCCAAAACGACGAGCTCACCGAGCCGGTCGTGCCGGAGATGAACGCGCTCTACGCCGTGGACCCGTGGTTTCCCTCATACCGGGTCAACACCAACGTCGGTGTGACCGCAATGCAGGTGACACCGGGGGTCCTCAACCTGGTCGGTGGAAACGGCGTCGTGATCAAGACGCCGGGGCTGGACTTCGAGAAGATGGTTCGGCGGGAGCCGAGCAGCATGGTCATGTCGCTCGCGTCCGCCGCCCGCCGGCAGTGGTCCGAGGACCCCCGGAACCCGATGACGCTCCAGGAGGCCTCGTCGATGATCCGCGCGACACTCGACGACGCGACGCGATACTGGGATGCGGGACCGGATCGCGAATACGATCCCGGTCTGGAGGCGCTCCAGCCCGTGCTCGAGCGGCGTGTGCCTGCGGTCATCCACGCCGACCGCGATGCGGAGATCCGCGAAGCCATGAGCATCGCGGAGGCGTACGGCCTCCGGCTCGTCGTGACCGGGGGCGTCGAGGCGCACCGGCTCGCCACCACGCTCGCCGCCGCCGACGTAGGTGTGATTCTCGGGAACTCCGGGTCGTTCGCTTCGGACATCCGGGGTGGCGGAGAGGGCTGGAGCGCAGAGGGTCCCGCGATCCTGAGCCGCGCCGGCGTGAAGGTCTCGTTCTACGGACCGGGCGCGTCGCGCCGTGCCTTCCCCATCGGCCGGCTCGCCGGCGAGCCGATCCTCAACTCGGCCTGGGCGTTCCGAAACGGCGTTCCCGAGATGGAGGCGCTCCGCATGGCGACGTTGAATGCAGCGGAGGTGGCGGGCGTGTCCGACCGCATGGGCAGCATCGAGGTCGGAAAGGACGCCGATTTCGTAGGGGTCGCCTCGATAGGTCTCGTCGACTACAGGTCGCCGTCCAGTGACTGCCAGAGGACGTGCACGATCATCCACTGCCCATCGTACCGAGCCATCTGCAGATAGTCCTGACCCCACCAGGCGATGACCTTCACGACGGCCGTCTGGTCCTGGACGTCGAGGATGTGCACATCCTTGGGCGCTCCCGCCGGCGGTTGCGCCTGCCCGGCCCGGACGTCGGCAGCGAATTGGAAGACCTGGTCGTAGCTCATCGGGATGCGGACGTATTCGCCGTTCGGTCCGCGGCGAGAGAACCCGAACTTGTTCATCTCGGGGTGGATGCTGCGGCGCAGCTTCTCGTCGCTTCCCTCGTAGAAGCCCTCGAGGTAGTCCAGCGCGGCACGGCGCACGCCGGCTTCATCCTGCGCCAGAACGGCTGCCGGGGTCATGGCCAGTGCCATGCCCAGCAGTGCGAAGGAAGCCACGCCCGTCACCCGTCGTCCACCCGTCATCGTCCCCTCCTGTGCTCGGTTGTGCTGTGGCGCCCTGCCGGGGTTCGAGTTAGTGCGCCGGCGGGGTCGGCAGGAATGTACACACTCGGGGGGTCGGGCGGGGCGCGAATGGTAGGGAAGACCACCAGGCTCCGCCTAGAGCATCCCCCCTCCGATCGCCAGGATCGTCAGGCCGCTCAAAGCCCACACGATCTCGTCGCGGCGCTCCAGGATCAGGTGCGTCGTCAGAACAGCGCCGATAGGGGTCGTGAAGGCGTAGACGGTGAAGAACGTCACGAAGAGGTCCCCGATGAACGCGGAGGCCTGGAAGCCGTTCCCGCCGCCCATCGCCTGTAGGACGTCGAGTAGGGTGAAGCCGATCGTGAAGACCGCACCCAGCTGAAGGTAGAGACGCACCTCCGCTCGAGCTCTCTTGCGAGCCCACGCCGTGAGCGGGCCCAGAATCGGCCGGAACATGAGGGACAACGGCCCGCCGGGGTCGTTGAACCGGTAGTACAACCGGAGCCGATCACTCCAACGATCCAGGTCCCGGAGAAGCGGCAACGTCGGGTCCCAACGAGCTCCGAAGATCGTGATCGCGACCAGGGCGAGGACTGCTGCCAACGCCTCGAAGTCACCTCGCGACACCGTGGTGGCCCCGAGCAACGCACCCGCGATGATCAGCACCAAGGCATCACCCACCAGCCGAACCGTGCCCCGTCGGCGAGCCGCCCACCAGGGAGGACCTTCGAGATCCTGTTGGGTCGGAAGCGCCGGCATGAAAGCAATCTCAAGAGGCGGTAGCTCCTGCTCCTTGCGCTCGCTCTGCTTCTGGTTCCTGGCTTCGACCATCCGCTTCACGAAGAAGGCGTCGAAAAGCCACCACACACCGCCGCCCCCGCCGGTCGCGAGCATCAGGAGGCCGGTAGCGATCTTCCCCACGTAGAGTCGATGCCCGCCCATGATTCCCGTCACGAGCCAGAGCGCCCACGCCAGTCGGATGTCCTTCATCCGATACGTGTAGATCTCGTCGAGGACGTCGATCGAGAAGTCGGGAGCGCGATCGGGAGTCGGCGAATTCATGATTTACAGTGGCTGGTCGGCCTCCGAACCGCCTCTAGGAGCTCAGCGGGCCCGCGAACAGATCGGTGTGGCCGTGTCGGCTCAACGACTTGATCGCCCACTCAATACTGGCCGCTGATCGCGACATGGCCCGCCCTCCAAGACCTCGGGTGGGCAGTACTCCGTCAGGATGCCGTCAGGTCGGCCACACCTCGCCGAAAAGCCGGTACCAGTTCCCGCTCATGATCTTCTCGGCGTCGGCGGCGCTGTAGCCGCGACCCCGCAAGCCGTCCCAGATGGTCTCCATCCTTCGCGGGTGATTCAGCTCCGAGAGGAAGAACGGCCAGCGCACCGGTGGCATCGTCGCCGGATCCGGGTAGAGGCGGGAGAGCTCGTCCACCAGCTTCTGTCGCTCCTCGTCGGTGTCGGGTACCGTGCGATGTTCGCGGTCGCTCCCGATCCCGACATGCTCGATACCACAGACGTTCACGGCGTGATCGACATGATCCAGGTAGTCGTCCAGGTCGTTCCGTCCGCGGGCGCCCAGGTACGGGTTGAGCTGGACGATGCCGATGACACCGCCGGCGTCGGCCATCTCCCGCAGCGCCTGATCGGTCTTGTTGCGCGCATGGTCGAAGACCGCCTTGCAGCCGGCATGGGTGATGGCGATGGGGTCGGAGGAGAATCGGATGGCGTCGAGCGTCGTCTGCTCCCCCGAGTGTGAGACGTCGACCAGCATGCCACGGGCGTTCATCGCCTCGACGACCTCGATCCCGTATTCGGACAGGCCGGCGTTCGTCCGCTCCGAGCTGCCGTCGCCCAGCAGATTCCGGTGGTTGTACGTGAGTTGCAGGATGCGAACGCCCATCCGCCACAGCGTGTCCACCCGCTCGGGGTCACGCTCCAGGGGCGTTGCGTTCTGGGGGTAGTAGACCAGCCCCAGCCGACCCGAAGCGATGGCCCGATCGACGTCGGCTATCGAGCGGACGCGGATGAGTCGGTCAGGGTGGGCGTCGATGTGGGCCTCATACGCTTCGATCTCGGCCGCCATATCCGGGAAGGCGTCCGAGTCGTAGAGCCCAGGATTGCCCACGGTGACCACGCAGCAGCGCATCCCGCTCCCGATGATCTCGTCGAGGAGCGCGGGCTCGTAATCCAGCCGGATTTCACCAAGCCCGTCGATGGAGGTGGGGTACGCTTGGCGGAATGTCTCGCCTTGCGGAGCGGAGACCCCCGTTGGGAGGGCTTCGGCAGGCAAGCTCCCGACGAGGGGGAGAGCGGCGGTGGTACGGAGGAAGTGGCGGCGGTCCATGGCACCGGCGGCAAGAGGCTTGGGGGTGAGCAGTGTGCGTCGAGGGGCCGGACGGCGCTACCGGCTGTGGGCCTCCGGGTGAGCTATCGAAGGCAGCCGAATCGCCGCGTGAGATCGGTAGCGAGTGGATACAAAGAGCCCTGCCCGATCGTCGCGACCGGACAGGGCTCCAGTGGGCCTGGGTAGATTTGAACTACCGACCTCACGCTTATCAGATGCTATCCGCTCGCTCGTGGGCGCTGGTGAGCGCTGGAAACAGGGCGTTTTCGGCTAGTCTGCGCTCGTGAGCGCCAGCCAACGCTGGTGGGCGATGTTGCAGGTTGTGTTACAGCCGCCGCTCCTTACAGGGTATCGCGCGGCGTGAACCGACCGGTCGACTCTACGACGACTGGATAGCCATCCACTTCGTCGGGGATTGCGGCGTCGATCGGGCCGGGTGCACCTGCAGCGAAGATCTTGATGCACGGCCGGTCGTCGCACAGGCCCAGCCCGGTCCCGACCACCCCGGGGATCCTCATCCAATCCTCGGTCTCTCGCTCGAGCACCTGCTCGATGGTCGGCATGACCCCCTCCGGTTCCTGGACTGGTGGCCGATCAGCTCCGGGGGCGCCGCAGCCTACGATTGCCAAAGCGGCCCATACGCCGAACGAGGCCGCTAGTTGTCGTACCCGGCTTGCGTTTGATCTGTCCATGTCCCAAGTGTGGTATATCCCCCCAGTTCTGCCCAATTGGAGTCTCTGATGTCCCGTCGGCACCTCCCCCCCTTACGTCGGGTCGCTCCGGCTCTTCTCGCGTCGCTCGTTCTCGCCTCCTGTGTGAACGACGTCACACAAGGGGGCATCGCCGGTCCCGACACGCCCGAATTCACTCTCGTACCGGGCGCCGTCGGACAAGCTATGGCCGCGTCGGCTCGAGATCGTAACGAAGCGTCGATCATGTCGGTCGACGGAGTGCTGGGATCCGGAATCGGGGTGGACGAGAACGGCAACGCCGTCATTCGGGCATACACGGTTCGCCCCGGCCCGATCGGTCTACCGGTCCACGTCGAAGGGTTCCCGGTTCAGGCCGTGGCGACGGGATTAATAACGGCCGGAAACATCAACGACCCCACGACCAGGGAACGACCCGCTCCGAACGGCTTCTCGATCGGACATCCGGATATCACGGCCGGCACACTGGGGGCGATCGTGACGGACGGTACGGACCTGTTCATTCTCAGCAACAACCACGTGCTCGCGAATAGCAATGGCGCCAACATCGGCGATCCATCGCTCCAGCCTGGCCCCGCCGACGGCGGCACGAGCGCGGACCAGATCGCCACGCTGGCCGACTTCGTGCCGATCACCTTCTCCGGTAACAACACGCTCGACGCCGCCATCTCGCTCGTGAACGGCGCCGATATCACGGCGGTCACGCCGAGCTACGCCTACGGAGCTCCTGGAACCACGACCGCTTCCGTGTCCCCCGGAGACGGCGTCCAGAAATTCGGCCGAACCACAGGGCACACGACCGGCGTGGTAGCGGAGACCAACGTGACGGTGGACATCTGCTATGTGCCTCGCGGCCCCTTCCGGTGTGCGCAGTCCGCTCGTTTCGTG
>JBDHDM010000301.1:0-5484 GCA_039591515.1 Gemmatimonadota bacterium | reverse complement strand
AGACGCCTGGTACAACGTCGGCGTCGATTTCTGCCTGAACAGCGCTCTGCGGATCGGCGGTGGAATCGTGTTCAAGGCCGACGACCCGTCGATCCGCGGCGACTTGACGGGGCCGGTGACGATCGGCGGCGTGGAGCTCACTCCGGCCGAGATCGGTACGCTGACCGGGGTCGTGGACATGGACGAGCAAGCGGCGTATGCGCCCTTCGGCTTCGGGAAGCACACGGACAGTGGCGTGGGCCTCTTCATCGACGCGGGGGCCGCGATCTTCGGAAGCCCGCGTGTGTCACTCTCTGCCGAGGGAGGCACCTATCCCGAGGACGAGCTCGACCAGCTCTTGACCGAGGAGTCGGGCAACTTCGAGGACGACATGAAGACGTATCTGCGCGTCTGGCCGATCCTGAGCATAGGGCTGCGGATCGGGATCGGCGAATGAGCGGGAGCGAGCCGGATCGGCCATGACGTCGAGCCACCGCTTTCTCGCCGGAGAGTCCCAGGGAGAGGTCGACGCCGTGCTGCGGCGTCCGTCGGACGCTTGGTGCCTGTTCGTCTTCGGGCACGGGGCCGGGGCCGGAATGCGGCACTCGTTCATGGACGCCTGCGCCGAGCGTCTCTTCGTGCGCGGCGTCGCGACGCTCCGGTACACCTTCCCGTACATGCAGGCCGGGAAGAGGGCCCCGAATCGGGCGCCGGTCCTCGTCACCACCGTCCGCGCCGCGGTCACGGAGGGCGCTCGGTTGGCCGCGGACCTCCCATTGCTCGCGGGCGGCAAGTCGATGGGAGGACGGATGACATCGACCGCCGCGTCTCAGGAGCCCTTGACCGGTGTGCGGGGCCTCGCCTTCTTCGGTTTTCCGCTCCATGCCCCGGGCCGGGACTCGTCCGAGCGTGGCGCCCATCTGGCCGAGGTCGCGCTTCCGATGCTCTTCCTCCAGGGGACACGTGACAAGCTCGCCAATCTCGAGCTCCTCGAGCCTCTGCTCTCCGCTGTTCGACCGACCCCGACCCTGCATGTAGTCGAAGGCGCCGACCACGGATTCCACGTTCTGAAGCGTTCCGGCCGAACGGACGAAGACGTGCTCGACGAGCTCTGCGACACGTTCGCGTCCTGGGCCCGAGCGCTCGTCGAAGGGTGAGCGGATCGTGAAGCCCCTGCTGCGCGGACTCATGCAGGGAGTCCTGATCGTGCTGGTGATCGTCGCCACGGTGTCCTGGGTCCGGTACGCGTCGGTGGAGCTGCCCGGTGAGATCGAGCTGCCCTCCGGAGAGCCCCGAAACACGGCCCAATACATACCGATGAGGGATGGCGTCCGGCTCGCGGTGGACGTGTGGCTCCCGGAGCAGTACGACGGGACCGGGCGACTCCCCACGGTCATGAGGTCCACACGCTACTGGCGGGCGACACACATCGGCTCGCTGGCGAGACTGGCCATGGCTTTCGGGCAGCAGGAGGCGGCGGACGCGGTTCCGCCGGCGGTCCGGTCCTTCAACGAAGCCGGCTACGCCGTCGTGCTCGTCGATGTGCGGGGCAGCGGTGCCTCTTTCGGCGAACGGCCGACCGAGTTCGGCCGGGACGAGGCCCTCGATCTGGGCGAGGTCGCAGCCTGGATCGCGGAGCGGCCGTGGTCGAACGGGCGGGTGGGGACGTGGGGGGTGTCGTACGAGGGGAACACCGCCGGGATGGCAGCCGTCGCCGGCCATCCGGCCGTGACCGCGATCGCGCCCCAGTACGCCGACTTCGACGCGCACGCTCATCTCCTCTGGCCAGGCGGGACGTTCGCAGGAGGGTTCATCCGGGACTGGGGCACGCTCGTCACCGCGATGGACCGCAACGACATCTGCGCCCTGGCCGAGGTGGACGGCTTCGCCTGCCGACTCGTACGGATGGCGACGTCCGGTGTGAAGCCGGTCGACGGGGGTGAAGGCGAGCTTCGCGACGCCGTCGCGGGTCACCGGACGCCGGACATCGGGAGGCGCGCAGCCGAGCTCGAATTCAAGGACGACGCCTGGGGCGCGGCGGGGGAGACCGTCACCGGGCTCTCGATCCACGGTTACCAGGCGGAGATCGAACGGTCGGGGGTCCCCGTGTACTCCTGGGCAGGCTGGATGGACGCTGGCACGGTCGACGGGGCACT
Source organism: Gemmatimonadota bacterium (assembly GCA_039591515.1). GTDB lineage: Bacteria > Gemmatimonadota > Gemmatimonadetes > Longimicrobiales > Gaopeijiaceae > UBA2589. Next base: position 3,349 of record JBDHDM010000301.1, on the reverse strand, counting down.
GGCGCTCTTCTCGACCTTCGACAACCCGGTGCGCCTGTCCATCGGCCCTTGGTCGCATGGAGGTGGCTTCAACACGGACCCATTCCTGCCGGACACGGCCCCGACGGACCCCTCCTCGGCCGAGCAGTTCGCGATGCTGCTCGAGTTCTTCGACCACTACGTCCGAGACGCGAGCGAGGGACCGGGGCCGGGAGTGGGTGAGATCGCGTACTACACGTTCGGAGAGGGGTGGAGGTCGACGCGTCAGTGGCCACCGGAGGGGCTCGAGAGCATCCGCTGGCACTTCGGATCGGGCGGGACGCTGCAGCCCGGCGCACCCGGCGGCGGGCTCGAGGAGGCCGACACCTACGCCGTGGACTACACCCATTCGACGGGGAGTCGGACCCGGTGGCATACGCAGCTCGGTGGCGGTGACGTCGTCTATGGAGATCGGGCCGACGAGGACCGGAAGCTGCTCACGTACACGAGCGCGCCCCTGGAAGCGGACCTCGAGATCACGGGCACGGTCGAGGTCGACCTCTTTGTCTCGTCGACCCATGCCGACGGGGCCTTCTTCGCCTACCTCGAGATCATCGACCCCGACGGACGCGTCCGGTACGTGACCGAGGGTCAACTGCGGGCGCTGCACCGGGCGTCGTGTGAGGAAGAGCCCCCCTATCCGTCGTGGGGCCCGTGCCATCCGTTCACGAGGGACCACGCCGCGCCGATGGTTCCGAACGAGCCCACGAGCATCCGGTTCGGGATGTTCAATACGTCCGTGCTTGTTCCCGCGGGACACCGCATTCGGATCGCCCTCGGTGGGCACGACGCGTCGGTCTTCGATCGGTACCCTGCGGAGGGAGACCCGGTCTGGACCGTCTATCGCAGCTCAGCGCGCCCCTCGGGGGTCGTGATCCCCACGAGGGAGCGCTGACCGCAGCGACTCCGCGGCTGGCTGCTACTCCGCGGCCAGGGCCTGCACCGGATCCACCCGAGACGCACGTCGTGCGGGGATGTAGAGCCCCAAGTACGAGACGAGGCCGAGGACGAGCGTCACACCGATGAAGGTGAACGGATCCCTCGGGCTCACGCCCACGAGGATCCCCGAGAGTCCGCTGGCGCCGGCCAGAGCCAGCACCAAGCCGAGCCCGAGCCCGAGGCCGGTTCTGATGGCCCCTTCGCGTACGACCATGGCCACCACGTCGCCCCTTCGCGCGCCCAGCGCCAGCCGCACGCCGATCTCGCTCGTTCGTTGTCCGGCCGCGAAGGCGGTGACGCCGTAGATCCCGATCGCTCCGAGCAGGAGTGACAGCACGGCGAAGGTCCCCATGAGGTAGCCGATCACCGCGAACCCTCCCACCCGGTCGTCGACGAGCGCCTCCATCGTCTGCACTTCGTAGACGGGGATGTCGGCGTCGACGGACCACACGGCGTCCTGTACCGAGCGGACGACCTCCGTGGGTTCCCCCGCCGTCCGCATCACGAGCGAGCGGGTGCGCACGTCTGCCTGAGCGATCGGCACGTAAAGGGCCGGTTCAGGGGGTCGATCGACGCCGCGCTCGATCACGTCGTGAACCACGCCCACGATCGTCGCCTCCCATTCGACATCCGCGAGGAGGGTCTGCTCGAGCGGCTCCTCGTCCGGGCCGAGATAGCGGCGCACGAACGCCTCGTTCACGATCGCGACGTGTGCTGCGTCGGGCCCGTCGGCTTCACGGAAAGTACGACCCTGCACCATGCCGAAGCGCAGCGCCTCGAAGAGACCCTCGGAGGCGTAAGTCAGGCGGACCGGTCGACCGTCCTCCTCGCTTGCCGGCTGCCCGGCGATGCGAACGGTCCGGCTCCAGTTCGAGCCCATCAGGGGATGGCTCTGCGTCGTCCCGACCTCCAGGACGCCCGGCAACTCCCGTACGCGCTCCACGACCGCGCGCCAATACGCGGCGGCCTCCTCGGCCGTCTCGTACTCGGCCGCGGGTGGTGACAGGCGGGCGGTCAGGACGTTCTCGGCCTCGAAGCCGAAGTCCTGGACCTTCATGCCCGTGATGCTCTTCATGAGGAGCCCGCCTCCGACCAGCAGGACGACGGCCATGGCCGTCTGGAGGACTACGAGGGTGCCTCCGAACCGGCTGTCGGCCCTCATCACACTGCCCGATCGTCCTCCGCGGAGGGGCCCGCCGGGGTCCCGGGTGGCCCGCACGGCAGGGAACATCCCGAAGAGCAACGTCGCGACCACGGTGATCACGGCGGTGAAGCCCAGCACCATCCCGTCCATGCCGAACTGAAAGACCGGGGGCATGTCGGATGGGAGCGCCGCGACGATCCCACGGTATGCCCAGTTCGCCGACGCGAGGCCGAGGGCGGCGCCGACCGTGGCGAGCACGAGACTCTCGGTCAACAGCTGTCGCACGACACGCGGTCTTCCGGCACCGAGCGCCGCTCGGACCGCGATCTCGCGACTTCGGCCGCCCCCCCGGGCGAGAAGCAGGTTGGCCACGTTCACGCAGGCCATCAGGAGGATGAAGCCCACGGCACCCATGAGCACGACCGCCGCCCGAGGAGCGATCTCGCCGAGGACATCGTCCATGAGCGGCACCACCTCGACCGTCCAGCCCTCGTTCTCCGCGTGCTCGGCTTCGAGCTGCACGGCGATGTCGAGCAGCTCCGTTCGCGCCAGCTCGACGCTTGCCGCCTCTTGGAGGCGAGCGATCGCGTTCGCCGAATGGTTCCCTCGACGACCGTCCGACATCTGGAAGCCCCAAGGGCGGATCACGTCGGGGCGCCCGTTATGGAACAGGAAGTCGGGCGGCATGATGCCCACGACCACGACCGGAATGCCGTCGAGGAGTAGTGTCGACCCGACCACGTCGGGGTCACGCGCGAAGCGACGCTCCCAGAACCCGTCCGTCAGGACGACCACGCGGTCCTGGCCCTCTCCGATTTCCCCTTCCTCGAAGCCCCTCCCGAGGCTCGGATGGCGTCCGACCAGGGAGAAGAAGTTCGGCGTCACACGGAGGCCCGACACGAGCTCGGGCGGTCCGTCGCCGGTCAGATTGAAGCCGTCTCCATCGAAGACGGCGACGTCCGCCAGGGTGGCGGCGCGCGCGCGCCAATCCCAGGCGTCGGCGTGGCTCACGTCCGTGCCGCTCCATCCGAGGCTGGGTCGGGCCGACCAGATGGCGATCAGCTCGTCCGGCTCTTCGTAAGGAAGCGGCTGCAGCATGAATCCACTCACGACGGTGAAAACCGAAGCGTTGGCCCCGATGCCGATCCCGATCGTCAAGATCGCGGTCAGCGCGAAGACCGGTCTGCGGCGAAGCGATCGGACGGCGTAGCGGACGTCCGCGATGATCGTGCTCATGAGCTCTCCTCC
>JBDHDM010000300.1:0-5489 GCA_039591515.1 Gemmatimonadota bacterium | reverse complement strand
ACGCTGGTTCCCGTGCATGAATCCCTGTATCCCATCCACTCGGCGAACCCTCTCGCCGACCCCCCAATCACCACCCACACGCCGGGTGCTGCGTCTCTTCCTTCTCTAGAGACTGCCACTACATACGTAATGGTTGCCGCAATCTAACAGTTTCATCGCCCCAGGAGAGCCCCGAGCCACCCGATCGGCACGGACCAGCCGGACGGTGACACGATCGCCTCGACGGGCCCACCCCCACCGGGAAGGTCCGATCCTCCGCTGTCGCCGCTGAACTGAGAGATGACGACGGCCGTCGCCCCAGCCACCACGAACGCGACGAGACCGTAGGTGCGCCCCTTGGAGAGCTCCTTCGTCTCCACGTCCACCATCGCGTCCCGCGGGATCTCGACACGCTGGTTGAGCGTCTCCGTGCGGATGCCTCGCAGCTCGTTGCTTACCGGGACGTCCATCAGGATCGAGGCTCGGTCCCCGGAAATCACCGGCCCTTCGAGGATCCGGGCGTCATCGCGCATCAACAGAGGGGCGAGGGAGTCGGAGAAGGCCCCGGTCACGCGCACCCGCACGTCCTGACCCGGCCCGATCCCGTCGGCGGAGATCGGTTGGAACGTGTAGCAGCCCGACGTTGCCGCCAGGAGAAGGGCAACGATCAAAGCCCGAGCGTATGCACTCTCAATCATGAAGTCCGTCCGATCGTTCTCAATTTCGTCCTACTTCCCGGATGTCGCTTCTTGCCCGGGGCGGTCGTACGTACGCCGAGACGACGCTTTCGTGACCATCGGGCCCGATGGCTGCTACCCCGAACACGTAGTCGTCGATCGAAAGGTCCTCGAGCACGAAGTGGTCCACATCGCCGACGGTGAGCTCGAACTGCCAGTCGGGCGTCCACGCCTCGCGCCAGACGACACGGTAGCCGACGGCTCCCTCGGAGCGCTGCCAGCGCATATCCGCGTGATACCCCGTCTCGCCGCGACTGAGGGCCGGCCCGCGGCCGAGGCTGACCTCCGGAGCGCTCGGCGCCAGCGCGAGCGTGGCCACGCCGGCGACGTTGACCCGCGTGTTCCGGGCCAGGTACTCGAAGTCGACACCGCCGAGGGTGTCCGCGGCGGTGTGCTGCCGCGAGTAGTTCTCCCGCGACTCGCTGAAGCGCACACCGGCGAAGCCCCGCCGGTTGAAGGCGGTGTGGTCGCCGCCTCGGCCGAACCGGTCCTCACGCGCGATGAGCCGGACCTCGTGACCGGGCGTATACGCGCCGGCCTGGCGCCGGATGTAGCGAGCGAGCTGTCGCGAGGGCGAGTCCATCGGGTCCTCCGAGAAGACTCGCACCGTCCGGCTGTCGAGGATGCCGTTACCACCGAGGGAGTTGCCGATGATGTCGTTGTTGAAGACGGCGTCGATGCGCCATCCCTCGCGCTCGGCCCTCGCCGAATGCAGGCTTGCCCCGACCAACCCTTCCTCTTCGGCGACGAAGGCCACGAAGACCAGCGTGGCATCGAACTCCAGCCCGCTCTGGGAAAGGACCCGTGCCACCTCCATCGTGAGCACCGTGCCGCTGCCGTCGTCGTTCGCACCAGGGGCCGGGTTGTCGAAGCGCGACCAGTCGAAGCCGCCGCCGCCCCCGCCGCTCGCGGGATCCGCCTCGAGTCGTGCGACCGTGTCGTAGTGTCCGCTCACGTAGATCCGTCGCTCGGTTCGTCCCGGCAACACGCCGATCACGTTGCAGAGCTCCGCCTCGACGGGAATGCGACCCTGAGGCTCGACGTCGTAACAGTCGAAGTCGACGTTCAGACGGTCGCTGAACCCTCGCATCGTCTGGAGGATGTAGTCACGGGCCGGCAACACGCCGAAGTCGGACCGGTCCGAAAAGGAGAGCGAGTGACGGGTCTCGAAGTCGGTGAGCGCCTCGAGGTACTCGTGCAGTCGCTCGGACGAGACCTCGTCGAGGACCGCGGCAATGCGCGGATCGACGATCTGGCCGTGCGCCGATGACGGGGCGAGCAGGGCCAGCCCGAGGGCCGCTGCGAGGATCCGGGTCATTCCGTGGGTTCCTGGGAACGTGAGGCTCTTGTCTCGTGCTGCGGACAAGATGTCGGCGCGCTCGCCGTCGGGCTACGCCTGGCCGCTCCGACGCCGCGTGCCCACGCTCTGGATCCGCACGCCCGCAGCGCCGTTACGAGCCGGCCTCGTGTCGCTGGCGGTACCGGGCCGCCTTGGCGCGGTTGCCGCAGGTGCCCATCGAGCACCAACGCCGCCTGCCTCCTTTACTCTTGTCGACGAACCACCTCTCGCAATCGTCCGCCGCGCATCGGCGCAAGCGGCGGCGCTCCACCGAGCTCAGCAGCTCGGTTGCCGAGAGGGCGATGGGCGCCAGCAGGGAGAGGGGATCGGCCCCGTACTCGGGTTCTTCGAGGCAAACCACGCCCGGTGTCGACAGGTCGAGACGCCGGCGCCACGAAGTGGCCCTGAGTGCCCGATCGAGCGTCGCCAGGGTCACGTCCGGGAGCGGCGTCGCCTCCGCGGCCGCGCTCAACAGCCGATCGATCGCGTCGCGGAGCTGCCAGGCCTCGGCGTGCGCGCGTCGGGCGATCGGGAGGGAGACCTCTGCGGCGTGGTCACCCCTGGCGGGCAGGTGCTCGATGAGCCATCGAGACGCCCGCTCCGGGGTGCCCAGCGCGTCCGCCGATCGCACCGAGGCGCCGGTGTTGACGAAATCGAGGGCGAGAAGCCCCGTCTCGGCTGAGGTGTGGGTGCCAGACAACAGTTTATCAGGTTAGTTAAGGAGCTAACCCTTTATAATTCTAATCAAGAGTTATCACAACTCTTTTGGTGTACTGCGGATCGTGAAGGGGTGACACCGATGAGACGTCGTCCTATGGTGTCGGCATGAATCGACGACCTCTTTGCCCCCCTCTCGCGCTGGTGGCCGCGCTCGTGGCGTGCGCACCGGCGGCCGACACCTCCCCTGACGCAGTCTCGGAGACCGCGACACGCGAAGGGGCCGGCCGCGTGGAGCTCGTGCGTCACGACGTCGACTCGGACGGGCACGCGATCGCCGTTTGGGAGAAGTCTCCTCCCTCCTCGCCGGCGGCCGTTCTCCTCCTGGTCCACGGGCGCACGTGGAGCACCGTCCCGGACTTCGATCTCCAGGTGGAAGGAGAGGAGCTCTCTCTGATGGACGGGCTCGTGGCCGGCGGCATCACGTCGTACGGCGTGGATCTTCGGGGATACGGAGAGACCGAGCGTGACGCGTCCGGGTGGAACACGCCGCGGCGGGCCGCGGCCGACGTCGCGAACGTCCTGGCGTGGATCCGTGCCCGGCATCCCGACCTTCCCGTCCACCTCTTCGGTTGGTCGCTCGGCTCGATGGTCTCGCAGCTCACCGTGCAGCGCTATCCGGAGCTGGTCGATCGTGTCGTGCTCTTCGGGTATCCGTACCGGCCGGGCGTCGAGAGGCCGGTGGAGGAACCGACCGGTGATCCGCCGCGGGCGGCGACGACCGCCGAGGCGGCGGCCAGCGACTTCATCACCCCCGGATCGATCACCCAGTCGGCGATCGACGCGTACGTCGCCGCGGCCTTGGCCGCGGATCCGGTACGCACCGACTGGACGAGGTCCCACGAGTGGAACGAGCTCGATCCTGCGGCCGTCTCCGTTCCCACGTTGGTCCTGCAGGGCGAGCACGATCCTCTGAGTCCGTCGGCCGCGCTCGCCGAGTTGTTCGCGGGGCTCGGCTCGCCGGACAAGGCGTGGGTCGTCGTGCCCGGCGGAGATCATGCCGCCTTCCTCGAGGCTCCGCGCGCGTACTTCCTGTCGACCTTGTTGAGCTTCCTGCTCCGGGGCGCCTAGGGCCACCCGAATCGGTCGAGGTCGACGCGGTCACTCGTGTCGAACGGGATCCCTTCGGATTCGAGCAGGGTCCTCTGGATCGACTCGAAGGCCCGCCCACCGGCGCGCCGACTGATCCGGCCCGCGGCGTTGATGACTCGGTGCCAGGGTACGTCGTGATCGTCCGACAGGGCCGCCATCGCGTAGCCGACTTGCCGGGCGCGACCAGGGAGGCCCGCTTCGGACGCGACGGCTCCGTAGGTGGTCACGCGGCCCTTCGGCACGCGGCGGACCACCTCGTAGAAGCGCTCGTATCGACTCATGCGCGCATGCTGGCGGGCTGGGGCCGGACGCGCAAATTGGGTCCGGCACGAAGAACCCGCACACCGAGATCCGGACCATGAGCGACGACCCGAGATACCCGATCGGTCCCTTTCGATCCGAAGGCCGGACGCTGGAGCCTGGAGAGAGGAGCCGTCTGATCGATGCGATCGAAGCCCACCCTGCCAACATGCGTACGGCCGTCGCGGGCCTCGACGACGCGCAGCTCGACACGCCGTATCGGGAGGGAGGCTGGACGGTGCGCCAGGTCGTGCACCACGTCGTGGACTCACACCTGAACTCGTACATCCGCTTCAAGCTCGCCGTGACCGAGGACAGTCCCCGCATCACGACGTACCAGGAGAAGGCGTGGGCTGAGCTTCCCGACGGAAAGACCGGCGCCGTCGAGACCTCGCTCGCCATCCTCGACGCGTTTCACGCGCGGTGGGTCGCGTTCCTGCGCGCACTCCCCGACGACGCCTTCAGCCGCACGGTGGACCATCCGGAGATCGGCCCGGTGACGGTCGACACGCTGCTGGAGATCTACGGCTGGCACTGTCCGCACCACGAGGCCCACGTGACCGGTCTCCGTGAGCGTAGCGGCTGGTAGCGCCGGGTCGCAGCGAAGGCCGAGAGCGGCCTTGACCCGGTCGGGCCCTTGGGTAGGCTTCGGGCCATGACACGCCTACTCGAAGAGTTCCGGGCACGAGAGCTCCTCCAGGACGCCACGGAAGGGACCGGCGATCACCTGGACGAGTCGCCCCGAACGGTCTACATCGGATTCGATCCGACCGCGGCCAGCCTCCATCTGGGAAACCTCGTCCCCATCATGGGGCTCGTGCACGCCCAGCGGGCGGGGCACACGCCGATCGCCCTGGTGGGAGGCGGCACCGGCCTGATCGGGGACCCGTCCGGCAAGACGGCCGAGCGTCTCCTCCTCACCAAGGAGCAGGCGGCGGAGAATGCCGAGGGTATCCGGCGCCAGCTCGAGCACTTCCTCGATTTCGAGGTCGGGTCGAACGCCGCCCGGATGCTCAACAACCACGACTGGCTCGGTGGACTCGCGCTGGTCGACTTCCTGCGGGACATCGGCAAGCACTTCTCGGTCAACCAGCTCATGGCCAAAGAGGCGGTGCGGAGTCGGCTGGAGGACACCGAGAGCGGGATTTCCTATACGGAGTTCTCCTACGCGCTGCTTCAGTCCTACGACTTCCTCGAGCTTTACCGGCGCGAGGGCTGCACGGTGCAGATGGGTGGCAGCGATCAGTGGGGGAACATCACCGCCGGCATCGACCTCGTACGTCGCATCGAGGGCGTACGAGCCTTCGGGGTCGTCTTTCCTCTCG
>JBDHDM010000299.1:0-5521 GCA_039591515.1 Gemmatimonadota bacterium | reverse complement strand
GCGCCTCGGGAGGACGCAGCTCCGAGACCTCCTCGTCCGTTCCGGTCTCTGGACGGCCTTCCGTACCCGACCCTTCAGCAAGGTCCCCCACCCGGATTCCAAGCCGGACGCTTTGTTCGTCACGGCCGTCGACACCAATCCGCTCGCCGCCGACCCACAGGTGGTGCTGGCCGAAGCGGTCGAAGACTTCGAACTCGGACTGCGGGCCGTCGCGACGCTTTCGGAGGGCGGCACGTACCTGTGCGTCCGCGCAGGATCGGGTATCGGTGACCGGATCGATGCCCCTGTCGCCGTCGAGGAGTTCGATGGGCCGCATCCCGCGGGTGCGGTGGGCCTCCACATCCACCTGTTGGCCCCGGTGGGGCGTGGTCGCACGGTGTGGTCGGTCGGCTACCAGGACGTCGTCTCCATCGGCCGCCTGCTCCGCAGCGGGGCCCTGGACGTGGAACGCGTGATCGCCATCGGAGGCCCTCCGGTTGCGGACCCACGACTCGTGAGGACGCGGGTCGGCGCGTCGGTCGCCGACTTCGAGCGTTCGGAAGGCCTCGGAGGAGACGTCCGGTGGATCTCCGGCTCCGTTCTCTCCGGGAAAGCGGCCCACGGTGACGTGTTCGGGTACATGGGGCGGTACGACACCCAGCTCAGTGTTCTCCGCGAGGGCGGGGAGCGTGAGTTCCTGGCCTGGTTGAGACCGGGGGTAGGGAAGTTCTCCGCTCTCCCGGCCTTCGTGTCGAAGCTCCTCGGGCGCAGCTCGTTCGATCTCACCACGGACGCGCACGGATCACGGCGCGCCATCATCCCCATCGGCGTGTACGAGCGGGTCATGCCCATGGACATCTTGCCGACCTTTCTGCTTCGGGCGCTCGCCGTGGACGACATCGAGCGCGCGGAGCAGCTCGGATGTCTCGAGCTCGACGAAGAGGACCTGGCCCTCTGCAGCTTCGTCGATCCGGGCAAGGCCGACTTCGGGCCGATGCTCCGACGCAACCTCGAGCTGATCGAAAAGGCCGGATGAGGTCGGCGCTGCGCAGAGGCCTGGACCGGGTCGCCCCGTACTTCGGGCACGGCGGGCCGTTGTCCTGGCTCGGCCCACTCTACGAAGCCGCCGACACCGCCCTCTACTCGCCGGGCCACGTCACGCGCACGGCCCCGCACGTCCGAGATGCGCTCGACGTCAAGCGAATGATGGGCATCGTCGTGGTCGCGCTCGTTCCGTGTGTGGTCATGGCGCTGTACAACACCGGCTACCAGGCACAGCTCGCGATCGCCCAGGGAGCAGCGCCGCTGGACGATTGGCGTACTGCACTCTACCTGGGCGTCGGCCTCGGATTCGACTACACGAATCCGCTGCTGTGCGCGCTTCACGGGGCGCTCTACTTCGTGCCCGTGCTCGTCGTGGCCTTCGCGAGCGGCATCGGGGTGGAGGTGGTGTTCGCCAAGGTGCGGGGGCACGAGGTGAACGAGGGCTTCTTCGTGACCGGGTTGCTCATTCCCCTGATTCTGCCGCCCGCCATCCCGCTCTGGCAGGTCGCCGTGGGAACCGTCTTCGGCGTCGTCTTCGCCAAGGAGATCTTCGGCGGCACCGGAATGAACTTCCTGAATCCGGCCCTCGTCGTCCGTGCCTTCCTCTTTTTTGCCTACCCGGCCGACATCAGCGGGGACCGCCCTTGGACCGCCGCGAGCTTCGGGGAGATCGATGGCATCTCGGGGGCGACCTGGCTCGCGCAGGCCTCTGTCGTGCCTGGCGCGCTCGAGCAGGCCAGCTGGGTTCAGTCGTTCCTGGGTCTGATTCCCGGCTCGATGGGGGAGACGTCGACGCTGGCGTGCCTGATCGGAGCCGTCCTCATCGTGGGTACCGGGGTCGGCTCCTGGCGCACCATGGTGGGCGTCACGTTGGGCACGTTCGTGATGGCGTCGGCCTTGAACCTGGTCGGGTCCGACACGAACCCGATGTTCGCGGTGCCCTTCCACTGGCACGTCGTTCTCGGTGGCTGGGCGATCGGGACCGTGTACATGGCGACGGACCCCGTGTCCTCGGCCTTCACCGATTACGGCAAGTGGTGGTACGGGGTGGGCATCGGCCTCCTGTGTGTCCTCATCCGGGCCGTGAATCCGGCGTATCCCGAGGGCATGATGCTCGCCATACTCTTCATGAACATGCTGGCACCGCTCATCGACCACTTCGTGGTGCAGGGGAATGTCCGGCGACGGATGGCGCGCGATGGAGCGTAGCGCGTCGTATACGCTGCGGTTCGCCGCGATCGTGGGGGTCGTGGCTTCAGCCGTCGTCGCGACGGCAGCCGTGACCTTGAGCGCCAGGCAGGAGGAGAATCGCCTCCTCGATCGGCGGCTCAAGGTGCTGGACGTCGCCGGGCTGAGCGCACCGGAAGAGGCGCTCTCACGAGCCGAGATCACGCGGCGCTTCGAAGAGGGTGTTCGCACCCTCGTGGTCCACCTCGAGACCGGCGAGGTCGCCGGGGACATCGACGCGGAGAGGTTCGATCCGCGCAGGGCGTCGCAGGATCCGGAGCGGAGCCGGCCGGCCCCGGACAATGTCGCGGGCGTCTCGCGCCTGCCGCATCATGTTCTGGTCTATCACCTCGTCCGAGACGACGAGGTGGACACGCTCGTCCTGCCCTTCGAGGGCGTGGGGCTCTGGTCGACGATCTACGGCTTCGTCGCGTTGAGCGGGGACCTTTCGACGGTGCGTGGCATCACCTTCTACGAGCACGCCGAGACGGCCGGCCTGGGTGCGCTCATCAGCGACGCGGATTGGCGGGCTCTCTGGGTGGGCCGTCGTCTGTTCGACGACGACTGGACTCCGCGGCTGCGGGTCATCAAGGGACGCGCGGGCCCGTCCGATGCCTCGCCCTTCGAGGTCGACGGCCTGTCCGGGGCCACACTCACGGGCAACGGCGTGACGGAGGCTCTGCACTTCTGGCTCGGTGATGCCGTACTCGGCGCGTACCTGGCCCGGTATCGGTCGGAGCGGGGCATCACGTGAGCCGGGCGCGCGACGTCTTCTGGGATCCGGTATTCAACGACAACCCCATCGCTCTGCAGGTGCTGGGCGTTTGCTCGGCCCTGGCGATCACCACGAGCATGTCGGCCGCTCTGGTCATGAGCTTGGCCGTGGTCGGCGTTCTGACGGGCTCGAATGTGACCGTGAGCCTGATCCGCAGGCAGGTGCCGTTTCGGATCCGCATCATCGTCCAGCTCACGATCATCGCCTCTCTCGTCATCGTGACCGACGAGATCCTCGAAGCCTTCGCGTACGGGATCAGCCAGCAGCTTTCGGTCTTCGTCGGGCTCATCATCACGAATTGCATCGTGATGGGCCGTGCCGAGTCCTTCGCCATGGAGCACGGCCCGGGCCCGAGCCTGCTCGACGGGTTGGGCAACGCCGTGGGCTACAGCGTCGTGCTGATGTTCGTCGCGTTCTTCCGGGAGCTGCTGGGATTTGGGACGGTCTTCGGTATGACCGTTCTTCAGACGACCGCGGACGGTGGCTGGTATCCGCCGAACGCCTTCATGGCCATGGCGCCGTCGGCGTCCCTTCTGATCGGATGTTTCATCTGGATTCTCCGCAGCTGGAAGTCGGAGCAGGTGGAGAAGGAGTTCACTGTTGGAGCACTATCTGACGCTGGCGGCGAAAGCCGTATTCGTTGAGAACCTCGCCCTCTCGTTCTTCCTCGGCATGTGCTCGTTCCTCGCCGTGTCGAGGAAGGTCGAGACGGCGATCGGGCTGGGTGCGGCCGTCATCGTCATGCTCGGGATCACCGTCCCGCTCAACCAGGTCATCCACACGTGGATCCTGGAGCCGGGGGCGCTCTCCTGGCTCCCTGTGGAGGGTGTCGATCTCTCCTTCCTGACCTACCTGTTCCTGATCGGCACGATCGCCGCGATGGTGCAAATCGTGGAGATGACGATCGACCGGTACTTCCCGGTGCTCTACCAGACGCTGGGCGTCTTCCTCCCCCTCATCGCGGTCAACTGCGCGATTCTGGGTGGGTCCCTCTTCATGGTGGAGCGGGATTACACCCTGGCCGAAAGTGCCGTGTACGGCCTCGGGTCCGGTGTGGGCTGGGCGTTGGCGATCGTCACTCTGGCGGCGATCCGCGAGCGGCTCCGCTACAGCCATCCCCCGGCGCCTCTCCGTGGCCTGGGCATGACCTTCATGGTCGTCGGGCTCATGTCGATGGCGTTCATGATCTTCTCGGGCATCCTCCTGTGATGGATGGCGGCTGACGTGTCGACGGTACTCGCAGCCGTTGCGGCCTTCACGCTGCTCATACTCGCGCTCGTCGGCGCGCTCCTGGTGGCGCGGAGCTTCCTGGTCGCGAGCGGGCCGGTGCGCGTGCTCGTGAACGGGGGTGGTGCGCACGACATCGAGGCGGTGGCCGGGGACACACTGCTTTCGCTCTTCACCGAGGCCGGCATCTACCTGCCGTCGGCGTGTGGTGGTCAGGGGACGTGCGGGGTGTGCCGCGTGCGCGTGGAACGTGGGGCGGGGGCGATCCTGCCCACGGAGTCGGTCCATATCAATCGGCGAGACGCCAGACAGGGGTGGCGGTTGGCCTGCCAGGTGCGGGTCCGACAGGACCTCGACGTGGAGCTCCCGCCGGAGGTCTTCGCCGTCGGCCGGTGGAGCTGCCGAGTCCGATCGGCTCGCAACGTGTCCACCTTCATCCGGGAGATCGTGCTCGAGCTCCCCGCGGGTGAGGCGATGGACTTCCGCGCGGGGAGCTACGTCCAGGTCGAGTGCCCACCCTATCACGCCCGCTTCGAGGACTTCGGGATCGACGAGGAGTATCGAAGCGACTGGGCACGCTACGGCCTCTTCGGCCTCGAATCGCAGTCGGACGAGCCCGTCCAACGTGCGTACTCCTTGGCGAACGCCCCGATCGAAGACGATGCCCTGATGCTGAACGTCCGCATCGCGACGCCTCCCGCCGGAAGCCGGGCGATCCCACCGGGCGTGGCCTCGACGTACCTGTGGGCGCTAGAGCCGGGTGACGACGTGACGGTGACCGGTCCGCACGGTGACTTCTTCGCACAGGAGTCCGAGGCGGAGATGGTCTTCGTGGGGGGTGGGGCCGGCATGGCGCCGATGCGCTCGCTCATCCTCGACCAGCTCGAGCGAATCGGGACGAAGCGCGAGATGTCGTTTTGGTACGGCGCTCGGAGTGTGCGAGAGGCGTTCTATGTCGACCTCTTCACCCGACTCGCAGCGGCGCACGAGAACTTCGAGTGGTGTCTGGCGCTCTCCGAACCCGCGCCGGAGGACCTCTGGGACGGACCCACCGGCTTCATCCACCAGGTGCTCTACGCGAATCACCTGCGTACGCATCCCGCACCGGAAGACGTCGAGTACTACCTGTGCGGCCCGCCGGTCATGATCGCGGCGTGCCGCAAGATGCTCGACGACCTGGGTGTCGACCCCGAGAAGATCCGGTTCGATGACTTCGGTGGCTAAGCGCGGAAGGGCAGGGCGCGGGCAGCTCGGCCGCCAGAGGATGGT
>JBDHDM010000298.1:0-6105 GCA_039591515.1 Gemmatimonadota bacterium | reverse complement strand
CTGGACGCCGTATCGACGGCACACAACCTCCTCTCGCAGGGGGTGACCACCATCGTCCTCAACGCCGACGGTGGCGGTCCCCTGGACCTCGAGGCGCAGCTCGTCGAGGCGGAGGCGACCGGTCTGGCCGTGAACATCGGCGCGAACATCGGCTTCAACACCGCGTGGACAGAGGTGAACGGCCGCGAAGACGCGCGACCCTCCTCTGCTCAGATCGAAGAGATCCGGGGGCTTATCCATGCGGGCTTGGACGCGGGCGCCTGGGGCATCTCGGCGGGGCTCGACTACAAGCCCGCCTACTACGCGCGGGCCGACGAGGTCGTCGCGATCCTCTCTCAGGCCACACACTGGCGCACCCTGTTCACGAACCACGACCGACTCACCCCCGAGTCCGGCTACAGCTCCATGGTCGGGATGCGCGAGACAGTCGAGATCGGCGAGGCGACCGGTCTCATGCCGCTCATCACCCACATGAAGATCCAGGGGAGGGAGCAGGGCACGTCGGAGGCCGTGCTCGCGATGATGTCGGACGCGACGGGCGGCGGCGTGCCGACCGCCGCGGATGCGTATCCGTACCTGGCCGGGCAGACGTCGCTGGCCGCCTTGATCATCCCGGGCTGGGCGCAGGCCGGCGGGCTCGACGCGATGCTCGACCGATTCGCTGACCCGGAACAGAGGGCTCGGATCGTGCGGGAGGCGGACGAAGCGCTCGAGGCGCGGTTCGGGGGCCCGGGTGGCGTCTTCCTGCCCGAGACTCAGGAGGAGCTCACGGACCTCATGCTCGAAATGGGTGCGACCTCCGGCGGCGATGCGGTCGTACGCATCCTGCAGCGGGACGTCCCGTCGGCGATCCTGCGCTTCGGCAGCGAGGAGGACCTCGCGGCGATCCTCTCCCACCCGACCACCTCGATCGCCTGCGATTGTGACCCGGCCGCCGATCGCGTTGGCCACCCCCGCGGCTACGGGACCTTTCCTCGGGCCCTTGGGCGCTACGTGCGGGAGCTCGGCGTCCTCACGTGGGAGGAGGCGGTCCGCAAGATGACGGGTCTGCCTGCCGCGACCATCGGCATGGTGGATCGGGGCTTCGTCGCTCCCGGTATGGTTGCCGACCTGGTGGTGTTCGATCCGGAGACCGTGATCGATCGGGCCACCTATGAGGATCCGACCGCGCCGTCCGAGGGGATCGACCACGTCCTGATCTCCGGCGTGTTTGCGCTTCGTGACGGTGCGCCGACCGGCGCTCGGGAGGGGCGTGCGCTCCGCAGGTCGATCCACATGCCGGCCAGACCCTTCGATCTCGCCTCCGATCGGCGGCTTGGCGTCGAAGGGCGGGTGTCGACCGCCTCGACATCCTTCCACGTGACGGTGGCGCTCGCGCACGCGAGCGGTGATCCTCGCGCCACCGGGACCTTCCGGATCGAGGACGAGTCCGGGGCATACGATGCGGTCGGAGTCGAATTCGGAGTGCTGCAGACCACCGAGTCGTGGGCCAGCTTCACCGGGGTGGTCGAGCATCAGGGCTTGGAGCGGGCCGTGACCGTCATCTTCGACTCGGCCGATCCGACACAGGAGGATGGAGGCATCACCCTGTCCATGGACGTGGAAGGGCTGGGTCTGACGATCGGCCGGTTGGAGCCGTCATGACATCGATCGCCGATCTGCTGCGCACGGCGTGGGACGCCCGCCGCCGAGGGAGGGTGGAGGAGTGGGCCTCTCTCGTTTCCGAGGCCACGGAGCGTGCACGCGCGTCGGGTTCACCCGCTGAGCTCGCCGACGCCCTCCATCAGCAGGCGCAGATCCACCGTGATTCCGGGGAGCCACAGCGGGCGCTCGAACCGTACCGAGAGGCGATCGGGTTGCGCAGGAGCGGTGGTTCGCCGAGCGCCCTGGCACACGAGATCCGGCATCTGGCCGACCTCCACCTCACCTTGGGTGACCTGGAGGCAGCCGACGCCCGCATGGGCGAGGCGATGGAGCTGTACCGCGCGGCTGAAGCGGAAGGGGGTGGTCAGGGGGATGCCCGTCGGCTCGACGTGGCGAACGCGGTCCGTGCCGCCGCGGTCCTGCGTGATGCGCAGGGACGGACGGAGGAGGCGCGGACGTTGTGGAGGGAGGCCGGCGAGCGCTATGCCGAGCTGGGCCTCGAGGCCGGGGTGGAGGAAGCCGAGGGCCGTCTGCGCGATTGACGGGTCGGTCGGAAGGCCGGCGCGCGGCGGGCCTCGTTCCGGCTACCTCACGGAGGAATTCAGTCCGTGGCCGGCGTCTCCTCCACGGCCGAGAGGAGTCGGGTGATGATGTCCTCCATCTGTCGCTCCCTCGTCCGGGCCCAATTGGAGAGCGGAATCCGGGCCGCTCCATAGAAGAGCACGCCCATGAGCCCGAGCGTCATGAAGTTGAAGCTCCCGATCGGGCTCCCGAGCCAGGTGGTGAGCGCTCCGAGCGACGCGACACCGATCATGACCGAGCCGACCGTCATGTATGGCCTCGCAGAACCCTTCAGAGTACGGAGGCGAAGGCGTTGCCCGGTCCCGCTCGGCTCCAAGAGGGCTTGTAGGTTGCCGTTGGTCCACTGACGGAACGCGCCCTCCTGACGGATCTTGCCCTTGGCGTCGAACGTCATGCGTAGATCGACGACGAGTCGGTTCCACTCTTCCTCCGTCAGCGCTCTGGGAAGATCGACGCTCCTGCCCACGCCGATCGTCTTGCCCATGAACGTCTGTCGTGCGGAAGCGTCGGGCGGCGCGCGGTCGAGGCTCGCGGCCGCGTGGGCGATGACCTCCCGTGGGATGCCCACCTCGTCACCGATTTGCTGCAGCTCGTGCAGGGTCATGCCTGCGCCCAGGCTGCTCCCGGTCGAGGAGCCCGTCGTCACCTGCGTCGACCTGTCGAAGATCTCGGTGACTTCTTCTTCGGAATATCGGCGCTCGTTGCTCATGCTCGATCCGCGGTGTTCTGCCCTTTGGGGGGCGGACGCTCTCCATGTCTACGACGGCGGCCCACCGTCACTTCAAAGGCGGCTCGGGGCGTCGATGAGCTGGTTGCCGGCGTCCGGAGTGTAGACCGCGTAGTTGAACCCCGGGGCGATACAGAAGCTCCCCACCTCACCCGACTTCGAGAGCGCGAGGAAGCCGACCTGGATGTCCCGCCAGTCGGGGTTCTTCTCGATCACGCGCTCGACGGCCAGCTCGCAGGCCTCGGCCGGGGTGTGTCCCTGACGCATCAACTCGACCACCAGGAAACACCCTACGGCGCGGATGACCGCCTCGCCCCATCCGGTCGAGGTCGCTCCGCCCACGTCGTTGTCGACATACAGACCGGCGCCGATGATCGGAGAGTCTCCGACCCGACCGTGGTACTTGTAGGCGGCTCCACTCGTCGTGCACGCGCCGGAGACGTTGCCGGACCGGTCCACGGCGAGCATGCCGATCGTGTCGTGGTTGTCGATGCCGATGTGTGGGGTCCACTCGCCGTTCGCGGCCTTCCACTCCTCCCATCCTGCCCGGGCGCGCTCAGTGAGCAGGTTCTGACGCTCGAAGCCGTTCGCGACCGCGAAGTCGAGGGCACCGTCCCCGACGAGCATCACGTGAGGCGTCTCCTCCATCACCCTCCGAGCCACCGAGATCGGGTGGAGGATCTCCTGGAGGAAGGCCACCGATCCGCATCGGCCACGCTCGTCCATGATGCAGGCGTCGAGCGTGACCCTGCCGTAGCGGTCGGGCCAGCCGCCATACCCGACCGAGGTCACGTCGGGATCGGCTTCGGGCACACGTACGCCCGCCTCCACCGCGTCCAGCGCGGTGCCCCCGCCGGACAGGATCGGCCACGCCTCCTCGTTCGCGGCGAGCCCGTGCTCCCATGTGGACAATGCAACCGGTTGCACGTCATCCCGTACGGGAGGTTGATCGCCGGGAGCGCATGCGTCGAGTAGGGCGGGCGCGCCCGCAGCCCCCAGAACCGACGCCTTCAGAAAGGATCTTCGATCGGTCATGCTTGATTCAGGCGGATGTCACGAGAATGATGGGCGCAGAGGTTATCCCCGCTGCTCGGGCGGCGGCAAGCAACGGGAGGAGGTGCGTGACGGTGAGGAAGGTGCTGCGACGGCTGCGTGGGCTTCTCGGCGTCGGAGCGACCTGGGGCACGCTGTGGGGTGTGATCGGAGCCGGCATCGGCTTCCTCCTCGGGATCGCGAATCCGTCGCTCTGGACGCTGGAAAACCCGGTCGCGGTCTGGGGGCTCGGCATGGCCGCCTATGGCTTCGTTTCGGGGCTCGGCTTCGGCACGCTTCTGAGTCTGGTCGAAGGCCGGAAAGTGCTGCGCGATCTCTCCTTGAAGCGCGCTGCTGGGCCTCCTCGGCTCGGCCGCGGTGCCGCTCCTCTTCATGGGCTTCTTCGAGGCCGGCACGACCCTCGCCGACGTCGTGGGCGCCATGGGTGTGACGGCGATGCTGGGTGGGACGTTCGCACCCGGGGCCGTGGCCATCGCCCGACGGGCGGAGCTCGCCGCGCCGGACGACCGGCGGCTACTCGAGTAGGGGGCGGGATGAGCGTACGAAGGGCGGTTCTCACGATGGCGGTGCTCGGCTTCGCGGGTGGCGCGCCCCTGGCGGCCCAGGAGGTGCTGGGACGCGTGATCGATGCGGCCAACGGGGCTCCGGTCGGACTCGCGGGCGTGTTCATCCTGAGCGCCGAGCGGGAAATCGTCGTCGGCTCGGCCGCGGACACGGCCGGCTACTACCGCATCGTCGCCCCCGAAGCCGGGGAGTACTACCTGTACGTGCAACGCCTCGGGTATTTCGAGAACGAGACGCCCCTGGTCGCGCTCGAGGAGGGCGGGCAGTACGGCGTGGACATCGAGATGCGGCCGGAGCCCTTCCGACTCGATCCGCTCGAGGTCACGGTCCGTAACGAGGGGCTCGAGCGCTACCTCACCCTCGAGCTCAGCGTCAATCCCAATTCGATCTTCGGGTATCGGGTGTATCAGGGGATCCCGCTCGAGGAGGCGAAGCTCAAGGCCGAGGACAACACCGATCTTCTGCGCGAGCTGTACATTCCCGTGACCCACGGCTTCGACGCCTGCGTCGGCTCCATCGGCATGGGATTACCCGCGCGCGGTGTGGGCGACGCCGGTGGCGAGCGCCTGTGTGGAACACTCTCCGTGGACGAGCTCCGTTGCCCGGTGGAGCACATCGAGGACATCGCGATGGACCGGATCGCGGTCGTCGTTGTCCTGGGGGGGAACGTGCGCCTCTACACCCGTGACTTCGATTGGACCTTCCGTCCAGCGGGGCGGTTGGGCGTCTGCTGACCCACCGCTCCTCTCCACGCCGGATTGACTCGCTCATGACCGCACGCCGGATCGTGCTTCACGTCGTCGCCGTCCTGATCGCGTCGGCGCTCGGCTCCTCTGCGGCGGTCGGGCAGCCGTTGGATGTTCTCCTCACGAACGCCGACGGATACGACGCCGACGGGACCCGCGTCCTGCGCGAGGCACTGGACGCGGCCGGCCACTCCGTGACGATCGTCGCTCCGTTGGATGACCAGAGGGGAAGCGGGGCCAGCATCACCACCTCCGGCACCATCGACTACTACCGCCAGGAAGAGGGTGTGTGGGCGGTCGACGGGACACCGTCGGATGCGGTCACGCTCGCGCTCGTGCACCTGATGAGAGCGAATCCTCCGGACCTCGTGATCTCGGGGGTGGGTCTCGGTCCGAGCGTAGGCGCAGGCGTGCTGGTGTCCGGCACGGTCGGAGCGGCGATGACGGCGGCCCGGGCCGGGGTCGCGGCCATCTCCGTGTCGATGGGGCTCGCCCCCGCGTCCGATTCCTCCGCAACCGCGGCTTCGGGGGAGGCGTTGACGAACGCCGCCGGGCTCCTCGTCGAGATCGTCCGTCAGCTGGCGGAGACCGGAGGTACCGGTCTCCTCCCGGCCCGCACGATCCTCAACGTGAACTACCCGGCGGTTGGGGCCGGCGAGCCGGCCGGTGTGCGATTCGCCACGGTGTCGAGCCAGCGCGGATTTCGGCAGCTCTACTCGGTTGCGGGTGACACGGGCCCGGCTCGGGTGGAGGTGGTGCCGGTCGATGCGTCTCGGGCGGAGGAGGGAT
>JBDHDM010000297.1:0-5596 GCA_039591515.1 Gemmatimonadota bacterium | reverse complement strand
ACCATCCATCCGACGACGCCGATCCTCGCGACCTCGGCCGTGCCGGTCGGGCGAGCGGATCGCCTGGAGGCGTTCGGTGCAGGTGCCTGGGACGTGCTCACGCACCCCGTAGATCCGAACGAGCTGATTCTCCGGATCGAGACCCTGGTCAAGGCCAAGCAAGAGGTCGATCGCGTTCGAGAGCAGGGGCTCACGGATCCCTCCACGGGATTCTACAACGTGCGCGGCATCCTGCAGCGGACCAAGGAGATCAGCGCCGACGCGGCCCGGTCTGCCCGCCCCGTAACGTGCGTTGCCTTCGGCGCCCTGCAACCGCCGGGGGAGGCTCAATTGGATGAAGAGGCCACAGAGGCGCTCGTAGAGGCGCTGAGCCGGCCGATCGCCGAAGCCCTTCGTGCCGTCACACGCGTCTCGGACACGATCGGCTGCCTCGGCCCCGGCGAGTTCGTCGTCGTGGCGCCCGGCACGGACCGAGGGGGCGCGGTACGGCTCGCCGACCGGGTTCTCGAAGCGATCGAAGCCGATCTGGGTCGCTCAGGCTTCGGGGTCACGACCGAAGCCCTGTCACAGGTCCGCGCCGGATTCTTCTCGGCGGCCACGCCCGAGGAGTCCGCGCCCGAGGACCTGCTCCTGCGAGCCACGATGGCCCTGCGGAAGGCTCAGGCGGACGACGGGAGTTTCCGCGTGCGAGCCTACGACGCCTGATCCGTCGCCTCGATCTCGACCGTGCTCTCGGAGAGCAGGCGAGTGGGCTGCGAGTCACCCTCCTCCGGTATCGGCTCGTACGACGGTAGATACGATACGTAGTACGAGTGGTAGCTGTCCCGCTCGGAGACGTCGTTCAGGATGACACCGAGGATCCGGATCGGCAGCCTGGTGAGCTGGTCGAGCTTGGCTTGGGCGAGGCCCTTCTCGGTCGTTCCGGTCCGGATCACGATCGCCAGATTCCCGGTAAGGGAGCCGAGGATGAGCGGATCACCACCGGAAGCCAGCGGGGGGCAATCCACGATGACCACGTCGTAGGTCCGCTTGACCGTTCCGATGAAGTGGGCCATCCGCGGGGAAGCCAGGAGCTCCGGCGTCGAGACGCCGCGCGCACCCGAGCCGATGAAGTCCAGATTCGGATGGTCCGTCGCCTGAATGATGTCGCTGCCGGTGCGCTCGCGGAGATAGTCGATCAAACCCGGAGACCGCTCCCTACCAAGGAGCCTGTGCGCGTCGCCCCGCCGCGTATCGCCGTCGATGAGCAGCGTGCGCCGTCCCACCTCCGAGAAAGCCACCGCGAGGTTCGACGAGATGAACGACTTCCCTTCCGACTCGGAGGGGCTCGTGATCGCCAGAACGATCGGTCCGGCCGATCCGTACGCGAATCCGACATGGATACGAAGCTCGCGGAACGCTTCGAGGGCCTGGGCTGCGTTCAGCACACCCTTCCGCCCGTTCTCAGATCGGATCTGCGGCACGGAACCGAGGATATCGAGTCCCATCATCCGGCTCACGTCGGCCGCATAGCGGAACCGTGAGTCCATACGATCGAGCACGATGGCACCGCCCATCGCGGCACCGAGGCATCCGAACAGGATCATGGCAGAGTACAGAATGCGTCGGTCACCCAACGGCCGGGACGGTACGACGGCCGGATCGAGGATCCGCACATCCGGGATGGAGCTCGCAGCAGCCAATCTGGCCGCCTCGACCCGGCCACGGATTTCGTTGTATAGCTCCGTCGTGGTGGCTACGCGCCGCTCCAACCGTCCTTCCTCGATCGTACGCGGCGGAATCTCCTGCAGCTCCCTCTGCGTCGAGTTGACGCGCGACCGAAGGTCCCGCTCCTGGCGCGCGAGCTCCGAGACGATGCCGCCAACCACCCGGGGAATCGCCGATCCTTCGATCGACTGGATCTCGGCCAACAGGTCCTGGATCGGCGGGTAGTCATCCGCGTATCGGTCGCGAAGCGCCCGGAGCTCGGAGCGAGTGTCCACGAGCTCGTCCAGGATCCGGCGCAGCTCGGAAGAGGAGGCGGCCGCCTCGACCAGCTCCAGGGCTTCGATGCGCACCGTGCCCTGGTCGATCTCGTCCAGGATCTCCTGGAGACGGACGCGATCCCGTTCCAGCTCCTCGACCTCGACCCGCATCTGGAAGTAGTTCCCGAACACGGGGTCCCGCGTGATCTGGAGGCCCGGCGCGATCGGTAGTGACTGATCGGAGGGAAGGCTGATCGTCGTCACCCGGAACACTTCAAGATTCCGCTCGGCCTGAGCCAGCTCGGCCTCCATCAGCTGCAGCTGCTCCTCGAGGATCACGAGCGTTTCGTCGAGAATGTTCCTCTTCAGCTCTGCGGCGATGTCCACGTGCCGTTCCATGACGGCGTTCAGGATCGACGCGATGCGTTCGGGATTCGCGCCGCTCAGCGCGACACTGAGGAAGTTGCCGGTCCGAATGTCCATACCGGTGTTGATGCGGCCCGAGAGATCCACGGCCGCGTCACGAATGGAATGGACGGAGAAACGTATTTCCGCGTTGGCCGGGAAGGAGCCTCGGGCGGGGTTCCATCGGAAGCCGACGTTCTCGCCGATCGGTGTGCCGAACATCGCCTGCTGGACGAGGGCACCCTCAGCCGTCGTCAGGACGAAGTCGTCGCCTGCTCGGCCGACCTTGAGTACGTAGTCACCCGGAAGGAAGTCGCCCGCAAGATCGAACCTCTGGAATGCCGGCCGGAACTGCGAGGACACGCTGACATACAGCTTCTCGCGCATCACGACCGTATCAAGGACCTGGTAGGACCGAAGCAGCTCGATCCACGCATTGCCGTCGAGAAGCCCTCCCGCCTCGATGGGCGTCACGTCCCGGTCGTCTCCACCGGCCGTCTCGATCCAGAGATTGCCTTCGGCGGTGTAGGTGACGGGCGTCGACGTCCACGCGTAGTACGCACCGGCGAGCCCGACCACGAGCGCCCCGATCAGCAGCCACTTGTAGCGCAGAACGGCATACAGCGCCCGCCGGAGGTCGAAAGCCGCCAGCGGCGGGGCCTCTTCCGTCGGCTCGAACGGAGTATAGAAGGGGCCCTCGTACGCCGGAGCGGCGAACTCCTCTTCAACGGGCCCGAGCTGCGTACTCTCGTTGGCCGCTGGGGCAGGGGGGCGAATCAGATATTCGTCAGGCATGGGGGAGATTCTCGATGCGCTCTAACCAAGCTAGCATTCGGACGGGCGACACCACCAGGGAATCGATTCCTGATGCAAACTCTCGGCGTCAGCGCTCCGTGGTGGAAGCGCAACCGCCGTTGTGTGAAGTCCACACGCGGGCTCGAGTCGGGCGGAGAAAGGCTCGCTTGTTTTGGGGAGGCGTTGTTCTAACATTGGGAATAGCAGGCTGCTGCCCGCAACGATCAAGCGTTGTACCCCCCCCAGACCCAGCCCCCTACCCACTGATGCACGGACACGACAACCTGAAGCGCGTGCGCCTCGCGGCGGTCGCCGGGCGCCCGTGAGGACCCCGTCGATGGCGGATCCGCCGCATTCGTCTTCCGGAGGCGCCCGCAGAGTCGACCCGATCGGTAAAGACGCCGATCTGGCGGATTCGCTCACCCAATCCTCGATCGAGGTGCTCGTCGTCGATGACGAAGATGCACTGAGGGAGAGCTGCGCGGCGCTGATTCGGAGTGAAGGGTTCTCCGTCTCGGTTTGTGGGCGGGCAGACGACGCGTCTCGAATGTTGCGGAACCGCACCTTCGACATCCTCCTCGTCGATCTCTATCTGGCGAAGGCGTCCGGGCTGGACGTGCTCAAGACGGCCAGAACGGCGAACCCCGACATCGTCGGTATCGTCATGACGGGCAGCCCCACGGTCGAGTCCAGCCTCGCAGCACTCCGGGCCGGAGCCTGGGACTACCTGCCGAAGCCCTTCTCCGCGAAACACCTCGAGGTGTTGATGGGCCGGGCGGCCCACACGGTCGTGGCCTCTCGCAGGACCGCCACCGTCGCCGGCGGGCACATCGTCGCCCCGGGCACGGGCCAAGACAGCCGTCTGCGACTCTACGGGGCCAGCCCGCAGCTGAGGCACGTGATCGACCTGGCCCGAAGGGTGGCGAGGACCGACGCATCCGTCTTCATCACCGGGGAGAGCGGTACGGGGAAGGAGGTCATCGCCCAGTACATCTCCGTGAACAGCAGGCGTAGCAGCCGAGGGCTGGTTCCGGTCAACTGCGCCGCCATTCCGGAGGCGCTCCTCGAGTCCGAGATGTTCGGCCACGTCGAGGGGTCCTTCACAGGCGCCATTCGGGACAAGGAAGGCCTTCTCGAGGTCGCAAGCGGGGGCACGCTCTTCCTGGACGAGCTCACGGAGCTCCCGCTATCGGTTCAGGCCAAGCTTCTGCGTGTGCTCCAGGACGGCGTGGTGCGGAGGGTCGGATCGACCAAGACCGACGCCGTGGTCGACGTGCGCTTCATCGCTGCGACGAATCGGGACCCGCTGCGGGCGATCGACGAGGGGCTTCTCCGAAGGGATCTCTACTACCGGCTCGGGGTGGTCCCCATCCACATCCCGCCCCTGAGAGAACGGCCGGAGGACATTCCGGTTCTGGCGACCGAGTTTCTCAAGGAGTTCTGGAGGCAGCACCGGGAACCCGGTACGCCGATCCCCCATTTCTCTCCGTCCACGCTCGAGGCCCTCGCCGCATCACCCTGGCCCGGAAACATCAGGGAACTCCGCAATGTCGTGGAGCACGCGGTGGTACTCGCCGAGCCCGGCAGCTCAATCGGTGCGTCCGACATCACGTTCGTCGCCGGTGCGGAGTTCGAAAATGCCACCGCGCGCACGGCGTTCGCGCCGAAGGTGATGGAGCTCGACTACCACACTGCTCGCGAGCAGGTGCTGAGCGAGTTCGAGTTGAACTACCTCATGCACGTGGTGGGCGCATCGGGTGGCAACATCTCGAACGCTGCTCGACTCGCCGGCGTGGATCGGACCACGCTGTACCGGCTCATGGAGAAACACGGAGTCGAGCGCGACTCCGCCTTCCAGGGATACGCCCAGCCCTAGAACGCACGCGCTGCTTACGGTTCCGGCGGTTGTCGCACGAACGCCTCAGCAAGTGTTGCTCCAGCGCGACAATCGGGCCCTTCTCATGGGGCACGTCGCCCCCCGGCCACGCCCCTAAGTCGTTGCGCCGCAACACACAGAGCGCAATCTCGACCTGAGGCCGATCCCGAGTACAGCCCTTGCAGACGTATGGGCGCAGAGATAGTGGACCTTCGTTCCGAGCCCCCCCCCCCATGCTCGCCCTACATGATCGACATCGCTCGTGTAGTACCGATCCAAATACCGAAGTGGATGCCGCCCCGTAGGCCGCGAAAGAGAGTCGCGGCGCGCGCGGATGGTCGTGCCCCTCTCGCCCTCCGATATCGGGCGACCAACGCGACCCAGGGACAAGGAACCGATCCCACGGTGCGGGCACTGAACCTGTTCGTGGCTTGTGTCGGCCTCGCGCTGACCGCGCCGCTCATGGCTCTGATCGCAGCCGCAATCAAGGTCTCCTCTCCCGGCCCCGTGGTCTTCAAGCAGAGCCGAGTCGGTCACAACCGGCGCCGGGCGCAGT
>JBDHDM010000296.1:0-7129 GCA_039591515.1 Gemmatimonadota bacterium | reverse complement strand
AAGACGAGACGCGATGGCCTTGTTCGATAGTCCTTCGGCGATCAGGTCGAGCACCTCGCGCTCCCGCGACGTGAGCCGGATGTCGTCATCCGCCTGAGGACCACGCTTGATCGCATGATTGGCGATCTGCGAGAAGAGCGCATGGGTGACACTGGTCGGCAGGATTTCGGCTCCGCCGGCCACGGCCCTTATCGTCTCCTTGAGTTCCTCGACGCTGGCATCCTTCAGAATGAAGCCGGCCACGCCCGCCTCAACGAAGTTTCTGATGTCCTCGTGCGACGGAAGCAGGTCCATGACGATGATCCTGCACGCGGGAAGCTCGCGCGCCATGTTCCGCGCCATATCGAGGCTGTCCCCGTTCTCCAACCCGATGTCGAGGAGGAGCAGGTCTGCCCCGGCCCGCTGAATCGCCGCCACGTCGGAGAAGGCGGCGGCGTGGACCACGCGGAACTCAGGATCCTCACCTAACAACTCGGCAAGCCATTCCCGCACCACCCGGTTGTCTTCGATGAGAGCGATCGAGATCGAGGCATCTGATGAGGTGGCATTCCGATCCGTCGACGTCGGCATGGGACCTCCTCCACTCCGTTCCACCCCGTACCCGGGGCTCTCCGACCCCTGAATCATAGCCCGGCGTCGCCTCACGCGCAGTCGAGACGGTCCGGTGGGAGGTGTGCCTCGGCCATTTTCCGGCCGAGGGACCGTACCGATTCCGGATACGCTGGCCCGGGAGACCCTCGCCAACGGCGCCATGGGCTCCGCCAGAGAATGCACCGGCGGTTCGACACCCCGTTCTTCCGTGCGACCCCTCTTTGGGCGATACCACAGCGGTGCTGCTGCGGGTATGGTCCATGTGGGAAGCACCGAGCGTAGGCGACCGTCGGGTTCCTCGCACGGCCCCATCCGGCGACGCGCAGCACCGGAGTACCGAATGACGAAGCGACAACCGACCGATCCGAGCAAGAAGTCCGTCTGGGCGTACGCGTACCAGATCGAGCCCCCCCGGACACCGAACCGATTGGGGTCCGTCGAGGCGATTCTCGAACGCGAGCAGAAGGACGCCGGAGCCGGCTCCCGCACGTGGCAGGGCCGGCTGGTCTCTGAGGAGCACGTCACGCACATTCTGGTCGTGAGCGATAGCCCCGCCCAGGACCGCGAGGTCAACCGGCGCCTCGAAGCTGCGTTTCGAGCGATGGACTTGGGATTCACCCTGACGGCTCCGATGCCCGTCGAGGAAGAGCCACTCCGGCCACGTCGCCACGCCTGAACCCCAGATCACCCAGCGCCGCGCGAAGTCTCGCGCGCTCGCAACACGATCACCTAGCCCCTAGGAACTAGACCGCAGTTCAGCCGAACGACGGATTTCGCTTCCATCGGACGTCGGTAGCTTTCTACCATACCCGAGCCGTCGCACGCCGCGGAGCCCGAGCGTTCCAGGAGTGAAGGGTCCTCAGTCGTAGCCGAACGGGCGACGGCGGTGCTGTTAGGGTGAGTCCCCGCCCAGCATGGAGAAAAGCTCATGAACAAGCCGCACCGGTGGCATCTCGATGATCCAACGGCAAGCCGAAGAAGCAAGGCGCCTGGCCGCGAACGCCCTGGGGCGGGTAGAGGACGTGGTCCGTCCGCACCAGAACGACGGAGCAGCGCCTGCCACACCGGAGGGCACAGCCAGCGGCGACAGCCGCACCCGGTCAGCAGTCTAATCCGACCCTGGAATTCCCATGAATGAGACGACCCCCACCGGCGGATCCGGCCGGCGCAAGTACTGGCTCCTGCTCTTCCTGGTGCTGCTCGCTCTGGCCCCCTCGGCGTATCTCTTCGTGACCGGGCGGCTTGAACATACCGAGATGGCGGCACGGACCGCCGCCGCGGAATCCGCGGCCCAGGCCCTGGCCGACAGCCTGGATGCCGCCCGGACCCAACTCCTGGTGGATCGTGTCTTGGCGCTGGCCCAGGCCGGGCGGATGAACCAGACCAGCGAATTGGCCTCCCAGTTCTTCGACCGCGTGGACCGGAGGAGCCGGGTCGCGAGTGCGCCCCTCAGCGAGACCGAGACGCGCCTCCGGGTCCTGGCCCTGCGGGACCAGGCCATCACGGCTCTGACGCGCGACGACCCGGCAGCGCTGCAGATCATCGAGGAGATCGCCGCGCTCCATCTTCCGCTGGGAGACCCGACCGTGGGCGCGCGCATCCCCACGATGACCGTACCCGAGGGACTCCCGGCTCCTGGAGACACTGCGCGGAGCGACCCTGACCTCGGGCAGAGGCCCGACACCCTCGGATCGCTGTAGCGGACGGATCGGACGAGGTACCACTCGGGTCATTGGCGCGGCGGGTCGTCGGTGGAGCCCCAGGAAGGGGCCACAGAGTAGCTCTGCTTCTGCGTCCCTCGATGGCGTACCGACCCTGCAGGGCAGCGTTCAGGCGAGCGACCGTGTCGGACATACGCGCCTCACGACGGAGGGCGCAGCCTCCCCTACAGAATGAGATGCGGTGAAGGCGAGCGCAGCGGTCCACCGCTTGATCGAGACTCGCACCGGACACCCCCTGACGTTGGCGCCGTATTGGTATCTTGCGGTGGTACTGAGTCATGCATAGAGCCGGAGTCCCGGACTGTGATCGGAGCGCGCGAGCCAGCCCATCGAGACCACGTGGCCGAGCCCTCACCAGCGCCGAGCATCCCCCGGCGCGACTTCTTCAGGGTGGGACTTCTCGGCGCCCTGGCCGGGCCGGCCCTTCTGAGCTGCGGCGATTCGGTGACCGGGCCCGAGTCGAACCCACGGCTCACGGCGCGACCCGGATCGCCGACCGTCGCACCCACTGTCGGACTCAGCGAGTTGGGCCTGGCCAGCCCGCGGGACGGCCTGCTGTACGTACCGGAGCGCTATTCACCCGAGACGCCTATGCCTCTCTTCATCGGCCTGCACGGCGCCGGTGGCTCAGCCGACAACTGGGAGAGCTATCCCGCTCGCGCAGAAGCCCGAGGCATGGTCTTTCTGGCCCCCGACTCGCGGGGCTCGACCTGGGACCTGGTGTCGAATCGCTTCGGGCCCGACGTGGAGTTCATCGATCGGGCGCTGCGGCATACGTTCGAACGTTGTCGGATCGATCCGGAGCGGATCGCACTGGGCGGCTTCTCCGACGGCGCGTCGTATGCCCTCTCCCTCGGAGTCTCGAATGGCGATCTGTTCACTCACCTCGTGGCCTACTCACCCGGCTTCCTGCGGGCCGCCGACCCCATTGTGGGGAAGCCCCGCGTCTACGTATCCCACGGCCGCCAGGACAACGTTCTTCCCGTGACCATCAGCAGGGACGCCATCGTCCCGACCCTGCGCAACGCGGGCCATGACGTGACCTACCTGGAGTTCGACGGCGCCCACGAGGTTCCGGCCGCAATCTCCGAGTCGGCGTTGGATTGGTTTCTCGGCTGAGGGGAGCGGCGCGGGCGGTGTCTCATCTTCCTGGCGCTTGCACCATTCTCCACATATGCTAAAAAGCTGGAAGGAACGCGGACATCGGGAAGTCGAGTATTCCCCTGCCGTGCCGGAGTCGGTCGATGGGACCGGCTCGTTTCATCTCCCGCTGGGCGCTCACCGTGGACCCCCCCGCCCCGAATCGCCGGGCCCTGGCCGCTATCGCGCGCAACGGTATCCTGCTGGCGGGATGGGCCGTCCTGGCGACCTGCTCGGATGACTCCGGCTCTCTGGGCGTCTCCCCCACCACCCTCTCGATCAGTGCGGCCCTCGCGCCCGAGGCGCAGGGGATCACCGGCGCTGCCAGCATCGATCGGATTCGAGTAACCATCGTCCGCCCCCCGTCGGAGCTGATCGCCGAGGCGGTGCAGCCCATCTCTCCGGGCCAGGCCTCCGCCAACCTCGACGTCCAGGTGCAGCTCATGGCTCCCACCGAGGAGCTTCTCGTCCGAGTGGAGCTCTGGGCCGGCGAGCTTCTGGTCCTCGCGGGCGAACGGCTGATGGTGGTGGACGCCTCCGTCCCCGTGAACGCGTCGCCGGTGATCCTGCTCCAGCCCGTCGCTCCGGAGCTCGGACTCTCAACGGGGACGCTGGGGCTGATCGCCTCGGTGGGCTCTGACCAGGTGACCCGCTCCTTCGCTGTCCGCAATCTGGGTGGTGGGACGCTCAGCTGGAGCGCCTCGTCCGACCAGCCCTGGCTTTCCGTCTCGCCCGCCTCAGGTGCGGTGGCTGGCGGAGCGTCCACGGCGGTGACGGTGATGGCGGGTGTGGGGACCCTGAGCGCAGGGCATCACACCGCGACTCTGACCATCGCCGACGCCCAGGCGCTCCAGTCTCCGCAGCAGGTCGCGGTCACCCTGAGCGTCACCGAAGAGTCGGCGTACTCGCTGACGGTGCAGGGGGCTGGGACCGGGAGTGGTCGAGTCACGTCGTCTCCCTCGGGCATCGACTGCTTGCTGTCAGCCGGGACACCTCTTGGTGCATGCTCTCGCGGCTTCCCGGCCGGCACCAGGGTCCTGATCCTCGGGCGCCCCGCGGAGGGCTCCGCGTTCTCCGGATGGAGCGGGGGAGGCTGCTCGGGGGTCGCCGCATGCGTCGTGAGTCTCGACGAGACCCGGACCCTCACCGCGAGCTTCGTCGCCGACCCGCCGGCGCTGTCCGTAGCGCCATCGCTGCTGTCGGCTACCGTGGCGGCCGGGTCGAATCCGGCACCTCTCTCCATCGACGTCGCCAATGTCGGAGGCGGATCCATGTCCTGGACAGCATCCCCCACGGCGGAATGGATCTCGGTGGTGCCGACCACCGGCGCGGCGGAATCTGGCCAGACCCGGACCGTCGGCGTCGCGCTCGAGACCTCGGATCTGGAGGCAGGCCAATACTCCGGTGCGGTGATGCTGTCGGCGCTCGGCGCCGTCAACTCGCCCCAGACCGTCGTGGTGCATCTGAACGTGACGGATGGCGTGCTGCACTCCCTGAATGTGGAAGGAGCCGGAACGGGAGAAGGGTGGGTCCGTTCCATCCCCCAGGGTATCGACTGCCGGGTGCTTGGCGCCTCGACCTCCGGGGACTGCGACGACCACTATCCTCCGGGGACATGGGTGACCCTCCTTCCCCAGCCCGCTGCCGGATCCGAGTTCGCCGGATGGAACGGGACGTGCCCGGGAACGGGAGCGTGTCAGGTGTCGATGGATCGGGCCTGGACCATCAGGGCGGAGTTCCGCGTGGTCCCGCCCTCCATCGAGGTGGACCCGGCGTTGCTCGAGACCACGGTGGGTCTCGGCGAAGGCCCGGAAGATCCTTGGACGGTACGGGTGGCGAACGTCGGGGGGGGAGCCCTGGAGTGGAGCGCGTCCGACGACGCCGACTGGCTGAGCGTCGCTCCGCCCTCCGGGGCGCTCACGCAGGGGGAGGCGGAGCTCGTGACGGTCCGGGCGAGGAGCGGGGACCTGGGGCCCGGCGAGTACCGTGCGACGGTGACCGTGACGGACGCCGACGCCGACAACTCGCCTCGGTCTATTGCGGTGAGGCTGACGGTGACGCCCGATCCGACCTACCTGCTCACCGTATCGACGGCCGGATCGGGGAAAGGGCGCATTGTCTCCACGCCGGCCGGCATCGACTGCTCCGGCGCCCACGGGTCGACGTCGGGCGACTGCTCCGAGCGGTACGCCGAGGGGACCGACGTGACGCTCACCTCGACCCCCGAGCCGGGCTCCACCGCGGCGGGATGGACCGGTGCAGGATGCACGGGGACCCAGCCGTGCTCGGTGACTATGGACCGTGACCAGACCGTCGTCGGGAGATTCGAGGCAGCACCGTCCGCCATCGGGTTGGCACCGGATCTTCTCGCGTTCACGGCACGTGCAGGCCGAGAGCCGCCGCCACAGCCTCTGACGGTCACCAACACGGGGGGCGGCACGCTTCGTTGGTCGGCCGCGGAAGATGCGGACTGGCTCGCCGTACGCCCGCCCTCGGGTGAGCTCGAGGCCGGAGTCTCTCGTATCGCGGACGTCGTCGCGACAACGTCCGGAATGACTCCTGGTGAGTACGCTGCGAGCATCTCCGTATCCGACGGAAGTGCCCTGAACTCACCGCAGGTCGTGCCCGTGACACTGACGGTGACTCCACGGTCGAACACGCCGCCAGAAGCGGTGGCGGACGGCTACGAGACGGACGAGGACGCGACGCTGACGGTCGGGGCGCCGGGTGTGCTGGCGAACGACAGCGACTCGGACGGCGACGCCCTGACGGCATTGCTGGACACGGACGTGAGCCACGGGACGCTGACGCTGAACGCGGACGGCTCGTTCACCTACACGCCCGACCTCAACTACAACGGCCCGGACGGTTTCACGTACCACGCCAACGACGGCGAGGCCAGCTCGAACATCGCCACCGTCACCATCACGGTGAACCCGGTGAACGACGCGCCGACGGCGGATGCGGGCGGGCCGTACGCGGGCGTGACAGGCGTGGCGGTGACGTTCGACGGGACGGGCTCCAGCGACGTGGACGGCAGCGTCGTGAGCTATGCGTGGGACTTCGGGGACGGCGCGACGGGGACGGGCGCGACGCCGACGCACACCTACGCATCGGACGGGACGTACACGGTGACGCTTACCGTGACCGACGACGGATCGCCGTTGCCTGCGCGGACGAGCGCGCCGTCGGTGACGGCGGCGACCATCGGGGCGGTACCGAACACGCCGCCGGTGGCTGTGGCCGACGCGTACGAGACGGACGAAGACGTGACGCTGACGGTCGGGGCGCCGGGTGTGCTGGCGAACGACACGGACGCGGACGGCGACGCGCTGACGGCGGTGCTGGACACGGACGTGAGCCACGGGACGCTGACGCTGGGCGCGGACGGTTCGTTCACGTACGTGCCGGACGCGAACTACAGCGGCCCGGACGAGTTCACGTACCACGCCCACGACGGGACGGCGGGCTCGAACGTCGCTACCGTCGCGCTCGCGGTGACGCCGGCGCCTCCGCCGAACACGCCGCCGGTGGCCGTGGCCGACGCGTACGAGACGGACGAGGGCGTGACGCTGACGGTGGGAGCGCCGGGTGTGTTGGCGAACGACACGGACGCAGACGGTGACGCGTTGACGGCGGTGCTGGACACGGACGTGAGCCACGGGACGCTGACGCTG
>JBDHDM010000295.1:0-5650 GCA_039591515.1 Gemmatimonadota bacterium | reverse complement strand
AGGATCTCGGGCGCATTGTGGGGATCCAGCTCGAGCGCATCGCCGTCCTTGCCCAGGATCTGGGCATCACGCTCGACGTGTCGGAGGGTGCGAAGACCTTCCTCGCAACGGCGGGATACGACCCCGTGTTCGGGGCCCGGCCGCTCAAGCGAGCGATCCAACGCTACCTGCAGGACCCCTTGGCGCTCCTTCTTCTCGACGAGGAGGTCGCGGAAGGAACGACCGTGCGCGTCGAAGCGGCCGAAGGCAGCGGGAAGCTGGATCTGCTCGTCATCCCACCGCCCTCGCTCAGTCCGGCACAGCCGATCGGGGCAGCGGAGGCGTGATGACACATCAGGCCCTCCGGACCCGAAGGAAGGGCGAACACCGCCCTTCCACGGGCTCCCCCTTTTGTCGAGATTCGAGGGACGCTGACCCGGACTCGAAGGATCGCCCATGAATGCCCGAAGCCTGATTCTGCTCGTGCTCTTCGTGCTGGCCCCGGCAGCGTGCACGACGGTAACGGTCGAGGCGCCGCCGCCCTCGATGGCACCCCAGCTCTCGGTCGAGCGCTTTCTCCAGGCGGCGAACCAGCGCGATGTCGAGTCGATGGGCCGACTCTTCGGGACGGAGGACGGCGCCGTCGCAGACACGGGCGGCACCCTCGGCTGCGCATTCAAGAAGATCGGATCGTGGTTCGGCGGCGACCCGTGCAGGAACAAGCAGCAGGTGGAGATCAGGATGGACGCGATCGCGTCCATCCTGTTGCACGAGGACTACCGCGTCGTGGGAGAGTCCCGGGTTCCGGGACGCACCGTGCCCGCGCAGAGGATCCTGGTCGACATGACCACGCAGGACGGCGTGTCGGTCACGGCCGTGCCCTTCGTCGTCGTGCAGACCGGCGATGGCCACTGGCTGGTGGAGGAGGTCGACCTCCAGCGGGTGATGGCTGCCCGCTGAGCTCGATCAAGCGTGCTCGACCAGCTCCGTGAGGACACCTCCCGTGCTCGACGGGTGCAGGAAGGCGACTCGATGACCGTGGGCGCCCTGTCGGGGCCGGGTGTCGATGAGCCGCACGCCCGCGGACGCGAGACGGGTGAGCTCGGCCTCGATGTCGTCCGTGCAGAACGCGACGTGGTGCAACCCCGGGCCGCGGCGTGAGAGGAACCGGCCGACGGTGGTATCCGGGGAGAGGGGCTCGAGGAGCTCGAGGGCTCCGATGAAGGTCACGCGGACACCCTGGGACTCCAGCGTTTCCGGCGGGGAACGGGTCTCGCCGGTCAGGAGTTCGTACACGGCTGCGCTCTCTTCGAGGGAGTGAACGGCGATGGCCACGTGGTGGAGTGGACGTCCCGCCGAGTCGATAGACATCATGGACGACCTGTGTCGGAAGGCGCGGTGCGGGTCAGCGAGTCGGCCGAGCATGGCATCGGGCGCTCGTGAACGCTACAAGGAGAAGCGAGATGGCAAGCGACGTGATCAATGAAATCACGGATCAGAACTTCGTCGACGAGATCGAGTCGGGCGAGGGGCTGTACATGGTCGACTTCTGGGCGGAGTGGTGCGGTCCCTGCCGCCTCATCGCACCCACGGTCGACGATTTGGCGAACGAGTATCAGGAAAAGGGGCTCAAGGTCGGCAAGCTCAACGTCGACCTGAACCCGCAGACCTCCGTGCGGTTCGCCGTTCGGTCGATCCCGGCAGTCCTCTTCTTCAAGGACGGGGAGCTCGTCGATCAGGTCATCGGCGCAGGTCCCCGTGCGATGTACGAGGACAAGGTCCTCCAGCACCTCTAGGGTGTCGCGGCAGTCGGGTGCGGCTGAAGAGTCCGGACGACGAGGGCCGGTCGGGACACTCCGACCGGCCCTTCGCTATCTTTGAACGTGGCCACGCTTTTTCTCGTCAGCACCCCGATCGGCAATCTCGGCGACGTGTCCGCCCGGGCCGCCGACACGCTCCGGTCGGTGACTCGGATCCTCGCCGAGGACACCCGGCGATCCCGGATCCTGGCAGACCACGTGGGGGCTCGTGCACCTCTGGTGTCCCTCCATGCGCACAACGAGCGTGAGCGGATCGAGACCATCTTGGGCTGGCTCGACAACGGCGACGACGTCGCGCTCGTCTCCGACGCGGGCACGCCACTCGTGTCCGACCCGGGGGGTCGCGTGGTGACGGCAGTGGTCGACCGCGGCCACGACGTGGTGCCCGTCCCGGGTCCGAGCGCCGTGCTCGCGGCGCTCGCGGGGTCGGGGATCGTCTCGAATCGCTTCACCTTCCTGGGCTTTCCTGCCCGAAAGGGTGCGGCCCGCAGCGCCGACCTGGAGCGTGTCGCCACTTCGGCCGAGGCGGTCGTGCTGTTCGAAGCTCCGAATCGGTTGGTGCGTCTGCTCGAGGATTTGGCGCAGCTCTGCGAGGCGGAGAGGCAGGCCTCCGTCGGGCGTGAGCTGACCAAGCGGCACGAGGAGTTCGTCCGTGGAACCCTGCACGAAGTGGCGCGCTACTACGGTGAGCGGCCGCCGAAGGGCGAGGTGACCCTCGTCGTCGCGCCTGCCCCGGAGGAGACGTCTGGAGAGGTCGATCGCGACGAGGCGACGCGACTCGCCGAGAAGCTCCTCGAAGAGGGGGTGAAGCCGTCCTCGGCGGCGCGGGAGCTCACGGATCGTCTCGACCTGGCGCGAAACGAGGCGTACCGTATCGTGCACGGAATCCAGGACGCCCGAGGGGCGTCGCAGCAACACGCGACCACCGACGAATGAAGCTGATCCTGCTGGCAATGCTGGCGTCCGGGGCGGTCGGGAACGGGACGCTCGAGGTCACCGACTCGATCACCGTCGCCCGGCTCCGATACGAGGGCGGGGGCGACTGGTATGCGAACCCGTCGTCTCTCCCCAACCTCCTCGCCGCCGTGCGCGAGCGAACCGGTATCCCCGTGGCGCGACGAGAGGCGGAGGTGGGCCCGCTCGACCCCGGGCTCAGGGACCATCCGTACCTGTACATGACGGGCCACGGAAACGTGGCCTTCACCGCCGCGGAGCGCTCGGCACTGAGGGCGTATCTGCTCGGCGGTGGCTTCTTGCACGCGGATGACAACTACGGACTCGACGAGTCCTTCCGCACCGAGATGGCGGAGATCTTCCCGGACGCGGAGCTCACCGAGATTCCGCCCGAGCATCCCGTCTTCCACGTGTTCTACGACTTCCCCGAGGGACTGCCCAAGATCCACGAGCACGACGGCAACCCCCCGCAGGCGTTCGGGATCTTCCGCGACGGGCGATTACTCGTCTTCTACACCTACGAATCGGACCTCGGCGACGGCTGGGAGGACGAGGCGGTACACGAGGATCCAACCGAGATCCGCGAGCAGGCGCTCCGAATGGGTGTGAACCTCTTCCTGTACGTGCTGGGGCAGCCGGCCTCGTGAGCCCGGTCGGCGCACGCCTTCGGGCCCGTGTCGAGGGGGTGAGGAACCACCTCGTACGCGCGGTCGGCGTTGCGGCCCTGTCGTGGGCTGCCGCCGTGATCGCGGGGATACTCGTTCTTGCCTGGTTGCTGGTCGGGGCGAACGGTTGGAGACCCGGCAGCGACGTTCCGGCCCTGCTCGACGCGGTCATCGTATTATCCTTCGCCGTCGGATTCCTGCTGGTTCGGGCTGCCGTGCGGCGGGCCTTCGCGGAAGCACCGCTCGCCTCTTCGATGGAGCGGGCCGTCGGGCTACCCTCGGGGATCCTGAAGGGCGCGCTCGAGCTGTCTCGCGCGACTCCGCGTGGGGTCTCCGAGAGCCTCGCGGAGCGGGCCGTGTCGGGCGCGGTGCGTGGCCTCGAGGGCAGAGACGCCCACGACCTGTCCGGGTCCCTCGGCGAGCGTGTCGCCCGTTGGTCCCGCCGAGGACGCGGAGCGGCCTCCGGCGCGATCCTGGTGCTTGTCGCCCTCACGGTGGCTGCGCCCGGTCGAACGCGAAACGCCCTCGCCGGCGTGCTCACGCCGATCGCGACGGCCACGGATCCGGTCCTGCCGCCCCTGAGCGTCCGCCCCGGCGACGTGGAGGTCCTCCGGGGCATGGATGTGGAGCTCGAGGTGTCCGCCCCTGGGCGGGTCGCCGTTCGCGTGGCGTGGCAGGCGGCCGGGGACATCGCCCGATCGGAGCGTGTGGAGGTCGTCGAGGGTCGAGCGACACACACCTTCCGGACGGTGGCGGCGACCATCGAATATCGAATCGACGATGACGAAGGTGGCTCGACCGGAACGTATCGAATCGTCCCGGTCGACCCGCTCTTCGTGAGCGACCTGGTGGTCACGGTCGCGTACCCGGCGCACACGGGCATTCCCATGGACGAGTACCGGGGCGACCCGCCTCCGCTCCGGCTGCCCCTTGGCTCGAGACTCTCCTTCGAGGGGCGTACGAGCCGTGCTCTCTCGTCCGTGAGCCTCGTCGATTCGACCGGGACCGAAGCGCTCGGCTTCGGTGTGCAGGGCAGCACCTTCGAGGCCGAATGGACGCCCCGACAGGGTGGGTCGTTCGAGTGGGACTTCCGCGACCAGGCGGGCGGGAGCGCCGAGATCCAGCCCGAGCCCCTCGAGGTCACGGTGGTTCCGGACCGCTTCCCTGCCATCGCGATCTCACAGCCCGGGCGGGACACGGTCATGCCGCTCAACCTCCGTCAGCCTCTGCTCATCGAGGCGTCGGACGACTACGGTCTCCTGGGGGTCGAGTTGGTTGCGTACCGCGTGACCTCCATCGGGGAGCGCATGGAGCCTGTCTCGCAGGGCTTTCAGGTGGGTGGGCAGCGAGCAATCTTCGCCCGGCCCGTGCTCGACCTGACCCGGTGGGGGCTCCTGCCCGGTGACACGGTGCGGTACTACGCGCGTGTGATCGACAACAACCCGGCTGCGCAGTCCGCCGTGTCGGCCGAATACGTGCTGCGCATGCCCGAGGCCGCTCAGTTGAGACGTGCGGCGGAAGAAGCGTTCGAGGGAGTCGCCGAGAAGCTCGAGGAGCTCGCGGCCGAAGCAGAGCGCCAGGCGATGGCCAACCGCGATCAGGCGCTCGAGGCGCAATCTCAGGCCGACCAGCAGGAAGCGAGCGAGGCGGGCTCCGCCGAGGACTTCGAGGAGCGCGAGGAGCTCCAGCGGTCACTCGAAGACCAGCAGGCGATGTCGGCCGAGGTCGACTCCCTGCGCGCGGAGATGGAGGCGATGGAGCAGCTGCTCGAGGAGGCCGGACAGGCCGATCCGGAGCTCCGGCGACAGCTCGAGGAGCTGCAGGAGATGCTGGAGCGGATGACGGGTGACGAGCTGCAGCAGAGGATGGACGAGCTCCAGGACGCGCTCGATCAGGAGAACCTCGATCAGGCCAACCAATCGCTAGAGGAGATGGCGGGGCAACAGGAGGAGTTCCGCCAGCGGCTCGAGGAGGCACTCGAGCGCTTCAAGAGGGCCGCGTTGGAGCAGGATTTCCGAGCGACCACCACCGAGGCCGAGGAGCTGGCCCAACAGGAGCAAGCGCTCGCGGACGCGCTCGAGCAGGAGGATCAGCCCGAGATCCGCGCGAGCCAGCAAGAAGAGCTGGCACGCCAGGCCGAAGAGCTGGGCCAGCGCATGGAGGATCTGCAGGAGCGGTTGGCCGAACAGGGGGAGATGGACGCGGCGGAGGGCGTCCAGGAGGCCCGGGAGC
>JBDHDM010000294.1:0-5677 GCA_039591515.1 Gemmatimonadota bacterium | reverse complement strand
CTCGCGGAGGCGTATCCGTCAGAGAAGGACGGGATCGGGACCGCCGTCTATCCGCTTCGGTATGCGGACGTGCCCGGCGGCCTGGCCCCCGCCTCCCTGGCGGCCCTCGCCTCGGTCGCGCTTCTCCTCCTCGTGGCCTGCACCAACGTCGCCACGCTGCTGCTGGCCCGCGGCGAGGAGCGCCGTGCGGAGATGGCGACCCGCCGAGCTCTGGGAGCCAGCCGTGGCCGCCTGCTCCGCCTGGTACTGACGGAGTGCCTCCTCCTGGCGCTGGTCGGCAGCGCGGGGGCCGTGGCGATCGCGGCCAACGCGAGTCCGCTCTTCGGGGCGATCCTGCCCGATGAGAGACCCTTCTGGCTCGACTTCCGGGTGGACGGCATGGTCCTCGGCTGGACGCTGGCCGTCGGGCTCCTCGCGGCCGTGGTCATCGGAACCGCCCCGGCCCTTCAGGCCGCCCGACCGGGCGATGGGTCGCTTCTGCGGACCGGTCGGCGGGCAGGGCGGCCCACGGGCCGAGGACTCGTTGTGGCCCAGGTGACGATCGCCGCCTTCCTCGTCGCCGTATCCGGGACTGCCATGAGCGCCCTGACCGACATGATGCGCGCAGACCCGGGCCTCGAGCCGGAAGGTGTGGTCGTGCTCGACGTGGTGCTTCCGCCCTGGGACTACCCCTCCCCGGTGGCGCGGGCCGAGGCCGTGCGACGCGTCGTCGAGCAGGCCGGCGGGGTGCAGGGTGTCGGCGGGGTCGCGGTCGTGGAGACGGTGCCTTTCGTGGGCTCGGGGGCCGAGGTCTCGATCGAAGGGTCGCACAGGCCGGGCGGCGTGGCAGCCGTGGGCGTCCTGGATCCGGTCGCCGGCGCGTACTACTCGATGCTGGAGCTCCCCATCGTCGAGGGACGCGTGCCGACGGCCGCTGAGGAGAGGGACGGAGCGGCCGTCGCGGTCGTGAATCTCTCGCTGGCAAGCCGGCTCTGGCCGGACGGAGGCGCGTTGGGTGGACGCATCCGACACTCCGCCCCGGGATCCCGGAGCCCGACGATCGCCGCAGACGGGCCCTGGCTCACCGTCATCGGCGTCGCCGAGAACGTCCGAGGCGACGGCCTTGGGCGCCCGTCGCGCAGCCGACTCTACACCCCCTGGGCGCGAAGCCCGGCCGCTGGCTTTTCGCTCCTCATCGAGTCCGCGCGCGCCGTCCAGCCCCTGGTGAGCGACGTCAGAGTCGCGATCGTCACGACCGACCCAGGCGCGGGCTTCGGCGAGCCGTCCACCTTGGAAGCGGGCCTGAGGCACTCGATCTGGGTCGAGCGGCTCGCCACCTGGCTGATCGGAGCCTTCGCCGTCCTGGCACTGCTCCTGGCGTTGCTCGGCGTGCACGGGTCCGTCGCCCACGCGACGAGGCGCAGGGCCCGAGAGCTCGGCGTACGGGTGGCCCTGGGGGCATCCATCGGCTCGTTGCGCTCGGCGGTCACCCTGGACGCGCTGCGCCTGGTCAGCGCGGGCGTGGCCACCGGACTCGCAGCCGCCGCGGCGGGCACGCGCATGGCCGGCTCCGTGATCCCCTGGGCCGGCGCAGTCGACTTCGTGGCGCTCGCCGCCGCAGGAGCGCTGATGATCGCCGCTGCCGGTCTGGCGAGCTATCTGCCGGCCCGCGCTGCGACGCGCGCGGACCCGGCGCGCGTGCTCCGGGCCGAATCGTGACGGTGCGGGGTCGCGCGCCGCTCGCCGGCGGTGCCACCCAGCGGCCGCCGGGGCGGCCTACCCGGCGAGCGCCGCCGCCAGGTGCTGCTCGCGATACGCGAGCAGGAGGGTCTGGACCTCCTCGAGCGTCGACGTCTGGAACAGCTCGGTTCTCAGGCGACGCCCGTCGGGCAGCCCCTTGGTGTACCATCCGAGGTGCTTGCGAAAGTCGATGATCGCCCGCTCAGGACTGGTCTCGAACGCGATCGCGTTGCGCGCGTGCTCGAGGCAGATCTCGAAGCGCTCGTCGACGTCCGGGTCGGCCGGCATGGGGAGCCCGTCGAGCGCGGCCCTCGCTTGCTTGAAGATCCACGGATCCCCATGTGAGCCGCGGGCGATCATGATGGCGGCGCATCCGGTCTCGTCGCGCATCCGACGCGCGTCCTCGCCGGAGCGCACGTCGCCGTTCCCGATCACCGGGATCTCGAGCGCCTGGACCATGGCCGTGATCTCCTCCCAGCGTGCCTGCCCCGAGTACATGTCGGCCCGGGTACGCGGATGGAGGCAGATCGCCTTGGCACCGGATTGCTCGCAGCGCAATCCGATTGCGACGGGGTCTCGGGTCGCCTCGTTGAAGCCACTCCGCACCTTCACGGTCGTGGCCAGCGGCGTGGCGTCGTCGACGGCCCGGATGATCTCTTCGACGAGGTCGAGATCGCGGAGGCACCCGGAGCCCCCGTTGCGCTTCACGACCTTCTTCACCGGGCATCCGAAGTTGATGTCGATGAAGTCCGGCGCGTATGCCTCGGCTACGAACGCGGCGGCATCGGCCATCATCGCCGGGTCGGCCCCGAAGATCTGGATCCCGATGGGGCGCTCGGCCTCGTCGAAACGAAGGTACTCCCGCGACCGCTTGCTGTTCATGACGATCCCGGCCGCGCTCACGAACTCGCTCACGAGCACGTCCGCCCCGAACCGCCGGCAGAGCCGGCGGAACGGCGACTCGCTGACGCCCGCCTGGGGCGCGAGGTACAACGGAGTCCTGGACTCCGAGAGCAGGTCGAGGAGATCGTAGCTCATGAGAAAGAAGCTAGGGGCACCGCATTCGCGTTTGAAGGCAACGATCCCGTGC
Organism: Gemmatimonadota bacterium; assembly: GCA_039591515.1. Classification (GTDB taxonomy): domain Bacteria; phylum Gemmatimonadota; class Gemmatimonadetes; order Longimicrobiales; family Gaopeijiaceae; genus UBA2589. Next base: position 2,868 of record JBDHDM010000294.1, on the reverse strand, counting down.
AGGCCCCTTTCGAACGAGACGCCCGGCACCGCCCGGCCGGGGGGGGTGACCCGCGACCTGATCCTCGGTATTGTCGTCGCCGTGCGGACCGCGAGAACACCCAGGGGGCAGCATGAGGCTGAGTGAGTTCTTCACGACGGAGGCCGTGAAGCTCGACCTCGAGTCGGACACGAAGGGAGACGCGCTGCGCGAGCTCGTGGACCTCCTCGGGCTGGATCCCAAATCCGAGCAGACGCTCTACAAGACGTTGAAGCGGCGTGAGAACCTGGGCTCCACGGGCATCGGCAAGGGCATCGCGATCCCGCATTGCCGCTCCCTCGTCGTGAAGCGACTCCACCTCGCCTACGGGCGGAAGAAGTCGGGGCTCGACTTTCACTCGATCGACGGAGCACCCGTGCACAACTTCTTCCTGATCATCGCCCCGCCGCTGGAGGTGTCCAACCAGTACCTGCCGGTGCTGGGCAAGATCGCGCAGTTCGCCAAGGACCCCGAGGTGCCCAAGCGGCTGCTCGAGCTGGAGAGCGTGGAGGAGTTCTTCTCCCTTCTGGAGGAGAAGGCCTCCTGATCACTTCATGACGTACATCTTCTTCGTCAGCGGCCTGAAGCCGTTGACGGTGAGCTGCATGAGGTAGATCCCCGACGCGACCTGGCGGCCCATCTGATCGGTCCCGTCCCAGTAGGCTTCGTACCGGCCCGGTTGCGTGAACTCGAGCTGATCGACGGGCACACCTTCCCCGGACGGATGCCGAAGGGCGACCGGGTGGGCGACGAGCTGGGTCAGGATGTTGAAGATGCGGATGGTCACAACGGCAGGACGCCCGTCCACGAACACGTCCGCCCCCAGGTTGAAGGGGATCGTGGTCTCAGGATTGAACGGGTTCGGGTAGTTCTGCTCGAGTTGTAATCCGTTCGCCTGCCCGCTCTGCGAGCCACGCCCCGTGTCCTGGGCGGATACGTTCTGGGCGGTGCAGAGGAGGAGAAGGAGGACGGACGAGACGCCGATGATGCGCGTCATCGAGACCTCCGCACAACAACTGTGCAGTAGCTAAGCGTCAATGGCGCTCCATGTGTGATTTGCCGCAGCCTCGCAGGCCCTTCTGGGGTCATAGTACGAACGCCAGGGATGACCGGTCAAGCGAGGGATGCCCGCCGTTGCCTTCGCATCAGGGGCGTTCCCGTCCTCTGATACAGCCGGGGACCGAATTCGTTGCCTCGCGGGCTGTCGGGCGCCCGCGAGACGGCCCCTTCGGCCCCCACGTCGATCTAGGGAGACGGCGGTACGTCCCGCCCGTCGCCACGGCGGATGGTCGTCCCCCGCCCGTCGAAGTAGTTGAGGAGTGGGATCAGGTGCTTACGAGTGACCTGAAGCACGTCGCGGAAGTCGGCGGGTCCGAGCTCGCTCCTGCCACCGAGCTCCTGGGTGATCCGGGTCGCGGCGGCGTCGAGGTCGGCCACGCGCAGGTAGAGCCCGTCGGCGATGGACCGGATCTCGCCGAGATCCTCCAGGCGCCGGACGAGCCCTTTCAGGTCGACGCGACCCCTGAGGTCTTCCGGCAGCTCCTCGAGAAACGGCGCCGCCAGTCCTCCGGCCGCGAGCACGTGCGAGAGCGCGTCCGAGGCTGCCTCCTGATCGGAGGTGAGCGTCGGCGTGAAGCCCGGCGTTCGCACGCCACCTTCCGCGGCTTCCAGTCGCGCCTCACGCTGGAGCGCATCGATGGCGGCGTCGGCGATCCGCTCGTGCGCCCATGAGGGCATCGCCGCTCTCGCGACCGCCATCGACACGACCGGCCGCAGGGGGTTCTCCGCCTGTGCGGCCTCCACGGCCCCCACGGTGCGGGACCGCGCCTCGGCGGACACGTGGGGTCCGAAGGCATCGCCGGGCGTGCACAGGGCTCCATCACGTTCCAGCTCGATGAGGGCGGCCTCGGCTTGGGCCGGTCGGAGCCCCGTGCGGACGGGGAGCTCTTCCCGTCGCAGCCCGGCCCACCCCGCGAGATCGAGCGCCGCCGCCACGGCCTCACGCGGGGCCCCCGTCGTCAGCGCCCCCAGCCGGGCGCGTGTCTCGCCGTCGAGCCGGTTCCGCTTGGGAGGCACCGGCTCTGCCACCACACCGCCTCCGATGGTGGTCACGGGGGAGTAGGTGCGGATCACGAATCGGTCCCTCGCGCGGGCGACGAGAGGCTCCTCGAGTCTCAGCTGGACCCAACCTCCCTCCCCGGCCCCGAGCGGCTCGTCCTCGAGAAGGGCGACCCGGGCCCGCACCGTCGTGGTGCCGTGATGGACGTGCACGCGCTGGTTGTGGGCCAGGATCCAGTCCGTATCGGCCAACAACACCACCCGGCTCGTGAGCATCCACGACGTTTGCCACGCCGGGGAGCTGACGAGCGTGGCCCCGCGACCCACGACGTCGCGGTCGCTCCCGTCTCCGGTCAACGCAACGGCCGCGCGATCGCCGGCCTCGGCCCGCTCGGCACTCCGCCCATGGACCTGGAGGCCCCGCACCCGCGCATCGAGCTCGTCGGGCAGGATGGTGACCCGCTCCCCGACGCCGAGCGCGCCCGACCAGACGGTGCCGGTGACCACGGTCCCCGTGCCCTGGATCGTGAAGACGCGGTCCAGAGGGAGACGGGTGAGGTCGTCGATCTCCGACCTCCGCGCCCGTTCGGCCGCGGCGGCCAGCTCGGTGACCAGCATGTCGAGGCCCGTCCTGTCCGCGGCCGACGTCGCCACCTGCGGCGCACCGGCATAGGGCGTGGAGGCGAGCGTGTCTTCCACGTCCGATTCCACGAGCTCGAGCCAGTCGGGATCGACCAGATCACACTTCGTCAGCGCCACCACGAGCTCGGGCACACCGAGGAGCTCGACGAT
>JBDHDM010000293.1:0-6476 GCA_039591515.1 Gemmatimonadota bacterium | reverse complement strand
CGAAACCTACTTTCTGTCCGACGCGCGCACCGAGCACGAGCGCCGCGTGTCTGCCATCGAGAACGCTCCGCTCACGATGAGTGAGGACTTCGCGGACTCCGAGCAGCTCGCAGATCTGGACTTCATCCTCAGGGACCTGAAGAACTACGAGCATGCGCATTGGGCGTGCTGGCGGTGCTCACCAACGCGCTCATGCCCTCGATTCTCGTCGAAGTGGGGTACCTGTCGAATCCGACCGAGGGCCGGGTGCTGGGCGAGCGTTCGTTCCACGAGTCCTCGGCGGAAGCGATCGGAGAAGCGGTCGTAACGTTCTTCGAACGCTACCCGCCGGGCAGCGTCGCTGGAGGATCCCGGGAGGACCCTTGATCGGAGGCGGCGGGGGAGGATCGCTCCGCATCGGCGACCCGGAGCGGAGGCGGCCCCGCCGGCGTCGGGGGCCGCATCGCGCGGTCCTGTCCGTCACGGGATTCCTCCTGGCAGTCAGTGCGTGCACCTATCACAACGTCATGCACAACGCCAGTCGCCTGTACCGACAGGCGGAGGTCGACCGGCGCTCGGGCCGCGAAGATGCGGCCCGCACCGCGTACGTCGACGTGGCCAGGAAGACAGGCACGGCCGTACGCGAGCGTCCGCAAGCGGAATGGGCCGACGACGCCCTCCTTCTGTTCGCACGTGCGCAACTCAGGCTCGGAGCCTATTCGGAGGCCGAGGCCGCGCTTGCGGAGGCGAGCCTGCGCCAGCCCGGACCGGCGCGCTCTGCGGAGATCGAGGTATACCGGGCGATCGTCCAGGAACGGACGGGCGACCGTCGGCGCGCATTCGAGACGGTGAGCGCAGCGCTCGAGACCGGCGAGACTGCGATGGAGGGCTCGGCCCTCGTGGAGGCTCGCCTGCTCCGTGGACGACTCCTGCTCGAGAGGGGCGAGACGGAGGCGGGGTGGGAGGCGCTCGACCAAGCCGTCGCTCTGGCCTCCGATGTCCGCACGGAGGCGGGGCTGGAGCGACTTCGCTGGAGCGTGGCGCACGGAGACTCGGCTCGGGCGCTGCGCGCGCTGCGGGGGCTCCTCGCCGATCCGGAGGCCAACGTCCGAGTGGATACGATCTCCACACTCGCGGACAGAGTGTACGATGCCTGGGGTGCTGCCGAGGCCGCGCGTATGCTGGCTGCAGTCGACTCGTCCGAATGGGATCGCTACGCGAGAGGGCAGTTGACGCTCCAACGCGCTCGGTACCTCGACGAGGCGGGGGACACCGCCTCGGCCGCCATCCTTGCCATCGAGGTGTCGAGAGGACTCGGACGTTCCGCGGCCGACGCTCGCCTCCTCACGGCAGATTGGCGCTCGGCTCGTGCCCGCGACTTGCCGGAGCTCTACGCGCTACGCGCCCTGCTGCTACCCACGGCGGGTGAGCCGGAGGTGGGCCGTCGCCTCACGGCGATCGACGACCTCGAGCGGCTAGTCGAGGTCGGGCTGGACGAGCCGCTCGGGTGGTTCGCCGCGGCCGAGTTGGCGCGGGATCGGCTGGCTGCCGGGTTGGTGGCTCGGGGGCTCTTTCTGGCCTACGCGGACCAGGCTCCGGAGCAGCCGTGGGTGCCCAAGGCTCTCCTGGCGGCGCTCGACGCGTCCGTGCACGAAGCAGATCGATCGTGGATCCTGGGACGCCTGGAGGCCTACCCCGACAGCCCTTACGTTCTTGCCGCGCGCGGCGGGCCGACCGACGGCTTCGCAGATCTGGAAGAGGAGCTCGAGTTGCGGCTGGGAGATCTGATACGCCAATGAAGCTCTCGACGAGGGTTCTGGGCATCGACTTCCAGAATCCTGTTCTTCTCGCTGCGGGCACCTGTGGCTTTGGCATGGAGCTCGAGGAGGTTCTCGACCTCGAGGCCCTCGGGGGCTTCGTCACCAAGTCGGTCACAGTCGAGCCCAGGGCCGGCAACGCCGCCCCCCGGGTCGCGGAGTTCCCCGCCGGCATGCTCAACTCGATCGGGCTCGCCAACCCAGGGGTCGAGCGAGCCCGGGCGGAGAAGCTCCCCTGGATCGCCGCCAACGTCCGGCGAGCGCGCGTCTTCGTGAGCGTCGCGGGGCACGAGGTCGGAGAGTATTTCAAGTTGATCGACGCCCTCGACGACGCAGACGGGTTCGTCGGGTTCGAGATCAACCTCTCGTGTCCGAACGACGCCAAGCGCGGAGGGGCGCCCTTCGCGCTGGACCCCGAGGCCGTCTCCGAGATCGTTGCCGGCTGTCGGGCGCGAACGCAGCGGCCGCTGGTCGCCAAGCTCGCGCCGAACGATCCGGCTCTCGCTAGGACTGTTCGGCGCGCGGAGGAAAGCGGTGCCGACGCGCTGACCCTGGTCAATACGCTGCCGGCGCTCCTGCTGGATCCGGCTACCGGTGAGGCGGAGCTCGGCGCCGGGGCTGGAGGAATGAGCGGACCCGCTCTCGGACCTGCGGGCGTGAGAGCGGTCCGCGACGCGCGGGCGGTCACCGGGCTGCCGCTCTTCGGAGTCGGTGGCGTGCTTACACCTCACGACGCAGTCGTCTACGCTCGAGCCGGGGCCGACCTCGTCCAGATGGGCACCGCCACGTTCGCGGATCCCCGGGCCGCCCCCACGCTGACGAGGGGTTTGGCCCGATGGGGGCGGCGCCATGGGGTCGCTTCGTGGTCCGACCTCGTTTCTCGCCACCCGAACACCCCATGAGCCGCGTCATCATCCCTCTCGATGTCCCGTCGCACGAGGCGGCGCTGGCCCTGGTCGATCGGCTCGGTGAGGAGGCCGACTTCTACAAGGTGGGTCTCGAACTGTACACGATCGCAGGCCCGGACATCGTCCGGGCGCTCGTCGATCGCGGCAAGCGCGTGTTCCTCGACCTGAAGCTCCACGACATTCCGAACACCGTCGGTCGCGCGGTGGGAGCGGCGTCAGAACTCGGCGTGGAGCTCCTGACCGTGCACGGCACCGGCGGACCCTCCATGCTCGAAGCCGCGGTGGCTGCACACGCTGGTGGCCTGAAGCTGCTCGCCGTCACGGTGCTCACGTCGCTCAGCCAGCACGAGTTGGGTGTGGTGTGGGGGCGTGGAATCGCTTCCGTGCGGGAGGAGGTGGGACGCCTCACACAGGTGGCGCACGATGTGGGAGTGGATGGTGTCGTCGCGTCCGCGCTCGAGGCCGCCTGGGTCCGACGCCGCACGGCCGCGGGCTTCCTGATCGTGACGCCGGGAATCCGCCCGACCGGCGCATCGCAGGACGATCAACGCCGCGTTGCGACCCCCGCGGAAGCCGTGCGCGCGGGGGCCGACTACCTCGTCATTGGGCGGCCGATCACCGGTGCCGACGATCCCCGAGGAGCTCTCGCCGCGATCCACCGCGAGATTGCCGAGACCGAGGGTTCCGCTTGAGCGTTCCCTTCGGCGATCTTCTCCCCACACCTCGCGCCCCGACCCGCCCCCTCGATACTCGATGACGCTCAAGGTCTACAACACCGCGACCCGCTCTCTCGACGAGTTCGTGCCTCTCGACCCGGGCAAGGCCAAGGTCTACGCCTGCGGGCCGACGATCTACGATCATGCCCACATCGGCAACTTCCGAGCGTTCCTCTTCTTCGATCTCGTGCACCGGTACCTCGAGTGGTCCGGGCTCGACGTCACCTTCGTCATGAACCTCACCGACGTCGACGACAAGGTGATCGAGGCGGCGGATGCGGCCGGCACGACGATCACCGAGCACACGGGTCCGTTCGGAGCGACGTTCCTCGCCGACTGTGCGACACTCGGCGTCCGGGCCGTGGATTCGTATCCGCGGGCAACCGCCTACATCGAGCCCATGGTGGCGTTCATCGGACGCTTGGTCGACCGCGGGCACGCATATGCTGCGGACGACGGGGCCGTGTACTTCTCCATCGCGAGCTTTCCCGGCTACGGCAAGCTCAAGGGAATCGACACGTCGACGCTGATCGCGGGTGCGCGCGTGGAGCACGACGAGTACGAGAAGGAAGACGCGCGGGACTTCGCCCTCTGGAAGGCGGCCACGGAGGCCGATGAGCGCGTGGGGGCCGCGTGGGACTCGCCGTGGGGTCGGGGACGTCCCGGATGGCACCTCGAGTGCTCGGTGATGAGCACGTCCGAGCTCGGCGACACCCTCGACATGCACCTCGGGGGAGAGGACCTCGTCTTCCCGCATCACGAGAATGAGATCGCGCAGTCCGAAGGTGCCACGGGCGAGCCGTTCGTTCGGAATTGGCTGCACGTGAAGCACCTCTTCGTCGAGGGCCGGAAGATGTCCAAGTCGCTGGGCAACTTCATCCGGGTGCGGGAGCTCCTCGAGGAAGGCTACGATCCAGCGGCGATCCGACATCTGCTCGTCTCCTCACACTATCGCGGTGACCTGAACTTCACGCGCGACGGCCTGAAGGCGTCCACGGCCGCAGTGCAGCGTCTCCTCGACTTCGAAGCCCGCCTCGGGGCCGCGCCCGTCGACGACCTGGCAGAGCACTCGCGTCTGCCCGATCTCGCCCAGTCCGTTCTCGCTTCGTTCCGGGCAGCCATGGACGACGATTTCAATTCGGCCGACGCGCTGGGTGCCGTCTTCGTTTTCGTGAACGCGGTGAACGCCGAGATGGATGCTCGAAGCGCCGTGCCAGCAGGCGATCGCGACGCCGCAATCGACGCGTTGCGGTCGATGGACGAGGTGCTGGGCCTTCTCGAGGTCGCGCACGCGTCCCGCGCCGTGGACGATGACCTCGCATCATGGGTCGAGGCCAAGATTCAGGAGCGTGCGGACGCGCGGGCCGCGAAGGACTTCGCGACCGCCGACGCGATCCGTGACGAGCTCGCGGCGAAGAACATCGTCCTGGAGGACGGCGCGGGCGGGACGCGCTGGAAGGTGGTCGGGTAGGTCGGCTACCTTTGTGCCCTCGCTGGCGTAGCTCAATTGGTAGAGCAGCTGATTTGTAATCAGCAGGTTGGGGGTTCGAGTCCCTTCGCCAGCTTGGGTCCGGTGCCGGGTCGTCGCCAAGCGGCGGGAGGGCTGATCCACCGCTCTCGACCCCCGTCGGCTTGCGGGCGCGGTACGGATCGTGGTGGCCCGGCGCCCGCCGGCCTACACAGACCGTCCTTGCCGCGTCCTCCCCATTCCCCACGGACCCGTCTTCCTCGGAGGGCATGAATGCACATCCTGCACGTTGTCGCTTCGGTCGGGTGGGGCGGCATGGAACGTTGCGTCGTCGAAGTCTCGAACGAGCTCGCAGAGCGGCACGACGTCACCGTTCTGTTGCCTCCGGGAGCTGAATACAAAGGGCGGTTTTCGGATCAGGTGACACTTCGGCCGCTCCCCGGCGGAAGTCGCCGCAACCCGCTCACGATCTGGCGGCTCGCCGCGAGGATCAGGGAACTCGGTCCAGACATCGTGCACGCCCATGCTACCAAGGCGGCCGAGCTCGTCTGGTGGGCCAGCCGGCTACCGGGTGGCCTCGGCGGGACACCGTACTTGGCGACGAAGCAGAACACTCGGCGGAGCCGCATCTTCGATCTCGTTCCGCACGTCACTGCCGTCTCCGAAGCCGTTGCCCGAACGCTACCCGATCCCCAGCGGGCCCACGTGGTCTACAACGGGGTTCGGGTCCGAGACGTCGCGCCCCAGCCGACGAGCGACGTATTCACCATGGTCTCGATTACGCGACTCGACCCCTACAAGCGCGTGGACGTCCTGATTCGGGCGATGGCCGAGCTGGACTTTCCGGCCCGGCTGCTGATCGCCGGAGAGGGATCGGAGCGCGACGCGCTCGAGCGCCTGATCCGGGAGATCGCGCCTCCACGAGAGAAGGCTTCAGTCTCGGCGTGGTCGAGGGCCTTCAGTACGCGAACGTCGTGCTGACGACGCCGGTGGGTGGCGCCCGTGAGATCCTCTCGGAGCGCTTCCTGGTCGAGCCCGAGGCGGGGTCGGACGTCGCCGAGGTCAGTGCGAGCTCTCGGCGGGCCGCCGAGCACGTCGCGGTGAGTCCTCGCACCTTCGCCTCGGCGATGAAGCGAGCCCACGACAACTACGACGACTACGCGCGAGAGTTCACCGCCCTCAGGGAGCGCCACGGCGAGCGCTTCACCTGGCAGGCCGTCGCCGAGGGGTATGTCGCCGTGTACCGTTCGATCCTGGACGGCGCCGCATCACGGGACTCGTAGAGGCATGGCGCAACGGCTCCGGGAAGTGCGGCTGCGGCACCTCTACATCCGACGCGTGCTGCGCAGGGCGATCACGGGCGCGGTCCGTCGGTGGGCGCGTGGCGTCCTGGTCGATGTCGGTTGTGGCACCAAGCGATATGCCGACGTCCTCGGAGAGGTTGCGGAGCGGCACATCGGACTCGATCACCCCGCATCCTACCACCGGAACGACTCGGTCGACGTGTTCGGCCTCGCGGACGCGCTGCCTTTTGCCGCCGAGTCGGTCGATACCGTCTTCTGCACCGAAGTCCTCGAGCATCTGGAGG
>JBDHDM010000292.1:0-7143 GCA_039591515.1 Gemmatimonadota bacterium | reverse complement strand
GGCAGGTACTCGGAGAGGCCCGCCGCGCTGGCGTCGGGCAACGCTCCCAGCTCTTCGCTCAGTTCCGCCCAGAACCGTTGACGATCCTGGACTTCAGGGTAGTCGGAGGGGAAGAGCCCCACCCTCGCCGTGAACACGGATCTCGTCTCGAACGGGTAGGTCGTCCTTCCGACGTTCACGATGCTCTTCGTCATGAGGCCCGCACCGACCAGGAGCGCCACGGACAGGGCGACCTCGACGACGACGAGCCCACGTGTGAGCCGCCCGACGAGGAGCCCGGACGAGCCGCGAGCTTCGTCCTTGAGGATCGTGCTCACGTCCGTGCGCGACATCTGGTAGGCCGGTGCGACCCCGGCGATGAACGCGGTCAGGACTGCGATCGCCACCACGAAAAGCAGAATGGGCGTATCGATCTGGAAGAGCATGTACGACGGACGACCCGTTCGCGCCGGACTCGTGACCTCGTCGAACCAGCCGACCCCGACCCACGCGATCAGGACACCCAGGAGTGCGCCCGCGGCCGCCAGGACGAGGGCCTCGGCGAAGAAGGGCAGCATGACCTGAAGGCGGCTTCCACCCATCGCCACCCGCAGTCCGGCCTCCTTGGTGCGCATCGAGGCCCTCGCGAGGAGGAGGCTCGCCACGTTCGCGCACGCGACGAGGAGCACGCAGACGACAGCGAACATCATCGCGCCGAAGATGAGGTTGAGCTCGGCCTCCATGTTCGCCTCGACGGGCGTGTAGAGCCGGATCCCCATCCCTTCGTTGAAGGAGGGATGCTCGGCCTCGAGCTGCTGGGCGATCCGGGCCATTTCCATTTGTGCCTGGTCCCGCGTCACTCCGTCCGCCAGGCGCCCGGTGACGGACAGGTATCGTCCTCCCTGCCCGCGCACGAACTCCAGCGGATCGTCGCGGAGCGGAAGCCAGACCTCGATCAGACCCGGGTAGTCGAAGCCCTCGGGCATGACACCGATGACCGTTCCGGGCTCTCCGTTCACCCGAACGTCGCGCCCGAGAATCGTGCGATCGCCGCCGAAACGGTCACGCCACGTCGCGTACGCGAGGACGATGTTCGGAGGCGCCCCGGGCGCGTCGTCGCCCGGCGCGAAGCCACGGCCCAGGAATGGTTCCACTCTGAGAACCGAGAAGGTGTTGGCGCTCGTGAAAGACCCCTGCAGGCGGATCGGCTCGTCTACGCCGGCCACGTTCACGGTTCCCCCATAGCTCCCGACGAGTCCCTCGAAGGACGTCTGGCGCTCCCGCACGTCCGCCAGGTTCTGGATCGGAACGCCTCGCTGGAGCTGATTCCTCTCCACGCGCGTCTCGTAGACCTCGAGGACACTCTCCGCCTCCGGGAGGCTCAGCCCCCGGAAGTACACGCCGTAGATGATGCTGAACATGAACGAGCACAGCCCGATGCCGATGGCCAACACCACGACGGCCACCGCCGCCGCATCCGCATCAGTGAGCGGGCGCCGAACTTCACGTCCTTCAGAATCGTCCCCATCTCCACATCCCTCCCTCGCGTCACCACGTAGCCGCCGACCAGTCGGACGACATGAATCCAGTACCACAGTCCGGGCGCGAAGCCGCCCGATCGGGCGTACGCCGCGTATTCCTCCCGCGCGTCTCCGATGATGCTGTCCCCGACAACACCCGACGGAACGGCCAGGCGCAGCAGCGCCTCGGCCAGGGCAGGAGGATTGAAGTCCGACATCAGGCCGGTCGCTCCCCGAGAACCGGGTCGAGCCCATCCCACAGGCGCATGAGCGCGTCACGGGAGGTCTTCAGAACCTCCACGCCGAGGGGCGTCACTGAGAAGAGCCGTCGGGGATGGCCGCCACGGTCCGGCGTCGCGTCCTCGACGGACCACGCCACGTACCCCTTTTCTTCCATGCGCTCGAGCGTCTTGTAGAGCGCACCACGCGACACCGCGCGTCCCGCCTCCCCCTCCAGCTCGCGGATGATCGCGAGCGCGAAGGCCTCCCGGCCCAGGCGGAGCACCGCCAGGAGCACCATCTGCTCCAACTCGCTCGGAAATCCCCTTCCCACGTCCGTTCTCCTCTTCGCAGCCCGTCCGGCCGGTCACCTCCGGAGCGGACCCATGGGACCGATGTCGTATTTGTCGACATCGATGTCGACAATGAACACACCGAGGCCCTACGGGCGTGCCCCCTCAGCGGTTTCGCCGAAGGGCGCCAGCGGTGCTACCCGCTCGACACCTCGGCGAGGCGGGCCCTGGCATTGGAGTGGGTCGGATCGATCTCGAGCACGCGCCTGTACTGCGCCGCCGCCCGCTCCGGGCGCCCCGTGTATCGGTAGGCCTCTCCGAAGTGGAATTGGGCGTTCGCGTCCGCAGAGAAGAGCTCGGCGTTCAGCTCGAACAGTGCGACCCCCTGCGCGACCCGACCGCTGGACAGCCACTGGTAGGCCAGCGCGATCGCTCCCGCGCTGCTGTCTTCCCCGGGCCGCGACCGGTGGTACGCCGCATGAGCCTCGCCCAGCGCTTCTTCCCCGACGTCCGTGGGGAGCGCTCGCAGGACGTCGCCGAGCGACATCACGCGGATCCGACGGAGGGATACGACCGAGACACCCTGACCCAACCCTTGGCCTTCCGTCAGATCGTTGACCCAGAGGACGTCTCCGCCCGGGCTCGCCCCGATCCCGTTGGGTCGTGTGAACGCGGCTTCGAGCGCAGGTCCGTCGACCGTGCCCGCGGCTCCAGTCCCCGCGAGAACCGCGACGGTGCCGTCCCGCTGCACGCGATACACTTGATTCCCACGGAGCTTCGTCACGAAGAACGCGCCGCGCGCGAACGTGATGTGACCGTTGCCGCCGGCGCCGGGCACGTCGGTGAAGACGGTGACGGACCCGTCCGGCGTGACCTTCAGGATCCGCGTGTCGTTGAAGCTCACGACGTACAGATCGCCGCGGTCGTCGAAGGTGATCCCGTTCGGACACGCCATCGCATCGTGCCTCGCGAACTCCGAAACCGAGCGATCCGGTGCGACGCGCGCTACCGACCCGGCGCTACAGTTCACCACGAACAGCGTGCCGTCGGGCGCGGCGGCGATACCGACCGGCCCCGAGAGGCCCTCGTCGGCCCACCTCTCCACCTCGCCCGTGCGTGAGATCCGCGATACGAAGTTGCCATTGAAGCTCGACTGGTACAGGTCGCCGCGAGGTCCGATGGCGTTCCCCGACGCTCCGTACAAGCCGTCGGCGAACTTCGTCAGCATGCCGTCGGGGGTGAGCCTCCAGACCGCGTTGCGGAAATCGGCGATGTACACGTAGCCGAGTCCGTCGACCACAACCCCGCCCACCGCGCCGAAGTCGTCGATCGTATCCGTGACGAACGCGGTCACGACGGAATCCGGGGGGAGCTCTTGAGCCGTGGTCCGCTCGGGGCCGCCCGCGACGAGAATCGCCGTCCACACCAGCATCACGCCCTTCGACCTCTTCATCTCGGCCTCCTCCGCCGCCCGGATCTGCGCTCGTGCACGACCGGCCACTCCGGCGATGCCGCCATGACCGCTCGGGTGATCGATTGCCTCGCACATCCGCCTACGTCCCGGCCCTTCTCGCCTTTCATCGGACCGCTTGCGCCCCCCCGACGTTCTCGGGAGCTTGCCAGTCGACCGTCTCGTCGCCGACCCGTCGCAGGCCCTGCCCATGACCGAAGTCGAGAGCTCACCCGAGGCCGCGAAGCGGCGCTTTCGGAGCACCTTGACCAAGGTGCTCGTCGTTCAGGCTGCCGCCCTCGCGATGCTGGGCCTTCTCCAGTTGCTGTACAGCTGAGGTCCGGCATGCACTGGTTCAACTGGCTCGTGGTGATCGTGTACCTCGCGTGGGTGGTGGTCGACGGCATTCGCAAGTCGAAGGGGACGGACACCATCGCCGGCTACTTCGCGGCCAACAAGAGCCTGTCGTGGTGGGTCGTCGGTCTCTCGGTCATGGCGACGCAGCTGTCCGCCGTCACGATGATCGGCACGACGGGTCAGGGCGCCACCGACGGGCTCCGGTTCGTCCAGCTCTACTTCGGTCTGCCCCTCGCCATGGTGATCCTCGGGGTCACGCTCGTCCCGCTCCTGCACGGCTCCGGCGTCTATACCGCCTACGAGTATCTCGAGAGACGCTTCGACGCGAAGACGCGCTCGCTGACCGCCTTCCTCTTCCTTCTCTCGCGCGGCATGTCGTGCGGGACGATCATCGCCGCCCCCGGCGTCGTCTTCAGCGCGATCTTCGGCATCCCGCTCGCGTGGAGCGTCGCCCTCATCGGGATTCCGACGATCATCTATACGATGATCGGCGGCGTGCAGGCCGTCGCCTGGGCCGATGTGAAGCAGATGGTGCTCATCGTCGTGGCGCTGCTGGCGATCGTCGTCGTCCTGATGTTCCAGATGCCGGTCAACCCGCACGACGCGCTTCAGATCGCCGGCTCGACCGGCCGCCTGAAGACGTTCGACTTCTCGTTCACGGTCAACGAGACCTACACGTTCTGGTCGGGTGTCATCGGCGGGACGTTCCTGATGCTCTCCTACTTCGGTACGGACCAGAGCCAGGTGCAGCGGTACCTCACCGCCCGGTCCGTCGACGAGGCTCGGTCCTCGTTGCTCATGAGTGCCTACTGGAAGATTCCCCTCCAGGCGCTGGTGCTCCTGGTGGGTGTCGGCGTCTTCGTCTACTACCAGTTCGTGCAGCCGCCGCTGCTGTTCAATCCCGCACACGAAGAGGCGGTTCTCGCCGAGCAGGCTCCGACCTACGCGGCGCTTCAGACACGCTACGGTGAGGCCTTCACCCTTCGGGAGTCAGCAGCACTGACCGTCGCGGCGGCGGACGGTGACACCCAGGCCGCGATGGACGAATTCCTCGCGCGCGAGGCGGACATCCAGGCAATTCGCGGGGAGGCGTTGGCTCTTGCCGAAGACGTGACCGGTGAGACTTCCCGCGACGTGAACTACATCATTCCGCGCTTCGTGCTCTCCGAGCTTCCACTCGGTCTCGCCGGCCTGTTCATCGCCGGTGTGATCGCCGCGGCGATGTCGAGCATCGCGGCGGAGCTCAACTCCCTCGCCACGACGAGCGTGATCGACTTCTATCGACGTTGGGTCGAGCCCGAGGCGACCGACGCGCATTACCTGACGGTCTCCCGCGGGGCCACGATCTTGTGGGGCACGTTCGCGTGCATCGTCGCGACCTACGCGGCCACGCTCGGCTCGCTGATCGAGGTCGTGAACCGGTTCGGGTCGTTCTTCTACGGCTCGATTCTGGGCGTCTTCCTGCTCGCGATGATCCCGCGGGCCCGAGGGACGGGTGCGTTCGTGGGCCTGATCGCCGGGATGGCCACCGTGGCGGCCGTGACCTTCGGCGCGCCGTCGGTGTCGTTCCTCTGGCACAACGTGATCGGCGCCGTCGTGGTGCTGTTCGTCGGCTTGTCCATCGGGCGCCTCGGCTCGACGACGGCCGACGCCTGATCCTCTAGTCGCGCGAGGACGACAGGGTCTCTTCCAGGCGGGTCGCCGCCTGGGCGTGGATCTCGTTGATGATCGCCAGCCAGCCGTAGATATCCGACACGCGGTCGACCGTCGGGTCACGACCGATGATCGCGCTCATCGCGGCGATGAGGTTGCCCGAGGCCTCGGCGTAGATCTCCAGGACCTCGTACGCCCGGGCCACCTCGATCACCCACTCGTACTCGAAATAGGGTGCCGCATCACTCCCCTGTGCCACCTCCCACGCGGCGCGGGACAGGTCCGGCAGCGTCAGCTCGAGCTCGTCGTTCAGCGCAGAGATGTCTTCGGCCTCGATCACCTCCGCCAGAAGCACCTGCATCCGTCCCAGCTGCTCTTCGGTGCTGCGAAGCTCGGCCAGGTTGGCCTCCATTTCCGCCAACACGGCCGCTTCGGCCCGGGAAGCGAGCTCCATCAGACCGCGCTTCTGGCTCCATTCCTCCAGGGCGAGCGCAACCAGGACGGCGAACACCACCAGGGTGGCCTCGAGCACCAACTCGAACACCCGGGTGCGGGCCCCTCTTCGCTCGGCCATTACTTTCCCCTCCCTCGCACGTCCGTCGACCATCGCTCGAGCCAGACCTCCGCGGAGTCCACCACGAGCTCGACGGAAAGTGGATATGCGGACCAGGGCGCATCCAGCTCGAAGCCCGCCGGCAGCGTGTCTTCCTCCCAGATCCCCATGGGCTCCCAATGGGTGTGCAGCTTCGAAGCGGTCAGGATCTCGGCCGACTGCACGTGCTCCGCGAAGCGCTCCGCGGCGCCAGACCCGTTGCTGGCGTCGGTCGCAGCGAGGGCAACCACCCGCACCATCGTCGGCGACCCGCCTTCCGCAGCCCGGTAGTAGAGTCGTCCCTCCCAGTCTGCCCGCGCGGCTTCCACTTCGGCGCGCGGCACGATGGCGAGCGAGATGTGCTCCCCGCGCATCGTTCGGAGTGACTCACGTGCGTCGGCGTCGTACCGACCGATCTGTCGGTCGAGTCGCTCCAACCACTCGAAACCGACGTACACGTCGCCCTCGGCCCGCAACTGCTCAGCGATCACCGATGTGACGAAAGCCGCCCCTTCCCTGGATCTCCCCGGATCCGGAAGCGAGATCTGTTCGGCCCAACCGTGGTGGAAGAGGTCGAGCCAGTCGGATGGTGCGTCGGTGATCGCGACGAAGTCTCGGTCGAAGGCGATGACGAACGGTGTCTGGAGCACGGGTTCCCAGCGGGTGACCCAGCCATCGCGAAGCGCACGCTCAGCCTCTTCCGCGGGCGCACCCCACCAGACGTCGAAGGACGGGCCTCCGTTCGCCTGATCGACCTCCTCGAGCGTCTCCTCGACCGACCGCACGGTGAAGCGGACGTCGACGTCCGGGTTCTGCTTCTCGAAGGACTCCTCGGCCATCCGTCGCAGCGGCGAGGGGAGGTCCGTGCGTACAACGAGGCGCTCCCGCTCCGATCCGCACGACAGGACGGCGAGCATCAGCGTCGCCCCCGCCCACCTCCGCCGTGGGAGGCGCCAGAGCAGGGTCAGCGCCCTGCTTCGAAGGCCCGCCATTCGGCTGCGTCGAGCGAGATGAGGTTGGCGAAGAGACGGTAGGCTCCCGGCACCTGCGCGGCCCACTGTCGGAAGAAGGAGAGGGCCG
>JBDHDM010000291.1:0-5720 GCA_039591515.1 Gemmatimonadota bacterium | reverse complement strand
TGTGGGATGTCTATGCGCTCGCGACGGGTGCGACGCTCAGCTCGGGCTTCTTCCTCCTGCCTGGGCTGGCCGCCGCCGGGGCAGGGGCCGCGATGCCCCTCTCGTATCTGCTGGCCGCTCTGATCGTGCTCCCCGGGCTCTTCAGCAGCGTGGAGCTGACCACGGCCATGCCGAAGGCCGGGGGCATCTACTACTTCCTCGACCGCAGCATGGGCCCCCTCGTCGGGACGATCGGGGGGTTCGGGACGTGGATTGCGCTCGTGCTCAAAGCGTCCTTCGCCCTGATCGGGGTCGGCGCGTACCTGCAGCTCTTCTTTCCGCAGCTCCAGTTCGGGCCCATCGCCGCCGTGCTCGCCGTGCTCCTCGGCGCTTTGAACTACTTCGGCGCCAAGAAGAGCGGGTCGGCACAGGTCTTCCTCCTGATCGGGCTCTTCGTGCTCCTGCTGTGGTTCTGCGGAGTGGGATTGTTGCAGATCGAGGTCGGGCGCCTGGCAGGCATCTTCGAGCCGGAGTCCGCCGGCCTCATCAGCACCGCGGGGCTCGTGATCGTCAGCTACATGGGCCTGACGAAGGTGGCCAGCGTAGCGGAGGAGGTGAAGGACCCCGAGCGTAACCTCCCGCTGGGCACCTTCCTCGCGTTCGCGACGGTGGTGCTCGTCTATGTGGTCGGCACGGCCGTCATGATCGGCGTGACCGGCGCCGACGTCCTCGCCGCCGCGGACGACGGACACGGGGACCTCACGCCGGTGGCGACCGTCGCGCGCGACCTGGCGGGCCCGAACGGTGCCCTCGTCATGACCATCGCTGCCCTCCTCGCGGTGTCGTCGGGGGCCAATGCCGGGATTCTGAGCGCCTCGCGGTATCCGCTGGCCATGGGGCGGGACCGGCTCCTCCCGGAGTTCTTCGGGGTGGTTGGCTCCCGTGGGGCACCGACCGTGGGGATCATCTCCACCGTCGTGGTCATCGTCTTTTGCGTGACGGTCTTCGATCCCACGGGCATCGCCAAGCTCGCCAGCGCCTTCAAGCTCGTCATGTTCGCCTTGGGCTGCCTGGCCGTGATCGTGATGCGGGAGAGCCGGATCGAGTCGTACGACCCCGGCTACCGGTCGCCGTTCTATCCGGGCATGCAGATCCTCGGCATCCTCGCCCCCTTCTGGCTGATCGTCGAGATGGGGATCCTGCCGACCCTGTTCTCGTTCGCTCTCATCACGCTCGGGGCCATGTGGTTCACGTACTTCGCACGGGCACGGGTGGATCGAGAGGGCGCGATCTTCCACGTGTTCGAGAGGCTCGGGCGTCAGCGAGACGATCGCCTCGACACGGAGCTCCGTGAGATCATCAAGGACCGTGGCCCGCGGCCCGCCGATCCCTTCGACGACCTGCTCACGGGCGCGAGGGTCATCGACATCGACGACAGCGTCGACTTCGAAGCCTTGGCCCAGCAAGCGGGGGAGCGCCTCGCGCTCGACTTGCCGGTTTCGGCCGACGAGCTCGTCGAGGGCTTTCTGCAGGGTCCTCGTCTCGGGGCGACACCCGTCTCCCACGGAGCCGCGCTGCCGCACGTTCGTCTCGATACGATCGGGCAGCCCCGTGTTCTCCTGGCCCGTGTGCGCGGGGGGGTGCAGTTCGACAACGTGAACCCGTTTCACAGGCCGGCCGACGGCGAGCCCGTGCGTGCGGTCTTCTTCCTCGCGGGTCCGGAGGACGACCCCGGCCGCCACCTCCGGATCCTTGCGCAGATCGCCCGTCGGGTCGACCAGGAGGCGTTCATGCCCGAGTGGCTCGCGGCGGAGGGGGACGCGCAGCTCAAGGAGGCCCTGTTCCGCAATGAACGGCTGTTGGTCATGACCTTGGATGGGGCAGGCCCGCGCGCTGAGCTCTCGGGACGTGAGGTGCGCTCCGTGAGCCTGCCTCAGGAAACCCTGATCGCCATGATCCGACGTGGCGACGAGATGGTCATCCCGCAGGGAGACACGGTGCTCATGCCGGGAGACCGGCTCACGATCCTCGGTCGGCCGGAGGCGATCGGGGCGCTGCGTGATCGTTTCGGGGCCCCGTCCGCGGAGCGGTCCTCCACGAACGCCGACTGAGGACGGGTCGTGCGACGTGTTGCGTCGTCCCATGCGGCAGGCTCCCGTCGGGTCACGTGGGTCGCACTGATGCTCCTGGCCGCGAGCGCCACGTCCACGCAGGCGCAAACGCTGCGCGGGATCCTCTCCGAGCGGGAGACCTACGTGCCCATCGAGCTCGGGACCGTCTATCTCACCAACGAGCAACAGGACACCCTCGATCAGACCCTGACGAACGAGCAGGGTTACTTCGAGTTCCAAGTGGACGAGGAGGGGATGTACCTCCTGATCGCCTCGGCCCTGGGGTACCGCGCTGTCCAGTCGGAGCCGATCGCCGTGGAGGAGGGGTCTTTGCAGGTCCTCGAGCTCACGATGGTGGCTCGGCCGATCCCGATCGAGGGCGTCCTCGTGCCTGCGGACCTCGACGCGCCGGAGATGCCCGGCTTGGTGGGGACCGGTTTCTACGATCGGGCTGCGGCCGGGATCGCCCGTGGGCGCGGAGAGTTCATCTTTCCGGGCCAGATCGCCGCGAGCGAAGCAAAATACCCCCAGGCCCTGTTCTGGGGCCTCGAGACCGTCCGCGTCCACCAGACCCGTCCTCCGACCCTGCTCCCACGGAATCAGAACGAGGCCCGACCGCCCACCGATCCCTGGGCGGTCGACCGCATCGGCCCCTGGAACGACGTGCTCGTGATCCCGAATCGCACGGGCCCGGGATACTGCAGCCCGTCCGTCTACGTGGATGGAGTCTGGCTGAGGGAGAGGAATCCCGGGGAGTCGCTCGCGGACGTGGTGGCGAAAGATGATCTCCTGGCCGTCGAGGTCTACGAGTGGCCGTTCGGCGTCCCTCGGCAATACACGGGAAACCAGGCATGCGGGGTGATCCTCTTCTGGACGAAGATGAACTGACGCCACCCCTGCCGGGTGCCGCACCCGTCCGGCCATGAACTCGCCCGCCACGGCCGCCATGGGCGATGGTGACGAACTCGGCTCAATTCGCGAGGGTATGGTGGCAAACATGATCGTGTTCGGCGCCGACCCTCCCCGTGACATCAGCGCCGTCCGGGACGTACATATGGTCGTCACGGACGGGCGCATGCATACGCTGGAGGAGCTGCAGCGGCGCCCAAGAGACTGAGGTCGCGGAACGGACGTGAGATTGGAAGGATCCAGAGCTGCCCCCGATCGGCGATCGAGGGTTCGAAGCCACGGTGCCTGTTGGACCTCGGCCCGAGGGTCGATCGTCGGCCTGCTCGTTCTGATGGGTGGGGTGGCACCGGCCGCGGGACAGACGATTCGAGGCACGCTCATGGAGTTCGGCTCCGACGAGCCGATCGACCTGGCGCTGATCATCATGGAGTCCGAGTTCGGGGACTCCATCACCTCGACGCTGACGGGCGCCGACGGCTTCTTCCAGCTCTCGGCACGTCAGCCGGGCAACTATCTGCTGACGGCGGCGGCGCTGGGCTACCGGGAGAGCCGGGTGGGCCTTTTCGAGCTGGGGGCCGGTGGGGAGATGAGCGTCGAATTCCGCCTCTGGCCGGCTCCGCTCTCCATCGACGGCCTCATGGTCGAGAGTCTCGTGCGCGAGCCGGAGCTCGTGAGCAACGGCTTTTACCGACGCATGCAGCGCGGTGTGGGGACGTTCATCGGGCCCTCCGAGATCGCCGAGGCGGAGGAGCTCCGTGCCATCGACATGCTCATCGGCCTCCCCGGCGTGCGGTACACGATCGACCCGACAGGGGCGGAGCGTCTGTTGGTGAGGGGCGCCCGAGGCATGTGTGTCCCGACCGTCTTCATCGACGGAATCCGCACCGAGTACGCCACCATGACCATCGAGCTCGACGAGATGGTTCCCCTCGAGTCGCTGTACGCCATCGAGGTGCACCGGGGCGTGACCGGAATTCCGATCGAGTTCGGCTCGTTCAACGAATGTGGGATTCTCGTCTTCTGGACCATGCGAGGGCGTCGGCGATAGCCCGAAAAGGGGTGGGCCCTCCGCACTCGTCCGGGGGGCGCGGCGTTCGACAGTGGCGATCTCGGCTCGCCCGGCGGCGGGCGGATCACGAAAAACCGCATGGAATCTCAACAAACTTGGGTCCGCGACTGTCTTGCAGCATGATCGCGCGCGCGCCTACTTTAGTTTACTTGTGCTTCCTGAGGGTCGGCCCGGATGAAGTCTGTCGTCGCCACGTCCGCCGTACTCGGCATATCGCTCATGCTGGTCGGCGAGATCGCAGTGCCCGATGCCCCGCGCGCCCGTATTTCGGGCCCGGAGGATCGCGCCTCCGGGGCACTCGCCGACGTCGATCCGAACGACATCGTTTCGGCGACCTGCGTCCGTTGTCACAGTGATTCGCGGCTTCGGGGCAATCTGTCCCTCGAGTCGTTCGACATCGAGCGAGCCTCCGAGAATGCGGAGGTCATCGAGCGTATGATCCGAAAGGTCCGGGCCGGCATGATGCCGCCGCCGGGCGTTCGGGCTCCGGAAGGCGACACTCTCCAACTCTTCGTCGAGGAGCTCGAGGGGGTGATGGACGAGGCATGGCGGAAGTCCCCGACCCCCGGGCGCAGGACCTTCCAGCGCCTCAATCGGCCGGAATACGAGCAGGCGATCCGAGACCTCCTCGACCTCGAGGTCAGGGCCGAGGACTGGCTGCCGCTGGATCAGATGTCGGCCAACTTCGACAACATCGCCGACGTCCAGGCCCTCTCGCCGCTGCTCCTGGAGGCCTACCTCAACGCTGCCGCCGACATCAGCCGTATGGCGGTCGGCGACCGCAACGCCCCGGCCATCAACGTCAACTACAAGAATTCCCAGTACCAGTCGCAGCACCCCTGGGACTACGTCGAGGGAGCTCCCTTCGGCACGCGCGGCGGGATGGTGGTCGATCACGTCTTCCCGGCAGACGGCATGTACACGATCGGGATGACCTTCGCGGCGGGCCAGAACACCCAGTTCGAGGACATCGACGTCTCGATCGACGGTGAGCGTGTGGCGCTCATGGCCTACACCCGATCGGGCGAGGCCGCGGACGGTCGTGGCGGTGGAGCCATGTGGACCGAGCCCGTCTTCGTTCGGGCCGGCCAGCGGAGGGTCTCTTCGGCGTTCATTCGCCGCTCCGACGGCCCGTACGAGGATCTGATCCGACCCCACGACTGGTCGATGGCCGGCGGAGGGTCCGGAGGCGCCGGCGTCACCACGCTACCGCACCTCCAGGACCTCATCGTCGGGGGCCCGCACGAAGTGACGGGGCTGTCGGACACGCCGACACGGAAGAGGCTCTTCATCTGCCGGCCGACCGCGCCGTCGGAGGAGGAGGCGTGCGCCGGGCGGATCGTCGAGAACCTCGCGACCCGGGCGTACCGGCGTCCCGCGACCGAGGGCGAGGTCGAGGGGCTCATGGAGTTCTACCGCCGCGGGCACGAAAAGGGCGGCTTCGAGAGGGGTGTGCGTGACGCGCTCGAGGCCACGTTGGCGAGCCCGTTCTTCGTGCTTCGCCTCGAGCGCGAGCCGAGTGACGTCAGGCCGGGTGAGACGTATCGCCTCGGTGACGAAGAGCTGGCTTCGCGACTCTCGTTCTTCCTGTGGGGAACGCCGCCCGACCAAGAGCTGCTCGACGTGGCCCGCTCGGGCGATCTGAACGACTC
>JBDHDM010000290.1:0-5725 GCA_039591515.1 Gemmatimonadota bacterium | reverse complement strand
CGCGCCGGGCAGGATGAGCACCGCCGCGTCCCGGAAGGCCACACGCTCCAGGTCATCGATACGCAGCGGCGATCCGGAACGCAGCACGACTTGCCGGTCGTTCCACAGCTTCCCCAGTCGCTCGTGAAGCTCTCGAACGAGGGCTTCGTCAACCCGTGCGGCCAGGATCACGATCCAGAGCTCACGTCCGCCGCGACGCTCGAGGAAGCGCGCGACACGATTCCTGGTGCGGAGCAGCTCGGAAACGATCGTTGGGGTGCGGTGCGTCCAGCCGAGGATGACCACGTGATCGGAGGCCGCGACCGGCGTCACCCCGGACTTGAGCTTCGAGAGGGTTTCGTTCAGCCACTGGATGAGGATCGCGACGAGCAGGCCGACGAACAGGAGGAGGCCGAGCACCGTCAACACCGTGGAGATGGAGCGGCGAGCCACTCCTTCGTCGTCGCCCAGATAGCCCGGGTCCGTGAGCCGCAGGAAGGCCCACCATACGGCCTCGTTCAGTCCCGAGAACTCGGCGTCGAGCAGCGCGACGAGACCTCCCGTGACCAGGACAACCGCAGCGAGGATCGAGGCGGCGAGCAGAAGGCGGTACCCGAGACCGCGCAGCAGCAGGCGCTCGAGGGCGAATCGAAGCCGATCGAGCCCTCCCGGTCGGGGCGTTTCCCTCCGGAGCACCGGGCCATCCATCGCGAGTCCTCCCTGATAGGGGTATCTGGTTCTACATCGCCGATGGCGACCAGACGAGCAAGTCGACCTTCCTGCTGCTCGGCAACCTGTTCAGGCTCCAGGCCGGCGACGTGGAGGATGTGAAGCCGGTGCTGACGCTTCCGGTCGGTGGTTGACGCCGTCGGGGTCTGCCGGGTTTCGCTGCAGGGCCCGATCGGTCTCCGTCAGCTCCCCGCTCTCTCGTCTTCGCGATTCGAGACCTTCGCGACGTGTAGGTGGACGACCCGTCGAGGTGATGGCTTCGATTGCCGGCGCGTTCCGCGCTCCGGGGCTACCAGACGTGGTCGTTTCCTTCCCAGGTCTTGAAGCACGGCGAGTCGTCGAGGGTCAGCCCGTCGATCACGGAAACGAGGCCCGCGGCGCTGGCTTCGGGGGTGATCTCCGCGCCGGGTCCCCCCATGTCGGTCTTCACGAAGCCGGGGTGCACCAGCGCCACCGCGATCCCGTCGCGCTTCAGCTCCGGAGCTGCCAGGCGCATCACCTTGTTGACGGCTCCCTTCGAGGAGCAGTAGGCGAACATCACCGGCATATCGAGACCGATCGCGCCCATCTGGCTCGTGACCGTGACGGCGCGCGCGTTGGTCCCCTTCGCGAGGTTCGCTCGAAAGGCCTGGAGCACGCGCAAGGGCGCCATGGTGTTGACGGCAAAGGTCTCGGCCCATCCGTCGTAGTCCATGTCGGCCAGTCCCTGGTGCTGGAAGTCGGGGCCCGCCATCCCGGCGTTGTTGATCAGGACGTCGATCGGGCGGTCGCCGATCGCCTTCGCGAGGGCGGCCACCGAGGCGCCGTCGCTCACGTGCACTTCGTGTACCTCGACGTGGTCGTTGGCCGAGGCGAGGTCCTGCAGGTCGCTGGCTTCACCGGGGGCGCGGCAGCACGCGATGACGTGCCGTCCGGACCCGGCGAAGGCTCGGACGAGCTCCAGCCCGATCCCCTTGTTTGCGCCCGTGATCAAGATCGTTTCCATGGAGAGTCTCCTGTAGGTGCGGCGTCAGGACGCCGGAATCGTGGCGGGTAACACGAGAGTCGTTTCCATCATAGAGATGCTGCCGTGACGTGTACGAGATCTCGTTCTCACGCTCGATCTCTCCATCCAGGTACCCGTCGCCCTCGAAATCCGCAACGCCGCGCGGATCCGCACGGGTATCCGATCCCGTTGCGGGCAAGCTGCACCGCGGCGAGCCGTTTCGGCTCGTGCGGCACGACACCCGCTGGACGGTCGGTGGCACCCCTTGGAGACACCCTGCCTAGAAGTTCATCATGCAACCGATCCTCGTCGCGCGAGAGCTCGCCCCCAACTCCTCACTGGCCTCCCTAGAGCCCCGCTTCACGGTTGCACCGGCGTTGCTCGGGAGGCTCGCCCTGGCTCGGGGTCTCTCTAGCAAACGACTCTCCCGAGCCATCTCGGCGAAGCCAGATTCTGCGGAAGAGGTGGATATGGGAGACGTGTGCGGGAGTGGAGTCACCAGTCCGATGCGCCAGGCGGGTTCTCGTTCCATCGCGATCGCCGCGTCAGTGATGGCAACGGCCCTGCTCCTGCCGATCGTCGGCTTCGCGCAAGCGCCCTTTTCCATCGACGGCGTCGTGCCAGACGCGAACTGCTGTGCCGAGTTCCAGGATCCGTACGGCAGTATCAGTGAGCTCGGCCCCGTCAATTCCTCGGATACGAAGCTCACCACCATCAATTCGGCATCGTCTCCGATGCTGAAATTCACGAACCCCAACAGTGCAACGGATCTCGCAACGATCTGGCTGGAGGCCCAGGCCGATCAAAACGGGGATCTCTGGCTCTATTTCGGCTGGGAGCGCGACGCCAACACCGGCAGCAGCGTCATTGCCTACGAATTCCAGACCGCCGCCGCCGATCCGGCGTGTGACTACACGGGCATCGACCAGATCGAGCCAGAGAACGCCGCAGAAACGGCGCTGATCGATTCCTGTAATCCCTGGTCCAACCGCCAGGCCGGCGACTTCATGATCGTGTGGGACTTCGGCGGAGGCGCCACGGACATCACTCTCCGGACGTTCGACGGCTCGGCCTTCGATGCTGGTGTCAATCTGTCGGACTCCGGCTTCGCCGTGGCGGCACTGAATGCAGATTCCTCGCGAGGTGAGGGCGCGATCAACCTGACAGCCGCCATTTTCGGTGCCCAAGACTCCTGCATCGACGTGGCCAACGTGATCCCGGGCACGATCACGGGCAACTCGGATTCGGCCGACTACAAGGACACCGTGCTGGCCGACATCCGGGGATCGCTGACCATCTCGAACTGCGGCACGGTCGAAATCGCCAAGGTGACGCAACCGGCCGGTCGAACCGGAAACTTCGTGTACACGCTGCAGCGCCTGGGCGGCGAGGACATCGATTTCACTCCGCGCACGTCGGCGTCCGGCACACTCATCGATGATGGTGGTTCCGCGCAACTCGCAGTGCTGCCGGGCGAGAACTATCAGCTGACGGAAGACCTGAGCGGTGAGCCCACCTTCGCGCTGCAGTCCATCGTCTGTGACAAGCCGGCGCCAGGAACGGACGGAACCGCAGGGTTCCAGGTCGAGATCGCAGAAACCACCCGTTGCGTGATCACGAACGATCTGCTCACCGGAACCATCGAAGTGAAGAAAGTCGTCGCCAACGATTTCGGCGGCACGGCCGAGCCTGCGGACTTCTGCCTGTCCCTCGGAGACGATGAGAACACTCCCACGTTTCCCGGTGATTCCGGGGGTACGCAATTCACCTTCACCATCGGTAACACATACGACGTTGCGGAGGTTGCCTGCGGTGACCCGGATACCTCGCCGCCGGGCTACGTCCCCAGCTACTCGGGTGCCTGCTCGAGCGTGATCGAGACGGACGTCGACAAGCTATGTACGGTCACGAATCACCAGCAGCCCCAACCACAGGTCGACTTCAAGCTCTTCAAGAATCTGATCAATGACAACGGCGGCACCGCCGCGAGATCCGCCTGGACACTGAATGCCGCCTTGAAGGCGGGATCTGCCGGCAGCTGCACGGAGACGGGTTTCTCCAATTCTGACTTCGGCAGCGGCGTCAGTGGCTCATTGAGCGTCTCCGACGACGCCGGCCAATGCGTCTACGAGCTCTCCGAAACCGGGGGGCCGGCGTCGGGCTATGTCGCCAGTGATTGGTCCTGCACCGGGGACGTCAGCCTGACTGGCAGTGAGATCACCATTGGTTCCGGTGGCGGAAGCTGCAGCATCACCAACGATGACGTCGCCCCCAGCCTGGGGCTGATCAAGCAGGTCGTGAATGACAATGGTGGGACGTTGCTGCCGAGTGACTGGACGCTGACAGCGACCGGTCCCACGCCGATCTCCGGCGCCGGTGTCTTCAGTAGCGGCGCTGGCTTCTCCGCTGGCACCTACATCCTGTCCGAGCTCGGTCCCGGTGGCTACGCAGCCTCCGGCTGGAACTGTATCGGCAGCGGCAGCCAGAGCGGCGACTCCATCACGCTGGATGTGGGAGAGTGGGCCGCTTGCACGATCAGAAACGACGACATTCAGCCGCGCTTGACCCTCGTCAAGAACGTGACCAACGACAACGGTGGTGTGCTGACCGTCGGTGACTTCCCGCTGTTCGTGGACGACACATCCGTGGTGTCGGGAGTGCCCCACGGCTTCGACGCGGGCACCTACGCTGCGTCGGAAGCGATCCAGGCCGGTTACGAAGCGGGTGCCTGGGGCGGTGACTGTGCGGCCGACGGAACCATCCACCTGGCCATTGGCGACGACAAGACCTGCACCCTGATCAACGACGACATTCCGCCCGAGTTGAAGATCGTCAAGTCGGCCGTCGGGCCCATCAGCGTTCCGGGTGGGGACATGGAATACTCCATCACCGTCAGCAACATCGGCGGCGGCGATGCCCTGGGCGTCACTCTGACGGACACCCTGCCGCCGGCCGGGAACCCGGAAGAGAACCTCGCTCCGCTGCCCTGGGCGACCACTACGCCCGGCTGCACGGTGACCGGAGACGGCGCCACCCTGACCTGTGACATCGGGACGCTGTCGAAGGACCCGACCCCGGACGCGGTAGAAAGCGGAGATGAAGCCAGCTTCACGGTAGACCTGACCGTGACCATTCCCGACGACTACCTCGATGCCGCTGTTTCCAGCGATCCGGGTGGTCCCGGATCATTGGGCAGCAGCTTCGAGATCGACGGCAATCTCCTCGACGATCAGGGCAGCTCCGGGCTCGATTGGGGTACCGAAGCACTGAACCTGGTGAACGCGCTCGACCCTCCGCTGATCGACCTGTCGCCGGACTACTTCGCAGACGATGCGTTCACGGAAGGCGCCAAAGAGAGCGACCCGGTCCCGGTGGTACTGGACGCCAGCGTGCCGCCCAACAAGAGCGATCTGACCAACTTCCTGATTGCCCAGGAGGAGGTGGACGGCAACGGCTTCCTCGCGTTGGGTTGGATCCGGAGCAATTCTCTCGGCACGGCCAATTTCGACTTCGAGCTGAACCAGCTGGACACCAAGACTTCGAACGGTGTCACTCCGGTGCGAAGCGACGGCGATGTCCTGTTCAGCTTCGATTTCGAATCGAGCGGCAACGTCGTGACGCTCAGCCTCCGGGAGTGGGAGGGTGACACCGAGCGCTGGGGGCAGCCCCGGACGTTGA
Organism: Gemmatimonadota bacterium; assembly: GCA_039591515.1. GTDB lineage: Bacteria > Gemmatimonadota > Gemmatimonadetes > Longimicrobiales > Gaopeijiaceae > UBA2589. Next base: position 354 of record JBDHDM010000290.1, on the reverse strand, counting down.
ACATCGAAGGCACGGGCTTCGCTGCCATCAACGACCCGGAGCTGTTCGGCACCGTGCCGGGTGGGGAGATCAACCCCTTCACCGGCGAGCTGATGCCCGACCAGTCCTTCGGCGAGGCGGTGATCAACCTGACTCAGACCTTCGATGGCAGCGATTGTCGGAAGTTCGTGTCGGCCTTCGTGAAGGGGCGTTCCTCTACGCCGTTCACGGCCGCACTGAAGGACTTCGTCATGCCCTTCCCGGCCTTGATCAATACCTGCCGGACCGTCGACGTGCTGAACGAGGCGACCGCGGATGCGACCAATCCGGGTCAGGATCCCGTCTCTGATTCCGCAACCGTGCTCCTCTCCAACG
>JBDHDM010000289.1:0-5754 GCA_039591515.1 Gemmatimonadota bacterium | reverse complement strand
CTCGAGCTTCGCCACGGTGACGCTCGCCGCACAGGAGGTGCCACCGGTCGACCTCGAGGTCTTCGTGGGTCGCGGATGCCCGCACTGTGCCCGTGCACTCGTCTGGCTCGACAGCCTGCGAGCGGAGCACGCGGAAGTCGACGTCCGGGTTGGGGACGTGGTGGTCGATTCCGTGGCGCTCGAGCGCCTGGCCGGCCTCTCCAGCGAGCGGGACCTGGGGGGTGTGACCGTGCCCACCTTCCTCATCCGGGGGCAATACGTCGTCGTGGGGTTCGACACACCTGCGACGACGGGCGCGATGATCGAACGGCTCCTCTTCGGAGCGGAGTCCGCAGATTCGGCCGCCGCAGCGGAGACCGCAGATTCTGCGGCCGCAGCGGCGCCCGGCCCATCGAGACCTCCGGCCGACGAGCCGCCCGGAACCTCGCAGCCCGCGGAGTTGGAGCGCCCGTCTGTCTCGGTCCCACTCATCGGCGCCGTCTACCTGGATGAAGTCGGGCTACCCGTCTTCACCGCCGTGATCGGGCTGCTCGACGGCTTCAATCCGTGCGCCATGTGGGTGCTGCTCTTTCTGCTCTCCCTCCTGGTCCACGTCCGAAGCAGGGCGCGGATGGCCCTGATCGGAGGTGTCTTCGTCGTTGTGAGTGGTGTGGTCTACTTCGCCTTCATGGCCGCGTGGCTCAACGTGTTCCGCCTGTTGGGGATGGCGCGCGGGATTCAGATCACCCTGGGCGCCGTTGCACTCCTTCTCGGGGCTCTGAACGTCAAGGACGCGTTCTGGGTGGGGCGCGGCCCGTCGCTGGGCATTCCCGAGGCCGCCAAGCCCGGCATCTATGCCAGGGTCCGCCGAATCGTCACCGCCGAGCGACTCGCTCCCGCGCTCGGCGCGGTCGTGGTCCTGGCTCTGTTGGTGAACACGGTCGAGCTCCTGTGCACGGCCGGGCTGCCGGCGCTGTATACGCGCATCCTCACCCTTCGGGAGCTATCCGTGTGGGAGTATCACGGATACCTGCTCGTCTACAACGTGTTCTACATGCTCGACGACGCCGTGATGCTCGGGATCGCGATCGTGACGCTGAGTCACCGTCGCCTACGGCAGAACGAGGCCCGCGGTCTGAAGCTGCTGAGCGGGGCGGTGATGGGCGCCCTCGGCGTCCTTCTCCTCCTGCAGCCGGACTGGCTACTCGGCTGATCCTGCGTGCAGCCGGCGGCGACGGCTCCCGTCCGCTCGTTGTCGGGGATGTCGGTCACCGCGAGCTTTCGATACGGCTCCGGACGACGACTTCGTGCCGGTTCGCACCTGCCCCGGCGTTCGAACGAGGAGGTGTGCGGTGTGCCCAGAGAAGGCCTCGACCTCGATCGATGAGGAGAGGGGGCACGAGTACGTGGACCACACCTCGGAGATGACCATCCGGGTCCGCGCCCCGTCGCTCGCGGAGGTGATCGGCGAAGCGACTCGAGCCTTCGTCGCCCTCGTGCCGGACCGGTCGCGAGGAGCGGTCGGGCGGGACGAGCGGGAGTTTCGACTGGAGGCTCCGGATCGCGCCGCGCTTCTCGCCGACTGGCTCAACGAGCTGGTGTACCTCGGTGAGGGTGAGTGCTGGCTTCCCGTCGACGTGGAGGTCACAACGCTCGGGGAAGCGAGCGTGCTCATTCGCGGCCGTCCGATGAGCCTGACCGAGCCGTTCGTCTCCGTGAAGGCGGCGACACTGCACGGCGTGTGCGTCCGCGAGACTCCCCGAGGGCTCGAAGCCGAGGTGACGCTCGACCTATGACGGACACGACGCACGCTCCGGGACGCTCGCTCCGTCGGATCTCGAGCACACTCTACGAGATCCCGACCGAGACGCGTCCGGACATGCGGGTTCCGGCACGGGTGTACGCCGACCGTCGACTCCTGGAGCAGATCTCGTCGGACCGCTCCTTGGAGCAACTCATGAACGTGGCGACGCTGCCCGGGGCTGTCGACGCCGTCTACGCCATGCCCGATGCGCACGAGGGTTACGGCTTTCCCGTCGGAGGTGTGGCGGCGTTCCGGACCTCCGACGGGATCATCTCGCCGGGTGGCGTCGGGTACGACATCAACTGCGGCGTTCGGCTACTCGTGTCGCCGCTCCGGGCGCACGAGATCTCCCCTCGGATCGAAGACATCGTGCATCAGCTGAGCCGGAGCATCCCCGCCGGAGCCGGCCGCGAGAGTCGATTCGAGATGAGCGACGCCGAGCTCGACCGGGTGTTCACGGAGGGTTGTCGCTACCTGGTGGAGCGTGGGATGGCGACGGACCACGATCTCGCGCATACCGAGTCGGATGGGTGCCTTTCAGGGGCGTGCCCCGACGGTGTCTCGCAGAGGGCTCGAGACCGGGGGCGGCGCCAGCTGGGCACCATGGGGTCCGGGAATCACTTCGTCGAGGTCGAGCGGGTGGAGCGCATTTTCGACCCTGCGGCGGCCGAAGCGCTCGGGCTGGAGGAGGACCGGGTCGCCTTGCTGATCCATACCGGCTCTCGTGGGTTGGGCCATCAGGTCTGCACCGACTACGTGAAGCGGATGGATCGTGCCATGGAACGGCACGGCATCACGTTGCCGGACCGGCAGCTGGCGTGTGCACCGTTCTCGTCCGAGGAGGGTCAGGCGTACTTCGGCGCCATGGTGGCGGCGGCCAACTACGCTTGGTGCAACCGGCAGATGATCACGCACGTGGCGAGGGAGGTCTTCCGCCAGGAGCTGGGGTCGGACGCCGACCTCACCCTCGTTTACGACGTCGCACACAACATCGCCAAGGTGGAACAACACGGTGGCAGGGAAGTGTGCGTGCACAGGAAGGGTGCGACACGAGCGTTCGGCCCGAGCCACCCGGAGACCCCCGCGGCGTACCGACACGTCGGGCAGCCCGTGCTCATCCCCGGGAGCATGGGGACGGGATCACACGTTCTGGTTGGTCGGGATGGGGCGTTGGAGCTCTCCTTCGGCAGCGCGTGTCACGGGGCGGGCCGGCGGATGTCCCGGGGGCAGGCGAGGCGGATGCAGCACGGTGGGGAGGTGCGACGGGAGCTGACCGACAAGGGTATCGTGGTCCGCTGCCCCTCCCTGAAGGAGCTGGCCGAGGAAGCCCCCCACGCGTACAAGGACGTCGATCACGTGGTGGACGTGGTCGAGCGGGCGGGGATCGCCCACAAGGTGGCACGGCTCGGTGTGATGGGGGTCGTGAAAGGATGAGCGTACGGTCTATGGAGGTGGACTCATGTCCGTCGGAAGGATCTGCACACGGGTCACGCATACGGCCACGACAGACGAGCCGGTGCGTCAAGGTGCGAAGCGGATGGCCGAGCACGGCGTCGGGACGGTTGTCGTGGTGGACGGGGCGAGACGCCCCATTGGAATGCTGACCGACCGCGACATCGCCGTGCGCGTCGTGGCGCCGGGACTGGATCCGAACCAGGCGACGATCGGCGAGGTCATGTCGAAGCCGGTGCACTCCGTCGTGGAGGAGACTTCGATCGAATCGGCGATCCGAGGCATGGCCGGCGCGACCGTGCGCCGCGCCGTCGTGACGGACGCAAAAGGAAAGCTCGTCGGCATCCTCGCCCTCGACGACCTGTTGGATCTGCTCGCCGAGGAGGTGGAAGCCGTCGGCGCCCTGGTACGGAGCCAGGATCGCCGTCCCGCGGGCCGCGGGTAGCCCCGTGCTCCGGGGGGGACGAGCGTTCGCGGACCGCCGGGAGGCAGGGCGACGTCTCGCCGAGGCGGTCGAGCCCGTCGTCCGCGGCGAGGACGTCGTCGTTCTCGGGCTGCCGCGGGGTGGTGTGCCCGTCGCCGAGGAGGTTGCGCGTGCGATCGGTGCTCCTCTCGACGTCCTGGTCGTCCGGAAGCTGGGTGTCCCCTGGCAGCCCGAGCTCGCCTTCGGGGCGATCTCGACCGGCGGAGTCCTCGTCATGAACGAAGACGTCGTTCAGGCTGCCGCGCTCGGACCGGAGGAGATCGACCAGGTCGTCGGGCGCGAGCGGATCGAGCTGGAGAGGCGGGAGACGATGCTGCACGGTGGACGGGATCCGTTGGCCGTGGAGGGCCGGACCGTGGTGCTGGTGGACGACGGCATCGCGACCGGCGCGACCGTGCGGGCTGCGCTCCGGGCCCTCGGCGAGCGCGGCGTCACACGCTCCGTGCTCGCCTGTCCGGTTGCACCCATCGAGACCGTGCGCGCCCTGGAGAGCGAAGCGGACGAGGTGGTGTGTCTCTCGACACCCACCCCGTTCCTCGCCGTCGGATCGTGGTACCGGGATTTCTCGGCGGTCAGTGACGCCGAGGTGCGGGAGATCCTCGCCCGGGCCGAGTCCTGGGGCGTCAGGCCGAGAGGTGCCGGCCGAACCAGTCGGCGGTGAGATCGGCCACGACCTCGAGCGCTCCCGGCTCCGGGAAGAGGTGTGTGGCTCCTGGCACGATCTGCATCAGCTTCTCGACTTCGAGCCCGTCGAACGCCTCCTGGTTCATTCCGATGACCGGCACGTCCAAGCCTCCGACGATCAGAAGCGTCGGGGCCCGGACCCGACCCAGGGCGGCGGCCGCGAGGTCCGGACGCCCACCCCGAGAGACGACGGCCCGTACCGCGTCGGGGCGTTCGGCTGCGGCGACGAGCGCGGCCGCCGCTCCCGTGCTCGCGCCGAAATAACCGATCCGGAGGGGAGCGGTCCGGGGATCCTGCGTGAGCCAGTCCGTGACCTGCACCAATCGCTCTGCCAATCGTGGAATGTCGAAGCGGTGCTCCCGGGTCACGGTGTCCACCCGTTCCTCTTCTTCCGTCAACAGATCGAAGAGGAGGGTGGCGAGCCCGGCCTCACGCAGCCGTCTCGCGACGGCTTGGTTGCGCGTGCTGAGCCGGCTGCTCCCACTTCCGTGCGCGAAGACGACGATCCCCGTCGCGCCTTCGGGGATCCCCAGGTCGCCGGCCAGCTCGACCCGGGCCGCGGGAATCCGAACCGACGTGGTGTGGTCCCCGCCCCTCACCGGCCCCTTCGCGGCACGGCAATCTCCGGCCCGGGATCGGGTCGGACCCCTTCCGCGTCGAGCGAGGCGTTGAACGCGGGCACTCGTCTCGAAATGAGGTCGTTGAGCCGTCCGATGAGAGGTGGCACGGCGTCCCAGGCCGCGTCGACCTGCCAGAGCTGGTCCTCGGTGGGCACGGTGGACGAGCCCTGGATCGCCGCGGCGACCCTGCTCCACTGACGGGCCTCCTGCAGACCGTCAGAGATCTCCTCGAGCTGGTGCTGGATCGAGTCCACCTCGGCGGTGAGCCAATCCGGTGCGGAGGCATGGCTCTCGAGCAAGCTGGCCGCTTCGTCCATCTGGTCCGCGAGTCGATCCGCGCCCTGGGTCGCCTCGTACAGCGGCTCGGCCAGCTCGTGAAGAGCCATGAGGGCCGCCTGCCGGGTCCGGCGGTCTGCGGCGGTCATGGGTCTGCGGGGGTCGGCCTCGATCTCGACCGTGGCAGCGTGCGTCTCGCTCCCGATGGTGAGGCTGACCGTGTATGCGCCCGGCATGACGATGGGACCCTGAGGAGAGCCCCCGAAGCGTCCACCGCCCTGGCCGCCGGCGGGAGGATCTCCGTCCGGCTCGTAGGGAGCATCGTAGCGCCAATCCCACAGGAGCTCGTGGAGCCCGGCCTCGCCGGGGCCCTCGAGCGTCCGCACGTGGTTCCCCGAGGCGTCGGCGATGCGGAGCTCGATCTCCGGAGGTCCGTCGCTCTCGCGGTCGGCCGC
>JBDHDM010000288.1:0-5805 GCA_039591515.1 Gemmatimonadota bacterium | reverse complement strand
ACGGAGACGTTGTAGACGATCCCGCCGTAGGTGGGAAGGAGGAAGGGCGTCCCGTCCGATGCGAGTCGGTATGGCTCGGCGGGGAGGCCCGGGAAGCTCGGGTGGGCGACGTGGCCCGCGACGGAGACGGCGACGAGGTCGGCTTCGTTCGTGGCGAGGTCGTTCCGTCGGTTCGGATTCGTTCCCTCGGTCATGATGCGCCTCCCTGGGCCGCCCCTCGGATTCCGAGCGTCTCGGCGATGTTGGCTCCCGCGTCGATCCGGAAGTCGAGTTGGTCGGCCGGTCCGGTAATCAGCGTGAGGATGCCCGGCCCGTGGCCGGTCATCACCGAGTCGCCGTGAATGCAGATACAGATCGCCGTCCAGCCCTCCCGATAGGAGCGGCCGAAGCGGTGGTCGACGTCGCGGATCCCGATCAGGTCGCCAAGGCGCATCTGATCGATGCCGAGCTCGGCCATCAGAGTGCGGTCGCCCGACATCAGGTCCTGGTCGACGAACTCGGCGTTCAGCTCCGCGCCGGAGCCCATGATCCGGGCAGGGAGCTCCATCGCCACCGGGCAGATCACCTTCCCGTCCTCGACGGTGAGGCCGTAGGCCTCCGCGAGCTCGGGGCTCGTCTTCTTGAACTCGATCTGCGGGTGGTCCTCGAGTCGGATACCGCGGCCTCGGGTACGGATCTGGACGGTGTCCCCGATCGTCATCTCCTCGAGCACCTCGGGCTCGAAGTCGATGAGGAGACGCGCGTGCTCGCCGGTCACGATGCCGCGGGCGCCCTTCGCCAGACCGGTCGTGACCTCGGCCTCGTTCCCGATGCAGGTGAGGTAGTGGAGCGCGAAGTCGGCCCGCTCGTCGGCGTTCGCGATCGACACGCCGGGCTCGACGTGGTCGCCGGCCCAGCCGAAGGCCCGATCGCCAACCCGGGCGTTGTAGACGATCCCGGACATGCCGGGCAGCATGACCCCGCGGCCGTCGGGCCAGGGCGTGTAGCCGCCCCGGCGGAGGGCCGGCTGACTCACCCGCCCGGTGACGGCCATCTCGACGAGGTCGTCGAAGTTCCAGCGCAGGTCTTCGTTCATGCGGATCTGGGTCGGTGGAGGGCGGTTCGCTTCCTTGACGCGCGGCCGGGTGTGGCGCACGTTGGCCGCCGATTGTCGACAACATACAGGCTGTGGCGCTGAGAGGCCAACCGCATGGGATACAATGAGTTACTGGTTCGTATGGGAGAAGTGAACGACCTCCTGTGCTCCGAATCGATGCTCAGCTGGGACGAGCGGACGATGATGCCGCCCGGTGGCGCGCCGACCCGCGCCAAGCAGCTCGCGACGCTCAAGGTGTTCGCCCGCAATCACTTGGTCTCCGACGGGACCCGTCGCGTGCTCGAGGCTGCGGAGACCGAAACCGCGAACCTCGCGGAAGACAGCGTCGAGCGGACGATCTGCGCGCAGGTCCGCGAAGCGATCGACTACCACACGCGCATCCCGGCCGAGCTCGTGCAGCGCCGGGCCGAGCTCGGCTCCCTCGGCCAGCACGTCTGGAAGAAGGCCCGGGAGGAGAGCGACTACGCCTCCTTCGCGCCGATCATGGAGCAGACGCTCGAGCTCAACCGTGAGATGGCCGAGTGCATCGGGTACGAGGAGCACCCGTACGATGCCCTCATGTACCGCTTCGAGCCGGGCGAGACCCTCGCCTCGCTCCAGCCGCTCTTCGCGGCGCTGCGGGACGGTCTGCTCCCGCTCGTCCGTGCGATCGCGGAGAAGGAGACGCCGCGGGTCGACTTCCTGCAGCGGCCGTTCCCGGTCGAGAAGCAGCTCGCGTTCGCCATCTCGATGGCGCAGAAGGTCGGATACGACACGAACCGCGGCCGCCTCGACCTGACGGTCCACCCCTTCGAGATCTCCTTCACGCGCAACGACGTCCGGATCACCACGCGCGTGAATGACGAGTGGATGCCGAAGAGTCTCTTCGGGACGCTCCACGAGTCCGGGCACGGGATGTACGAGCAGTACTGCGACCCGGAGTACACGCGCACGCCACTCGCCACGGACCTGATCGGGCTCTACGCGGTGGGTGGCGTCAGCTTCGGTGCTCACGAGAGCCAGAGCCGCCTCTTCGAGAACCAGGTCGGGCGTAGCCGAGAGTTCTGGGAGCTCAACTACGGCGAGTTGTACGACCACTTCCCGGAGCAGCTCGACGGGGTCGACGTCGAGACCTTCTGGCGCGCCGTGAACCGGGTGGAGCCCGGCTTCATCCGAGTCGAGTCCGACGAGCTCACCTACGACTTCCACATCATGCTCCGCGTCGACATCGAGGCGGCGTTGATCGACGGCTCTCTTTCCGTCGCCGACCTGCCCGAGGCATGGAACGCGAAGGTGAAGGAGTACCTCGGCCTCGACGTGCCGAACGATCGGCTGGGTGTGCTTCAGGACGTGCATTGGTCGTCGGGCCAGGTGGGGACGTTCTGCAACTACACGATCGGGAACGTCATGGCGGGTCAGCTCTTCGCCGAGGCGAAGAAGGACGACGCCGTGCGCGACGGACTCGCCGCGGCCGAGTACACGCCGCTCCGCGAGTGGATGACGGAGCACGTGCATCGTCACGGGCGCCGCTATACGCGGGAGCAGCTCCTCGAGCGCTCGACCGGCCGGGGGCTCGATCCGACGGACTACGTGGACTACCTCGCGTCGAAGTACACCGAGGTGTACGACCTGTGAGCGCCACGGAGACAACAGCCGCGCCGCGCCGGCGCCTTGCCCAGCGCGTCCAGCTCAAAGACAAGCACATCATCACGAAGATGATGGACATCGCGTCCGGGCTGCCCGACGTGATCAAGCTCGGCCGGGGCGACCCGGACCTCGATACGCCCGAGCACATCGTTCGGGCGGGCCAGGAGGCGCTCGGATCGGGCGCGACGCACTACACGCACCCGATGGGGATGCCGGAGCTCCGACAGGCGATCGCCGACAACATCACGGCGTACGGTGGGGCAGAATACGCGCCGGAAGAGATCGTCGTCACGCCGGGCGGGCAGCAGGCGATGTTCATCATCGCGCTCGGCCTCCTCGATCCGGGCGACGAGCTTCTGATCCCGTGCCCGGGGTACAACCCGTACCTCCAGGCCGCCGAGCTGACGGAGGCGAAGCTCGTCGAGATCCGCACCTCGATCGAGACGAACTTCACGCTTACAGCGGACATGGTGCGGGAGCACATCACACCGCGCTCGAAGGTCCTGATCCTCATCAATCCGGGGAACCCGACCGGCACGGTCATCCCGCCCGACGAGGTGAGAGCGATCTGCGAGCTCGCGGTCGAGCACGATCTGATTGTCGTCTCGGACGAGATCTACGCGCGCATCGTCTACGACGACCACGAGGCGATCCCCGTCGCGGCCGAGCCCGGGATGAAGGAGCGCACGATCACGCTCTCGGGTGTGTCGAAGGCGTACGCGATGACCGGCTGGCGCGTCGGCTACTTCGCCGGGCCGTCCGACCTCATGCCCGCGCTCGCCGAGATCCACCACGCCTTCGCGATCTCGACGTCGGCGGTCGGGCAGCATGCGGCACTCGCCGCGCTCACCGGACCGCAGGGGTGCGTCGAAACGATTCGGCAGACGTTCGACGAGCGCCGAGCCGTGCTCTGTGCCGGGCTCGACGCGCTCGGTATTCCCTACGCCACACCCCAGGGTGCCTTCTACGTCTATGCCAACGTTGCCGCGACGGGCGTTCCGGCGACCGAGTTCTGCCAGCTCCTCCTGGCCGAAGGCCGGGTCATGATCTTCCCCGGCAAGATCTACGGGGACTACACCGACGACTACGCGCGCCTGTCGCTGACCCAGCCCGTGCCGCGCATCCACGAAGCGCTCGAACGCATGCGTGGGGTCGTCGAGTCGATCCGCGCCGAGCAGGCCTGAACCTCCACACGAGATCCGAACCGTGAAGTCCGACAACCCGAACGTCCGCGGCATCAAGCACATGGCCTTCGGCGTGAAAGACGTCGAGGCGGCGCTGGCCGCTTACGCGCGCTTCCTGCACGTGCCTGCCGATACCGAGATCGAGTTCTTCCCGAAGTCGAAGAACAAGGTCGCGCTCTTCTACCTGGGCGGGATCGAGTACCAGCTCTGCCAGTCCACCGAACCCGATGGCCGCTTCGCGAAGTGGATCGACGAGCGGGGCTCGGAGGGGCTGCACCACATCTGCTACGAGGTCGACGACATCGACGCCGCACTCGCACACGCCCAGGAGCAGGGCGCGACGCTACGGATCTGCCAGGCGTGCAAGGTGAAGGGCTCGCATCCGCACCCCGAGGGGTGGGTCGCCTTCCTCGACGAGGAGGCCGGCGGCATCGAGATCGAGTTCATGCAGGTCTACACGCCCGAGCAGCTGAAAGAGTACGAAGCGTACAAGGGGATCTGAGATGGCTGTCGGATCGGGTATGAAGAACGGGACCGGTGGGAAGGGGACCGTGACGGTCGGGACCGCCACCGCGGAGCCCGGCAGCGCCGTCCGGGGTGTGATCCCGGTGACGGAGCTCGCCGGCGGCACGCCGCTCGACGTCCCCGTCGTCGTCGTGAACGGCGTGAACGACGGGCCCTGCTTCTGGGTGAACGGGGCGATCCACGGCGACGAGCCCGAGGGTCCACTCGCGTGCCAGATCGCGCTGGCCGAGGTCGATCCGGCGCAGCTCTCCGGGGCGCTCGTCCTCTGCCCGGTCGTGAACGTGCCGGCCTTCAACGCAGCCGAGCGCGGCAATCCGGGCGACACCTTCACCTACGACATGAATCGGGTCTATCCGGGCCGTCCGGACGGGTACCTGAGCGAGCGCGTCGCGGCGGCGCACGCAGCTGCGATGGGCCCGGTCGCAGACTTCGAGATCTCGATCCACTCAGGCGGCGCCCACTCCTTCCTGGACAAGGCGATCTTCGTCGACGAGAGCCCGGAGTCGGTCGAGCTGGCCACGGCGATGGGCTCGGGGTGGGGATGCATCATGTCGAACTTCAACCCGTCGGGCTCCCCGATGGCGTACATGAAGCAGATCGGGAAGGTCGGCATCACGGTCGAGCTCGGAGGCCGTTCAGCGACGTCGCCGGAGGCCTTCGCACGCGTCGGCCGCGAGCTCGGCGACTCGATCCTGAACATCCTGCGCCACTTCGAGATGTACCCGGGTGAGGCGCAATATCCGTCGCCGCGATACAAGGGAGAGCAGGAGGCGCTGCTCGCGCCCGCCTCGGGGATCTTCATTGCGGAGCCCGGCGTCGACTTCCTCACGATGATGAAGGAGGGCGATCCGATCGCGCGGATCGTGAACATCTTTGGCGACACGCTCGCCGAGCTGCACGCCCCGGCCGACGGGATGTTCTTCGGGCTGCGTGCGCTCCCGAACGTCCAGACCGGCGACTGGTGCTGCTTCTTCTGCAAGGTCGAGGGGACGCGGGACTGACGATGGAGCGCACGCGCGACTTCGTCGGCTACGCCGACCGACCACCGGACATCCGCTGGCCGAACGGGGCGCGCCTCGCCCTGAACTTCGTCCTCAACTATGAGGAGGGTTCCGAGTACTCGATGCAGGACGACGACGGGCGGACCGACGCCGCTCTCTCCGAGGTCGCCACCCCGCGGGTCCCGCGGGGTGAGCGCGACCTCGGTGCCGAGAGCATGTTCGAGTACGGGAGTCGCGTCGGCTTCTGGCGGATCCGCCGACTCTTCGCGGAACGCGGAGTCCCGCTCACCGTGTTCGCCACGTCGTTGGGGCTCGAGCGGAATCCACGTGCCGCCGACGCGATCGCGGAGAGTGGGTGGGACGTGGTCTGCCA
>JBDHDM010000287.1:0-5818 GCA_039591515.1 Gemmatimonadota bacterium | reverse complement strand
GGCCGCAACGCGACAGCGGGCGCCATCATGGTGAACTCGGTGCTGCCCGACGGTGAGCTCGGCGGCAGGTTCGACTTCACCTACGGCAACTACAACCTGTTGCAGACGGAGGGCGCGCTCAGCCTTCCGCTGATCGACGGGGTGCTCTCGGCGCGGCTCGCCTTTACCGCGAACTTCCGCGACGGCATCACGGAGAACAAGTGCGCCGACTGGGACCCCGTGGCGAATGGATTCAGCCTCGACACGCTCGCCCAGGAGGGAATCGACCCGGTCATCTCGCGAGAGAGCACGGAGGCCGTGTACGACAGGCTGGAGCCCCACCCCGGGATCGACACCGGCACCACGGACCCGCAGGGTCGGCCGGTGTATCGGGGTCCCGAGGTCCGGCAGAGAACCGTCCGTGGCAACGGAAGGGTCGTCTTCCCTCCCGGCTCCAATCGGCAGAACTTCGTGTATTTGAACGTCGATCTCGCACGCAGGCTGACGCAGGACAACATCGCGGGGATCACGTGGGGCAACGACGCCGAGGCCGTGGATCCCTTTACGAATCGATGGGAGCTGAACGAGCCTCTCGATCACGATCTGGATCCGAACACGGCCCCCCTGCCCGTCGGGACACCGATCGCTCTGCAGAATTCCGTCTTCCAGATCTCCGACTCGGCAGCCGACGGGGTGTGCATCGTGAGGGCACCCGGCACCGTGGTGACCCCTGCCGGCCAGAACTTCATCAACGCCCAGGGCGAGCTGGCCCCCTTCGGAACCGCGGGGGCCTTCGACAAGGCCTCTGGCGTGTCGAGCCTCTCCGACTTCCAGGGCCTGAAGCACAACCTCAACGACATCGGCAACTGGGCCGCCCGGGGCATCCTGAAGTACGACCCCATCCCCGACATGCAGTGGATCCTCAACCTCCACGGGGGCCAGAATCGCAGCGACTCCCGGCACCTCCAGATGCTCGGCGCCGAGGGCGAAGGCACGAAGATCAAGTTCGAGGAATCTCTCGAGAACGGATTCAGCGAGGCAAACGCGGCGAGGATCATGCAGCAGCGCAACGGCTTCGAGGGCACGCGGAGCGTGGAGGGCCTCGATGCGAGCGCCAACGGCAGCTTTCCCGGCGAAGGGGGCGCGGATTCGCTCAAGGGATTCTACAACCGGGACGGCGGCGAGTTCCTGGATGCGGCTGGCTTCAGCCTGCGGGGCCAATGGGATCTCAGATCCGTCGCGCTGACCTGGCTGACCGGCGGCGAGTGGTACGATCGCTTCGTCGAGGACGAGGGCGACGCGAACCCGATCGACTCGTTCCCGGCCGAATGGATGGACACCGCCTGGCAGGTGAGCCAGGAGCTGCGCGCCGATGGCGAGGGAGAGCGCTTCTCATGGCGCGTGGGCGGCTTCTTCCTGTACGAGAAGCTCGATGCGTTCAACGTCTTCCCCGACACGCGCGAGCTCAGGATCGAGCAGACGTTCGATCAGGCTCTCTGGAGTCTGGCTCCGTATGTCGGCGGAAGCTACTTCTTCACGGAGACGGTCAGCCTGGAGGGCGGGCTCCGCTACAACGTCGAGCACAAGGACTTCGCGCTCGGGACCGACGCCATCGGGACGACCTCCGGCATCGCGTTCGACGAGATTCCCGAGCAGACCGACTCCAGGACCTGGACGGGTCTGACGGGCGACGTGACGCTCACCTGGTCGCCCGTCGGGAGCTGGCTCGACGCGATCCGGGCCGACGACCTGAGCTTCTACGGGAAGTACGCGCACGGAATGAAGGGGGGCCACTTCAACGCCGGACTGACCATCCGGGGCGAGGCGGGTGTCGTGCCGAGGGTCGAGCCCGTGGAGCCCGAGTTCATCGACTCTCTGGAATTCGGGTTGAAGTCCCGCTGGTTCGACGACCGGGTGATACTGAACTCAGCGATCTTCGGGTACCTCTACAAGGATCTCCAGGTCTTCGACATCGTGAACGAGGCGGGGGAGCTGCCGTTGCAGCAGCTCCTCAATGGCGATGCCCGGGTCCTGGGCGTGGAGGTGGAGTTCCAGGCCCGCCCCCTGCCGGGGCTCTTCATGCAGGCGGGCTTCGGCTGGCTCCACACCGAGTTCGTCGACCTCGAGGTCACGAAGACCGTCATCAGTGGCGGACCGGGAGGGGGCTCGTCGACCTCTGCGAACTTCGACTACGCCGGGAATCCCCTGATCGCGGCGCCGGACTACAATCTGTCGGGGATCGTCGAGTACGCGATTCCGCTCTCCCGCTTCGGAACGATCGTTCCCCAGTACGACTTCAGCTTCCGCTCGAAGGTCTACCTCGATCCGCAGCACGCCGATCCCATCTCGCAGGACCCCTACTGGCTCCACAACGCGCGGCTCGCCTACCGCACGCCGAACGATCGGATCGAGGTGGCGGCCTGGGTGCGCAACTTCCTGGACGAGCGTTACAAGGTGGACGTATTCGACGTCTCGCGCGACTTCAACACGATCCTCGAGGTGTGGGGAGACCCCAGGACCTTCGGCCTGACGATCACGCTGGGTTTCTGAGCGGGCAGCAGCCCAGGGTCGCAACGCTACTCGATGGCGTAGCCCAGCGCGCGCAGCTGCTCGAGCTCGGACTCGTCGAGCTCGACGTCGGGGGCGGTCTGCCACGGGGCTGCGGGCCGCTCCAGGTACGCCTCCGCCAGTCCTACGAGCCGCTCCAGCACTTCGGGCTGCTCCTCGCCGAGGTCGCGCTGCTCGCGGGGGTCCACGCTGCGGTCGTAGAGCTCCCCGGTGCCCGCCGGAGCGCGGTGCACGAGTCGATACGGGCCCTCGCTGACGGCCACCATCGGAGAGGGCGCCCGTGTCCGTTGCCCCCAGGTCTGGTCGATGTGGGCGAAGCGGGGGCCGTTGGATGCCGGCTCGGGGCCGCCAGCGGCCGCCGCCAGGATCTCCGCCAGCCTCGAGCGCCCGTCCGTGTCTTCGAGGGCGGGCAGCCGGAACAGCTCGAGCAGCGTCGGCCACACGTCGACGTTCTCCGTGGGCGCCTCGACGACGACGCCGGGCTCGAGCCGGAAGGGCAGGCTCAGCACGAAGGGTGTCGTCGTCACCTCGCCGTACACGTCGCGCGCGTGGCCTTCGCGTCCGTGCTCGCCGAAGGCCTCGCCGTGGTCCGCGGCCACGACGATCACGGTCTTGTCGCGCAGACCCCGCGCGTCGACCTCCCGGATCAAGCTCGCCAGCACGCGGTCGACCCAGCGGATCGAGTTGTCGTAGATGTCCGAGTAGGTGGTGCCGAAGAGCGCCGACTCCTCGTCGTAGACGTACTGGTGGACGTCCATCAGGTGGAGGTAGAGGAACCAGCGCTCCTGCCCGTGGCTGCGCAGGAACTCGATGGCCGAGTTCACGATGTCCTGGTCGGTGCCGGCCATCCCGATCGTCGGCTTCTCGCGGCGCACGGAGGCGGGGACGGGGCTCGCGCGCGGACTGTGGTAGACCTCGAAGCCCTGGGCGAAGCCGAAGTGGGGGCCCACCCAGCCATTGCGCCAGATCGCGGAGGTGCGGAAGCCCGCCTCGCGCAGGATCTCGGCCGGCATGCGCGCATCCGGGGAGACGGCCTGCGGAGAGCGCGTCACCCCCGTGCGCACCGGGTAGAGTCCCGTCCAGAGCGATGCCATGGAGCACTTCGTCCAGGACGACTGCGACATCTGCTCCGCGAAGCGGATGCCCGTGGCCGCGAGGCTGTCGATCGTCGGGCTGGTCGCGCGCTCGTAGCCGTAGCTCGAGAGGCGATCGGCGCGCAGCGTGTCGATCAGCACGAAGAGCAGGTTGACGTCGTTCCTCTCGTGGAGGGTCGCGATGTCGCCCGGCGCGCCCAGGGGGCGGGCGTCGCTTCGAATCCGCAGCTGCGAGGCGACCGCCGCGACCACCATGAGGATCGCGGCGGCGACGTAGAATCCCCGCGACCTGCGCAATCGACTCCACATGCGGGCAGTCTAGCGCGTGGGTCTCGCTGCCTGCAGGCGCTCGTTCCTAGCGACCCCGGAAGCGGTAGAACACCGAGAGCAATGACAGGCCCGCCACTAGCAGCATCCACTTCCCGGGCTCCGGTACGAACTCGAGCTTCAGGATGCCGATGCCGCCCGTCTCGAAGTTCGTCGCCGGCTGGAGCCACTTGGTGATGATGGGCGTCACCAGCTGGACCGATCCGATTCCGGACACGCGGTTGTCGAAGCCGTGCCTCCGCTCGATGGTGTTGTTGGGGCCGCGGCCGGTTGCCGTGACCGTGACGGATCCGGTCGTCCACGGGAAGCGGCTGCCGATTCCCATGATGACGCTCGTCTGCATCAGAAAGGTGTGGTAGTACTTGAAGGTGTGGGTGTTCACGAGAGGTCCCGTCACCGGGCCGACGCCCCCGTCCTTGTTCCCCGGGGCTCCCACCAGGTCGTATCGCCAGTCGTTGGTGCCCAGCGAGCAGCCCCCGTTGCGGAAGTAGCACACCTTCGTCGTCATCCGGCCCAGCAGCTTCATGGTGCCGCCGAATTTGCCAGAGTGCTTGTGCTTGTACTCGTCACCGTTGATGGTGCTGGTGATGGTGCCAGTGGCCCTCTTGACGACGGCCTTCGCAACGGTGGCCGCGCCCTTCACGTACGGGAACGACAAGGTCATCTGCGTAGTGGCATTGGAGAAGAAGCCGGCGCCCTGGCTGAAGGCCCCTGAGCTGTTGCGGAGATTCGCGTAGGTGTAGCTGTAGAGGTACGGCGCCTCGTTGGCGAACGAGCCGAGCGTGGTGCGCCGCATCCCGAGGGCGTTGGTGCCCCCGTCGGCCGGGGGGAACGAGAAGCCGACCGGGTCCGCGCCGCCGAACGTAGAGGCGAAGTCCGAGCCCGAGACCGGGGCCCCCTTCATCGCCTTGCCCCGCAGGGGGCTGTTGGTGGTCAGAAACGTCGTCGCCGGATTTCCGCCCACCGTGCTCGTGCCGCTGCAGCCAACCCTGTAGGGAGCGCCGTTCGGCTCGAAGAAGGCCGGGTTCCGATACAAGGGCGGAATGGGGCGCTTGAAATTGCCCCCCGTCGTCAACGTCGCGCCCTTGGCCGGACGCGTGGCGGGTTGCCCGAAGGCGGTGTTCGCGGTGCAGTAGGGGCCGAGGGGCCCGAACTCCTTCGGGGTGAGAGGCGGGGGTGTGGGGCCGGTGGTGCGCTGCACCTGGACCGGGGTCTCCGAGAAGTTGCAGTACGGGTAGTTCGCGTTGCAGCGTTGCCCCAACGGATTGCCCAGAACCTCGAAGTGCTTGGATTCCGGATTCGTAGGGGTTCCACCAAGCGCCTTGTCGTTTCCGAAGGACTCGGCGATCCAGGCGCCCTTGTAGAGCTGAACGCCGGCCTGAGCCGCAGGAGCGGCGCCGATTCCGATCGCGAGAATGCAGATTGCGAGGAGCCTGATGATTAACATGCTCGTACCTCGTCGTTCGTGGAGATCCGCATGCTGATAGTCTCATCGAAACGTCAACTGGGTCAAGCAGGTTCTTTCGAAAGCTGCGATTGCGCCCGAACGCCCCCGGGGTCGCGGGTCGTTTCCGACCCCGGTCGGCGCCCGCAGGCTCGATCGGGCTCTCCCGGTAGGGGGCGCCCGGATTCCCCCGTCGTCCCGGCCCGTGTCCGCGCATTCGGGCTCACGCCACGGACCAGGGAGGCCTCCCACCGATGAAGCTCTCGTCCGCCATCCTCGCGACGCTGGCTCCAGTGGTGCAAACCCGGTGAAGTTCTCGATCATCTGAGTCAGGATTCGATGGAGCCCTTCAACTGAGAGCAGGTTAACGGGAAGAATCGGCTCTCCAGTCGCTGGATGAGTGACC
>JBDHDM010000286.1:0-6008 GCA_039591515.1 Gemmatimonadota bacterium | reverse complement strand
GGTAGGTCTTCTCGAAATCCGCCGCGTAGGCCGCGAATCGCTGAAGCGGATCCATGCTTCGCTCTCCTCTCGGGGCGCCGGACGGGCTACTGCCCCCCAGGATTCTAGGACGCCTCGTCCTCCGAGGCTTGGGTCGGGAGCTCCGCGAGGGGGGCTCTTCACCCTGTCCGTTCCGACGCCCCAGAGGAAGAGGATGGCGGGTTCGGCGGCGTTGCTACCGGCACGAGCTTCGCGGGGTTCGGCGCCTACGGCGCGCGGCACCCGACGGTTCGAACGGCCTCTCTCCCGGCGATCGGAAGCCCATCGACTGTGCGGCCGAGCAGCACGGCCTGCTCGTCGCCGCAGGCGAAGCCCGCCCGAGGCGTGTCGAAGTGGCAGACGAGGTCGGCGAGGCTATCGCCGTCGGTATCCTCGTCGCTCCCCCCACACCCGGCGAAGCTCTCCTCCATCCCTGTGGGACCGAAGCTGAGCGTCAGCGGGTCCACCGCGGACAGCGGATTGAAATCGGGCCGGGCCAGGAGGGCCACGGGGATCGTGCCGCGGCTGCCGGGGTTGACGGGGTTGCGCCCGTTTCCCGGCTTCACGTCGATGGGGATCTCGATCGGCTCGATCGGCTCGAACTCCACTTGGATTCGCGCCGCCGTCCCGTCGACCACCAGGACGTAGACGCCGGGCGCGAGATCGGGTGCGAGCAGCCGCTGCTCGAGCGTGGTGGAGAGCCCGGAGACCTCTTCGGAGACGAAGAGGCGCGCCGAGGGCACAGCCTCGGCGATGCGCTCGCCGAGCGTTTCGTCGAAGAGCTCGAAGCGCAGCGCCGTCTCCGAGCGCAGCGTGAGATCGAGCGTGCCACCCGGCCAGGGGAAGAGCAGGAACTGGGGACAGCCGGGTCCGCCGGCCTCGCATTCGGGAAGGCGAGCCGGATCGATGGGGTGCTCGAGCACGAAGAGAGCCTCGCAGCCCGGGAAAAGCCGCGTGCCGCAGGGCAGGCCGCGCACGCTGCCGAGGCCTCGCACCTCCCGCTCCGCCAGCATCCAATCCGCCGGACGGGTGAAGCGGTTGACGTGGATCTGATAGGTCAGGCTCACGTCGTAGGCGGCCGCGACGTCGCGCCCCGGCACGTCGCCCACCGAGAACACGACCTCGTCGATCCCCGACGTGCGCGGGCACGCGACGCGGAGGACCTCGCCGCGGAACGGCCCGGTCCCCGGGGTCTCGCTCCGGATGGGCTCGTCCGCGTGCGCCGTCGTGAAGTCGACCCGGACGATGAGCTCGCCGGCGAGGTCGACGGGGACGAGATTCCCTTCGCCGTCACGCCGCTCGACCGTCCCGCACTCGGGCATGGGCTCGGGCGGGAAGCTCCCCGGATGTGCCTCGTGGTCCGGATCGATGTTCGCATGGCCCCCGTCCGCGTCGCTCGCCGGATCGGGAAGCTGGATGCGAAGGAAGTCGCGGTCCGTCTCGCTGTCGAGCGTCAGATCGCGGATCTCCATCTCCCAGAGCTCCCGCTGGGGTAGGAAGAGCCGGCCGTCGCTTCCGACGCCGTGGGCGAAGATCGCCTGATTCGCGTGGTGGTGCTCCCAGGCATTGAGGGGGGTCGCGGTCGCGGAGCTCTCGTTGCTGGGACCGCTCGCATCGAAAACGTCCGGCGCGGGTCCCGCGCCGGTTACGCGCAGCGTGAGCGAGGCGCCATAGCAGGAATCGTGGAAGTATCGGGACGGTCCGCGACTGACGATGGGGAGGTAGTCGCGCCCGGCGAAGAACAGCAGGCCCGAGATGCGCCCCACGCCGCCGGCCGAATCGGTGTCGGCGACGATGCCCCCTCCCGCGACGCCGAGGAGCAGGCGCAGGGCGTCGTCCGAGCTGAGCTCGATCTCCATTTCGGTGGAGGCGGGACCCGGAGAGGTGGGAGTTCCGAGGTTCGGGACGGTGAAGCGGTACCAGTCCAGGTCGCTCCCGGCACCGGGGAGATCGCTCGGGAAGGTGTGGATCGCGAGGTCGCCCATCACGCTCGCCTGGCTCCCGATCGTGTTCCCGAGTCCCGTGATCGTTGTGGCCTCCCGCAGAATGTCGTCCTCGAGCGTCGAGGCGTCGAAGACACGGCGGCCAACGGGATGGAGCCCCGGCGTCGTGCCCTGTCGCCCCCGCTGCAGGATCCGAAAGTGGTTCGGCATGGGCGGATCGGGAAGCCCCGGTGTCGTCACGTTGTTGTTGAACCCGAGCCGCTCTGCTCCGATGAGGAGCGTTCCGGCGCTGGGAAAGCCCGCGTCCAACGCCACGGCCACGTCGAAGACGGGGGTCCGAGAAGCGGTGATCTCCTCGCCAAGGCGCGTGAAGTGTGGGTTGCCCTCGTTCAGGCCGGTGCAGGTGAGGGTCCGGCCCACGGCCTCCTGGACCGCGCCCAGCACGTTCACGTAGCCGACGCAGCGCGTAGCGTCGAGGGGATGGCTCTCGCACGGCCGCGTCGGATCGTCGACCTGGGGAAACATGTGGCTCGTGTCCTGGAGGATCTCGAGCACGCGCTGCGGCGTCAGGGTCGGATCGGCGGCCCGCAGCAGCGCGGCCACGCCGCTCACGAAGGGAGCCGCCGCGCTCGTCCCGGCGAAGTCGGGCTCGCGACCCCCGTCCTCCGATCGCCGTCCGGGCAGCCCCTCCGAGCCGGGACGCGGCGTCGTCCAGATCCTGATGCCCGGCGCCCAGATGTCGATGCCGGAGCCGTGCGGGTTGGAGTCGTGCGGGCGAATGGTCATGCAGTCGCCGTCGTCGGCGTCCGCGTCACCGTCCATCCCGTTGTCCTGACCGTCGTCGCAGGGGCCGGGCGTCGAGCTCCCGGGGTCCTCGTCGCGTTCCGGATCGTAGACGCGGTCGTGCATGTTCCCGACGCAGATCACACCCGGCAGCACGCAGGGGATCGTCTCGACCTCGCGAGCGCGGTGGGGACCCTCCTCCCCCAGCACGGGGAGCCTCACTCGCTGGGGACCGGAGGCGACGACGATCACGTCCTCCTCGATGGCGCGGTTGACGGCGTTCCTCATCGCGCTCCGCGAGCTTCCCACGTACGCGAGCAGCTCGGTGAGGCCCTGGCAGCCGATGCCCGAGACCACCGCAAGGATCCCGGGGGCGACGTAACCGAGGACGAAGCCGGCGACGGAGCAGGCTACGGAGATTGCGGCCTGGGTGGCGGGGCTGCAGACGTCGATGTCGCTCCAGGGCTCGCACGGCCAGCCGGAACTCACGTTCACGATGTCCGCGCCGGCGCGCCGCGCCGCCTCGATCCCCCGCGCAATGCTGGACGTGTAGCCGTAGTCCTGCTCGTAGAAGATCGGGCGCACGATACCGCGCTCGCCGTCCGCCCCACTGGCGAGGTCCCGACCGTGACCTGCGATACCCATGTGCCCGAAGCCGTTGTTCGCTACCGCGCCGATCACGCTGAAGACCTGGGTGCCGTGCCACGGACAACGGCCCGTGCCGCTGCAGGGGAGCCGGTTCCGACGGCCCACCGTGCCTTCGCATCTGGAGCTCCTGCAGTCACCCTGCTCGATGGAAGAGAAGTCCGCTCCGAAGTCCGGGTTGTTGCCGCCGAACTCGACGAGCTCTTCCCGTTCCAGGTAGGCGCCCGGGCTGGCGAAGCCGCCGTCGATAATCGCGACGACCACGGACTCGGCCTGGTTGCGGTCGACCAGGTCCAGGTAGATCGCGGCGTCTCGGAAGGCGATGGCGGTGGCCGGGCAAACTCCGGCACACGAGGTCCACCACTGGGAGCGGAAGCCGTCGTCGCCGGCGAACCCGTCTTCATTGCGGTCGCCCTCCTCGATCACGGGCGCCGCGAACGGCCAAGTGAGCGAATGCGACGTGACGAAAGCGCCCGCCAGCTGCTCCTCGAGCAGCAGCGCGACGAGGCGCACGGCGTCCTCGGACGAGAACGTCCAGTCCCCTTCGAGTCCGAAGAGCTCGGCCAGGTAGTCGAGATGCTCGAGGTCGGCGAGGGTCGGCTCGATGCGCATCACCGAGTAGGTGGCGATCCGCTCCCCCGCAAGCTCGCTCTTCTCGGGCACGCTGATCTCGTCGATCACGAACCCCTCCCAGCGGGCGAGGAAGTCCCCCCGGTCTCCCGGGCTTGCAGCGCGATGCACCACCTGGTCCTCGCCGAACAGCAGCGGGATCCGCTGCGGCCCGACGGCGATGGCGAGCGGGCGCGGTGGCTCGCCGGGCAGGCGGCCCGGCGTGCTGGAGAGGGCCTCGGGAAGGATACCGGGATCGATCCGGTAGCGGAAGCGTCCCTCGCTCCGGCCGCCGGTGACGAACGCCGTGTCGAGGCTGGCATCGACCTCTTCCGGGCTCGAGGGCTCCGGGGGGTTGTCCGGATCCTGGTAGACGGCGCTCACCAGATCGCCCGGCTCGACCTGGAGCGTCCCGTCGCCGGGAGCCGGCTCTGCGCCGCGCAGGGGCATGCATTCGACGTTGCGGAAGGTGCCGGTCGCATCTCCCGTCTCGACCAGCACGAGATTCTCCTCGTCGCCGACCGCGAAGGGCTCGGGCGGGCTCACGCCCAGGACGCCGACCTCCACCACATCCGGCTTGTCGGAGCGGCGGTCCTCGTCGGGGTCGATGACCGTCACGAGGAGGCAGTCCGCGGCACCGGGGCCGTACCGCGTCCGATCGAGACGCAAGGCCGACCGGGTCTCCGCGTGCGCCGCCCCCACCGCCCCGGCGAAGAGAAGGGTCGCAGCGCCTAGAGCCGCGATGCGCCCGAGCACCCTCGAGACCGTGGTTCTGCGTACCATCACCCGACCCTCCCATTCGCCCTCGTTCTGGAGTCGCCCTCCGTTCGCCTCGTTCATAGTCGCTGCGGCGCGAGCGGTCTCTACCCATCTGGGCAGGAGCGTAGGAAAATCAACGGGGCCTCCTCACGTCCGATAACCGAATTCGGTCAGCCGAAGCCGCCGTCGCGACCACGGTCGCGGCAACGAACACGGCCAGTTTTCGAAGACTCATGACGGATCCTCCTCGAAGACCTCATCGGGACTTGGTGTTACATCCGCTCCCCCGCGGCCGTGATGCGCGCGGCTCCCGTTCCGAGTTGCCAGGCCGCGGAGGCGGACCCGCGCGTCGGTTCCTAGCCGGGAGGGTCCGTACCTCCCGGCGGGTCCGTCGTGCCGTCGCAAAGCCCGAAGCCCCACTCCAGGATCTCCAGGCAGGCGTCGGCTTCCTCGGGCGTGATCTCCCGTGTCCCGCCGCCGTTTCCGAGCACCCCGCTGAGCCCGCCGCAGAACAGCTGGCCGGGGTCGAACCCGTCACAGCGCGACACGCTCGGCCCGGTGCAGGTCCTTACTCCGGTCGCGAAGTTGGTCTCCAGCTGGAACCGCTCATCGTTGGAGGAGACGAGCAGCCCCTCCGCCGTCACCCGGGTGGTACAGCCGCGATCGGGGTCCGGCTCGACGAACGGCGCGATCACGAACGCGCCGACCTCCAGGGAATTCCAGCAGAAGCAGTCCACCTGGGGGTCCGGCGGCGGGGCGGGCGGCACCGGACAGGCGCTTCGGACCGCGTCGCAGTAGAAGGCCGCGACGCCCCGAGCCTCGAGCAGATCGCACCACCCGAAGAGGGCGGCGTTGAACCCGGGCTCCTACCCTGCGCGGCGGCGCTCGAAGCGCCGAGCACGCAGGCGAAGGAGAGGAGCCAGCCCCACGTCCCCCGTGCGCACGCGCGCCTGAGCCAGTCGCCACGCGGGAATCGCCGAGTTCTCCGCGACGTTGCTTCGCACATGGCCGTTCCTCCGTAAGTCCCTCGGAAAAACTCCCCAAACCCAGCGTCCATTCGGCTCCCCAACCCGACGGGTGGGGTATGACGTCGGTCATACCGAGCGAATTTTCTAGTGGCCCACGCACGGCCGTGTCGACCCGGTGGCTTCGTTGGATTCCTATTTGATACTGGCTACTTGCGTCCGTAGCAGAGTGTCACCGTGCTCAGTCGGCCGTGTTGGGGGGGATAAGCACACGCTAGAACGTGTT
>JBDHDM010000285.1:0-5840 GCA_039591515.1 Gemmatimonadota bacterium | reverse complement strand
GGCGAGCAAAGCACACAGTGGCCCAGTTCGGAACAGCCGACCCCGGGCATGTGACTGCAGGATCTGACAGGCGCTAGCGGTCATGCGCCCCGACCGACACGGTCCCGACGGTCTCACCATGCTGTTCCATAGCACCGTCCCTGGGGCTCAGTCCGCCATCGATTCCACCCGGACTGCGGTCCCGTAGCATATGACCTCCGTCACTCCTTGCATCACCTCCGTCGCGTCATAGCGAATGCCGATTACCGCATCCGCACCGGCCACGTCCGCTTGAACCAGCATCGTCTCGAACGCTTGCCGGCGAGTCCGTTCGGCAAGTTCCGTAAAGAGCGTGATGTTCCCGCCAAACAACGTCTGAATGCCGGCGCCGAAGGTACCGAACACCGACCGTGACCGAACGACGACGCCGCGCACCACACCCAGGTTCGACACGATTCGATATCCAGGCAGGTCGAAGCCTGTGGTCGTCATGTTGTACGTGATGTCGGCTGCCTGCGATCGGACGATGGAATCCATGGTCGCGTTCCGCTGTGGGTGACTTTCACTCCGTTCACCTTACCCCGTTCGGCCAGTCCTACTGGGCGAGGGCTCGGAGCAAGACTCGAAGAACGCGACGACGGATCGGCTTCTGAAGAGGTACCAGAGTGCGATCGCGACGAGGCCGACGAAAAACGCCGCTGAAATCGCCACCTCGGCAGCAGGGACCGCGGAGAGACGCCGCGCGAGGACGAGCATCGCCGTGTCCCCGACCACGAACTCGACGAGGAGGACGGTCAGGAGGAGGCGAGCTCGCGGGCGCCGTCTCCACAGCGACCACGACGCGGCGCCCGCCGTGAGACAAGCTGCGACGTAGAGCAAGAGGAACGGGACGGCGATCGGCAGGAAATGGGATCGAGGCACGGGGTCGCCGCCCAGTGTGACCGGACCTTCGCCGAAGACCGCGACGCCGAGCCCCACGAGACCGGCACTCGTGCCCACAACTCCGAAGAGCGCCCCCAAGAGCATGGCGACGCGGAGGAGGAACGGCATGCGGAGCGCCTTATTGTCCAAACGACCCTCGAGGTGGTTGCCCATCATGCGTGACGGACCAAGACGCGCCGCGACGAACGCTGCCGCGACCGCCCTGGCTCAGAACACCGGCGACCGAATGTAGGCATCCGAGCGTGCCCACGCGTCGAGGAAGTCCGCGTGCACTTCGTCTGCCTCGGCGTCTTTGCCCTGAGCGCGCAGCGCCCGCTCGAGCCCGAAGAGCGACCACCCGTTGTGCGGGTGTTTCACCAGCTCGTGCCGGAACGCCTCCTCGGACTCGGCGTGTCGTCCGGCCTCGTGAAGGGCGTCTCCGAGCCACTGGTAGACGGAGAAGGGCAGGGGCTCGGGCTCGTCGTACCGCAACCCGTCCTCGATCTCGCCCCCGGTGGCGAGCACCTCGATCGCCCGGTCGAGCTCGCCGTTCGAGCGGAGGATCTCCGCTTCGAGGATCGCCTTGGTCACGCCGAGAAGTTGCGTGGCCGAGTGCCCGCGGAACGCGTTGTCGGGGTCCTCTTCGAGGGCGGTCTCCATGAGGTGTAGATACCAGCGCGCGGTGCCCTCGTCGCCCATACGCAGGTGCGCGTAACCCTTCGCGAAGTCCCACAGACCCCGGAAGACCGTTCCTTCGGGGGCGTCCGTCAGTTCGATCACGTCTTCGAAGCGGCCGAAGCGAACCATCGTGAGGGCGGTGTAGAAAGTCGCCCCGTCCATGAGCTCGGCGTAGTCCCGACCGGCCTGGATGGCGACGGCGCCCTGGCCGTCGTTCGACGCCGCGAAGAGCAGCATGTGGAGGTTGTGCGAGGGGTAGATCGCGAAGCCTTCGCCGTACGCGGCCTTCAGGTCCGAGTGCCATGCATCGGTGTTGGCACGCACCGCGTCACCCCACCGCCCGACTCGGTTGTAGGTGTGCGACGGCATGTGCTGGATGTGACTTGCCCCGGGGATCGACTGGCCGAGATGGTCGGCGCAGGCCTCCGCCCTTCCCGGCACCTCCGTCGGCTCGGTCGCGTGGATGTAGAGGTGGCAGGTACCGGGATGGGTGATGTCCTGATCCAGGACGCTCTCCAGAACCCGGTGGATCTCCACGACCTCCGGCTTCTCGTGGTCCCAGCGTCCTCGGCGGGGCTGGAGCAGCATGAGCGACTCCCCGGCGAGGAAGCCCGCGTCCAGATCGCGGGGATGTTCCTCGTAGACGGCGTTGATGGCCTCGGCCCAGCGCTCGTCGAGCTCGCGGCGCCGGTCGGCGTCGTGCTCGGCCTCGTAGCGGACGGCCATCGCCTCGATCAGCGCTCGCTCGACGTCCGTGGCGTGGTCTTCGGAGAGCTCCAGCGCCTTCTGGATGGCCACGTACGCGCGCGGGGCGTCACCCGCCGTCATGGGGCCGTTCAGGTAGGGGCCCCAGGCCCACGCCTCGCCGAAGTAGCACATCGCGCAGTCCGGATCGAGCTTCCACGCCTCGCGGAAGGAGCGCGCGGCGCCGTTCGGGTCGAAGGCGTAGAGGAGCTGCATGCCCTGATCGAAGTAGAGCTGCGCCTTAGCCGACGTCGTGGTGACTGGCCTCGAGAACGGTCCGAGACCGCGCCCGTCGTGATGGAGTGGCATCGGCTCGTCGAACCCCGGGGGGTACTCGGGCTGCTGGGCAGCCGAGGAGTCCGGCGATCCGAAGAGCGTGGATGCGGCGAGTGCCAACACCGTGGCGTGAAGGCAGGGGACCCAGAGGCGTCGCGTCATGAAGCCATCCGTCGTGTGAGAGTTGGCGAGAATCTGCCCGCCCGAACGGACTTCGTCCAGCCGCGTTCTCGACCGGAGGGGCCGGAGCTCGGTGAGGCTCTGGCCCTCCGGCGCGCGGCTTCCCAGGTTGTCCGCCGCACCACTGCCCCGACACGAGGAAGGCGCCACCATGCCCCGCGACGACCGCTCCCGACTCTCGCGCCGTGCCTGGATCACCACCACGTCGGGCGTGATCGCCGCCGGCCTCGTCAAGACGCAGTCCGACGCGATTCGGCTCGTTGCGCAGGAGGCTCCCACTCCGGGGACGGACCCGACGAAGGTTCCGGGCCGCCTCGTCTCGGAGCTCGGGTCGCGGGCCCCGGGAGAGCAACCGCGCCGGCTCGTCCGCGCCGAAGCGCTCTCTTCGTCGTCGCGCACGCCCCTCGCCGACCTCATGGGCACCATCACCCCGGCGGATCTGCACTTCGAGAGGCACCACGCGGGCGTACCCGATATCCGATACGAGGACCACGAGCTTCTCGTGCACGGGATGGTCGATCGGCCGATGGTTTTTCGGATGTCCGATCTCGGGAGATTCCCGCAGGTCTCTCGGATCCAGTTCCTCGAGTGCTCGGGCAACGGCGGAGGCGTGTACAGCCGAACCCGGATGCCCACCGAGGTCACGGTTCAGGCTCTCGACGGGCTACTGAGCACGAGCGAATGGACCGGTGTGCCCGTGTCCACGGTGCTCCGGGAGGTGGGTGTGCGACCTGGGGCCAGCTGGATTCTGGCGGAGGGAGGCGACGCAGCCGTCATGTCGCGCAGCGTTCCGCTCGACAAGGTGATGGAAGACAGCCTGTTGGCGTACGGACAGAACGGGGAATCCCTCAGACCCGAGCAAGGGTACCCGCTGCGGCTCTTCAACCCGGGGTACGAGGGGAACACGAGCGTGAAATGGCTCCGTCGCATCGAGGTCACCGACCGGCCCACGCATACACGGGACGAGACGTCCAAGTACACGGATCCACTCGGTGACGGCACCGTTCGGCAGTTCAGCCTCGTCATGGACGCGAAGTCGGTCATCACCTTCCCGTCCTACCCCTACGTTCTTCCGGAGCGGGGATGGTGGGAGGTGCGCGGGCTCGCCTGGACCGGTCGGGGACGGATCACGCGGGTCGAGGTGAGCACGGATGCGGGGCGGAGTTGGGCGGATGCCGAGCTGCAGGGGCCGATTCTCCCGCGATCGACGGTACGGTTCCGTCACCTCTTCGAGTGGAGCGGCGGTGACACGATGCTGCTGAGCCGCGCGACCGACGAGACCGGCTACGTGCAGCCCACCGTCCAGCAGCTCTGGGAGGCCCGCGGGCCGAGCACGTCGTACCACCAGAACCATCAGCGAGCGTGGAAGATCGCGCGGACCGGAGAGGTCACCTTCGGTCTGGGAGAGTTGGTATGAGCCCCCGGGGCCTGCTCGAGAGCTCGCGAGGTGCCCAAGGGGCCGGGCGCTCGCTCGGGATGGGCTGCGCGGCAGCCCTTGTGCTCGCCCTCGGGGCCTGCGCTCCGTCGGAGGGACCAGACGCCCGCGCCGCCGAGACGACGCGGGCGGGCGAGGTGGCCTTCGCGGACGCGCCCGAGCGTCTGCCGCCGCACGCACCCGCGCGGTTCGCTTTCGGCAGTCCGGCCGACGACGCCCGCGTGGCGATGTGGGACATCGATGTGCGGCCCGACGGGGCGGGACTTCCCCCGGGGAGCGGAACCGTCGAAGAGGGGCGCCAGGTCTTCAACGTCCAGTGCATCGCGTGCCACGGCCCCACGGGTACGGAGGGTCCGAACGATCGGCTCGTCGACACGGAGCAGTGGGACGCCTATCCGACGACGCGCACGGTGGGGAACTACTGGCCGTACGCCACCACGCTGTACGACTACATCGGAAAGGCCATGCCCCAGCTCACCCCCGGGATTCTCTCGTCGGACCAGGTGTACGCGGTGATCGCGTACATCCTCTATCTCAACGAGATCGTCCCCGAGGACGCGGTCATGGACGCGCGCACGCTTCCGGAGGTGGTCATGCCGGCCCGGGACAAGTTCGTCGTGGACGACAGGGTCGGGGGCAGCGGGTCCGTGCGCTGAGCGGGCTCGCGGGCCAGCGCGCGGTGCACGTGAACGCCGAGCGCGCTAGCCGGTCGGAGGCGCGAGCCGTTTGAGATCGTCGTTCAGCCCCGAGGTCATGTAGGTCAGCAGAGCGTCCACCGCTTCGGCCTGGAGCTCGCGCCCGAGCGCGATCGAATAGACCGGATCGGCCGAGCCTCCCCGAACGGCGGTGAGGATGAGAGGCTCTCCCGCGCGGAGCCTGAGGGCGTGCGCGGCCGTGAGAGGCAGGGACGCTTCGAGGGGCTGACCCGTTCCGGCTTCGGCCTCCCACACGGTATCGGGGTCGCCCGGGGCTCCGAAGTGCAGCAGGTAGCGCTCCTCGTCCGCCAGGGGCTGCGGCAACGCGGCTCTCACCGCGAGGCCCGGTGTGAACACGATGTCCGGGTGGTCGAAGTTGAGCGCCAGCGCCTGGTTCGTCTGCTCGTACCGGAAGAGCGCCGCCGGAGTGATCTCCGAGCGGGCCTCGAGGAGAGGCGCGAACGCAACCGTGAGAACCACGTTCCCGACCCTCGCGTAGGCGATGGTCCGACCGCCGTCCAGCCCCGTCGGTCCGGCTTGGAGAGGCACCGGAGGCGTCCACGGCCGGATATCGCGCCACTCCCAGACCTCCTCGGGTGAGTCCACGAAGGTGTACCGCGAGGAGTCCGCGGGGGCACGAGCCGCGGTGCACAGTTCGGTCTCCTGTTCCGCGCAAGCCTCGAGCACGGTCGGGAGCACGAACACCGCGCCGTCACAGGGCCCGCTTCGCAGGACGAGATCCTGGTTCTCCGTGAGGATCGTGTCGGCTGCGGCTTGCACGAGGGCGATCTCTTCGGCGACCCGCTCGGTGATGGAAGCCCGACCCAGACTGCGCTGCTTCTGGAGGGCTTCGTTGCCGCTCTCGACGAACCGTACGGCCAGCAACGAGTCCGTCGAGAACCACGATTGGACGTCGGACTCGACGGGGTCTG
>JBDHDM010000284.1:0-5859 GCA_039591515.1 Gemmatimonadota bacterium | reverse complement strand
AGCGCGTCCACGGTCAGGCCGCGCGCCACCTGGCGCTCCTTCCCGTTCAATTGCACGCGGATCTTGCCGGCTTCGGTCACGGGACCGTTCCTCCCATCGTTCTCGGCGGCCTCCCCAACCTCGTCGGGCCCGTCCTATTCCTCGTTCAGCTTCTGAATGTACTCCACCACCGCCCCAGCGGGATCCCGGGCACTCCAGATCCCCCGTAGGACGGCGACCCCGGCGCAGCCTGCCGCCCGGAGCTCGGCCACGCGGTCCGGGTCCACGCCACCGATGGCCAAGACCGGGATGGGGCCGCCCGACTCGACCATCGAAGCGAGCCACGCGACTCCGCGGCCCGCCGCTCCGGGATGGGAAGCCGTCTCGTAGGCCGAACCCGCGAACAGGTACCGCGCACCTCCCTTGCGTGCGGCAAGCGCCGCCACTCGGTCGTGACACGATACCCCGATCCGTGCATCGGGTCCCATGATCCTGACCGCGTCCGCGATCGACAAGGAGCGGCGGCCGAGATGCGCGTCGACCACGCCGGCGGCCATCGCGACATCGACTCGGTCGTTCACCACGACGCGGGAACTGTGGCGCGCCGCGATGTCGCGGACGGTGCGGACCAGGTCATGGATCACGCGGCCCGACGTTTGAGGACCCCGGACGTGAAGTGCCAGATCCTCGCCCCCGGCCTCCAAGACAGCGGACGCGAGGGAGGCCCACCCCGGCGTGGCGAGCGTCGCGTCGTCGGTCACGACGTGCAGCCGCGGAGGTGTTCCGCCGCCCGCCCGGCTCACCCGAAGTGTTGTCCCGCCGCCACGCCCCGCCCGTTGATCCAATCCGACGCGCTCATGCGCCGCTTCCCCGGAGGCTGGGCTTCCGCGAAGGCCACGGCCCCGTCGCCCGTCGCGACCACGACGCCCTCGTCGGCATGGGCCAGAAGAACCTCTCCGGGAACGGAGGGCCCGGTACCGTCCGGGGCACGGCGCGCACCACCGTTCGGCTGCGGCCCCGACGCGCCGAGTGCCGCGACGTCGGCGGCGCTCCACACCACGGGGCGAAAGAGCTTCACCGGGGACGTGCCCAGGCGAGACCAGGCACCGGGCGTCGGATCCATGGCGCGCGCGTGCGCGCCGACCTCGGGAGCGGTGCGCTCCCACACGATCCTGGCCGCCTCGCGGTCGATCTTCGGCGCATACGTGGCTGCCGCGTGATCCTGCTCGATCTCCTGCGCCACGCCGCCCCCGAGGAGCGCCAACGCTTCGACCAGGGCGGCAGCACCGAGCTCCGCCAAGCGCATGGTCAGCTCCCCGGCGGTCTCGTCCGAGAGAATCGGTTCACGCACCTGATGGATGATCGGGCCGGCGTCCATGGCCTCCACCATCCTCATGACGGTCACTCCGCTCTCCTCGTAGCCCCGAGCGATCGCCCAGTTGATCGGCGCAGCCCCACGTAGCTCGGGGAGGAGAGAGGCATGGACGTTGATCGACCCCATTCGCGGAAGCTCGAGGACTTCGCGCTTCAGGATGTGGCCGTAGGCGACGACCACCGAGACGTCCGGGTCCAACGCGCGGACCTCCGCCATGAAGTCCTCACCCCGGGGGCGCTCGGGCGTCAGCACGGGGTATTCCTGCTCGGACGCCCAGGCCTTGACCGGCGACGGTGTGAGCCGCCTGCCCCGGCCGGCCGGTCGATCCGGCTGGGTCACGACGCCCACCACGTCGAACCCCTCATCGTCGAGGGCGCGCAAGGAAGACAGCGCGAACTCCGGAGTGCCCCAGAAGAGGATCTTCACGCCGACCTCAGACCCTCTCGGCCTCGAGCTGCCGCTCGGCCTCGAGCTTCTTCCACTTCTTCAGGAGCATGCGTCGCTTGAGCGGGCTCACGCGGTCGAGGAAGAGGATACCGTCGACATGGTCGATCTCGTGCTGGAGGGCCCGACCGTACAGCTCGTCAGCCTCGACGACGACATCGCGGCCCTCGGGATCCTTGCCCTCCACGCGGACCGCGACGGGCCGCTCGACCACCTCTTCGAGGCCGGGAATCGACAAGCAGCCTTCCGTGGTCTTGTACGTGTCCTCACTGGACCAGGTGACCACCGGGTTGACGAGCGCGATCCTTTCCGGTGCTTCCTCGTCGTCCTCGTCGGGTCGACGAAGGTCCACCACGATGATGCGCTGCGCCAGCCCGATCTGGGGTGCCGCGAGCCCGATCCCATCGGCGTGGTACATGGTTTCGAACATGTCGCGGACCAACCCCTTCAGGGCATCGTCGAAGACCGTGACTTCGTCGGCCTCGGTCCTCAGCACCGGATCGCCCATCAGGACGATGTCGCGAATCGCCACGGTCCCTAGGCCTTGCCGATCGGCTCGCCTTTCACGTCCAGAACGGCCGCGATTCGTGACCGATCCACCGTCAGACGCGTGTTCTCTCCCGTTCGCAGCGTCAAGCGCGTCTCATCCACGTGAACGACCTTACCGATGATTCCGCCATTGGTGACGATCTCGTCGCCCTTCTTGACCGACTTGATCATCTGGTCGTGCCTCTGCCGCTCCTTCGCCTGGGGTCGGAGAAGGAGGAAGTAGAAGATGGCGAAGATGAGCATCATCTGGACGAGGAAGATGGTCATGTCGTTGCCACCTTCGCGGGGCACCGCGAAGAGCAGATCCAATGCGGTCACGCCGAACTCCGTGCGTTGTGATAGCGTTCGAGCCAGCCACGTCTCCACCCGTCGAAGGAGCCCTCGCCGATGCGTCGGCGCGCTTCTTCTCCGAGTCGGACGAGGAACCGGAGGTTGTGTATGGAGAGCAGGCGCACCGGCAGCCACTCGGACGAAACCACCAGGTGACGTAGATACGCGCGATCATAGCGGGAGCAGGTGTAGCAATCGCAACCCGGATCGATCGGCCGCGTATCCTCGCGGAAACGCGCGCTCTTCAAGTTGACCTGGCCTTCCTCGCTCGTCCAGGCGGTCCCGTGGCGCGCGTTCCGGGTCGGAGCCACGCAGTCGAACAGATCGCACCCTCGTGCGATCGCCTCGAGAAGATCATCGGGGTAGCCGACACCCATGAGGTAGCGCGGGCGATCGTCGGGTAGTCGGGCGTGAAGCAGCTCGAGGATGCGCCACATGTCTTCCTTGGCTTCTCCGACGCTCAGGCCCCCGATGCCGTAGCCCGGCCAATCGGCCAGGTCCATGAATTGCTCGGCGTGTGCCTTCCGCAAGTCGTCGTACACGTTCCCCTGCAGGACGGGGAATAGAGCTTGCTCGGGACCGTCTCGTTCTCGCGAGAGCGACTCGAAGCGAGTGCGGCACCGCTCCAGCCAGGCGAGCGTGCGGCGATTCGCGGCCTCGGCGGTGGCCCGGTCGCACCCCCCAGGGGGGCATTCGTCGAACGCCATGATCACGTCCGCGCCGAGCGCGCGCTGGACCTCGATGACCGACTCCGGCGTGAACGTGTGCCGGGATCCGTCGATGTGGCTCTGGAAGTCCACACCGTCCTCGTGAATGCTCCGGATTCCGGCCAGGGAGAAGACCTGATAGCCCCCCGAGTCGGTCAGAACCGGCCCGTTCCACCGCATGAAGGCGTGCAATCCACCCAGACGTTCGACGACCTCGTGCCCGGGGCGGAGATAGAGGTGATAGGTGTTGGCCAGCACCATGCGGGCCCCGAGCGCGTCGACCTCCTCCATGACCAGACCCTTGACCGTTCCGGCGGTCCCCACGGGCATGAACGCCGGTGTCGGCACCTCTCCGTGCGGGGTCGAGAAGACTCCGGCGCGCGCCGAGCCCTCCTCCGCGCTCAGGTCGTAGTCGAACATGGCGGAGAATGTAACCAGGACGAATGCGGCCACGACTTCCAACCTCTTGCCGCACATACTATGTCTTACATAGTGTGCACGGCAGGACGTACAGGACGTTAGAGGACTCACACCGAGGCCGAGCTGATGACGCTGGAACGGGAATGGACGCGCGGCGCAGCGCCGCTGGCCGTGCTCACTCTACTCGCGCGCCGCGAGATGTACGGCTACGAGATCGTCGAGGCGCTCGAACGGGACACCGGCGGACTCCTGTCTCTGGGGCAATCCACCGTCTATCCGCTGCTCTACAACCTGGAGGGCAAGGGACACGTGGAGTCCGAGACGCGCGAGGCGTCGAGCGGCCGGCGGCGGAAGTACTACCGGGCGACTGAAGATGGCCGCGCATGGCTCGAGGGCCAGCGGTCGCAGTGGGCGAACCTCGTCGAGGCGATGACGAGCCTCGGCGTCGCCGGTGGAGGGGATCTGC
The DNA here is from genome assembly GCA_039591515.1 of Gemmatimonadota bacterium. Taxonomy (GTDB): domain Bacteria; phylum Gemmatimonadota; class Gemmatimonadetes; order Longimicrobiales; family Gaopeijiaceae; genus UBA2589. Next base: position 1,589 of record JBDHDM010000284.1, on the reverse strand, counting down.
CGTGACGGATCCGGGAGCCCCCGGCCCCGACCGGCGAGTGCCGGAGCTCCCTCCGGAGATCGAAGCCCTCGTAGGCCGGGTCCTGGAGGCCGCCGACCTTGAGCTCACGGACGGACGGCGCGAGGTCGAGCGGGAGCTCCGTGCACACTTCGAGGATGGCCTGGCGGCTGGAACGACGGCCGATGAGCTCATCGTTCGCTTCGGCGATCCGGTGGCAGCAGGGAGAAAAATCAAGAGAACCGGGCCACGGGCGGCAGCACGGCGCCGGGGCGAAACGGGGAGGTGGTGGATGTCGATGAGGGAATGGACGACCGAGGCTGCGCGGGCCGTGCGACGCCTCCGTCGCGCGCCGGGGTTCACGGCCGTGGTCGTGTTGACGCTCGCGCTCGGCGTGGGGGTGAACACGGCGATCTTCTCCGTGTTGAACGCAGTCCTCCTGGAGGACCTTCCGTACGCCGAGCCGGATCGACTGGTCCGCGTGTACGAGCGCTACGAGGACTGGGGCGACCTGGAGTACATGCGCGGCCCGATCATCTCCGAGGTCCGCACCTGGGACGAGATCTTCGAGGACGTGGCTGCCCTGTACACGTACCGGGAGACCGGCGCCGACCTCACCGACGGCGATGCGCCGGTGCGGGTGAACGTGCTCTCCGTTTCCTCTGGCTACTTCGAGACGCTGGGCCGCCCGCCGCTCATGGGTCGCGTCTTCGTCGAGGAAGAGAGCTGGGGCCCGGGGTCGGAGGAGGATGCCGAGGCCGCGGTGGCGGTCCTCAGCCACGGGCTCTGGCGCGACCACTTCGGGGAGGCGCCGAACATCGTCGGACGCACGGTCGAGCTCGACGGCGAGATGGTCGAGGTCGTGGGTGTCATGCCACCCGGCTTCCGGGATCCGTTCGGCACGCAGGCCGACGTGTGGGTGCCACAGAACATGCGGGCCGGTGGGGGGAACAACTTCGGGAACTTCTACCTGTCGGCCGTCGCCCGACTGCGAGACGGCGTACGGATCGGCGCGGTGCAGGAGCGGCTGGACGTACTCGGCGCCGCATTCGTCGAGAGAGAGCCTGAGGCCGAATCCGGGAGAACCACGATCCGGCCCCTTCAGGCGGACGTGGTGGGCGATACCCGTCGCACCATGCTCTGGATTCTCGCCGCCGCCGCCGCCCTCGTCCTCCTCACCGCGTGTGTGAACGTGGCCAACCTCCTCTTCGCCCGCGGGCTGGGGCAGGATCGCGCGCTCGCGCTCCGCTCGGCCCTCGGGTCCGGGCGCGGGCGTCTCATCGCGAGCATCCTCCTCGAGAACGGCATCCTGGCCGCGCTCGGAGGCGCCGCCGGCCTGGGTCTCGGCTGGCTCGGCGTGCGCGCGCTCCTGGGGATTGCACCCGACGCCCTCCCGGGTGTCTCCGAGGTGACGTTCGGGATCCCGGTCTTCGGCTTCGCCTTCGCGGTGACCGTCACCGCGCTGATCGTGTTCGGTCTGACGCCGGCTCTCCGCATGTCGCGGACGGCGCCGGCAGACGTCCTCCGCTCGGGTGACCGCGCCTCGACGACGGGGCGCGTGGTCCGTCGGATCAGGGACGGCCTCGTGATCG
>JBDHDM010000283.1:0-6290 GCA_039591515.1 Gemmatimonadota bacterium | reverse complement strand
GCCGCGAGGATCTTCGCCACGCGAGCCCCGCGGCCTCGGCGGACGAGCTCCGTGCTGCGGTCTTCGACCTGCTCGATCGTCCACGCATCGCCGGTACGAGTCACGCGCACCCGATCGCCGATCACGACCCGACCGCCGGTGCGAGCCTCCCGCTTGAGCCGACCACGCAACGAGGCGTCGACGACCTCTCCTGCCTCCAGCTCCACGACGTACACACCTCCCCCGGCCTCGAGAACCGTGCCGGCTTCGGAAGTGGCTCCACCGTCGCGAGCCGTCGCCGGCTCGCGGGCGACCCGTGCACCATCGCCACGAGCGGAGCTCACGCGGGCAGCCCTGCCTCAGCACGCCTGACGAGAAACCCCCGCCGAGGACGAAGCCTCGACGGGGGTCGGCTGAGCTCGGTTCCGATCACGCGCCGCTGACCGGTCCGGACACCTATGCGGCGAAGGACTCCAGGGCGTTGCCCTTTTCGCCCTCGCGCAGTCTCCGGAGCGCACGGTCCCGAAGCTGACGAATCCGCTCGCGGGTGACGCCGAGCATGTTTCCGATCTCCTCGAGCGTGTGCTCACGCTCGCCCTCGAGGCCGAAGTAGAGGCGAAGCACCTTCGCGTCCCGCGCTTCGAGCGTCGACAGCGCGTCCGTGATGGTCTCGGTCAGCAGACGTCCTTCGACCTCCACTTCCGGCTCCGCCGCCTCTTCCGTGATGAAGCGCTCGACGAGCTGCGAGTCCTCGGAGTCCCCGATCGGCGCGTCGAGTCGAATCTCCGCAGCGTTCAGCGTCTGCAGCGACTCCACGAGCTCGGGCGTCAGGTGCGTGGCCTCCGCGAGCTCTTCCGTGGAAGGCTCACGGCCCTTCTCCTGCTTGAGGCGTTCCTTCTCCCGGAAGATCCGTGCGAGGTCACTCGCCCGGTTCAGGGGAACGCGAACAGCACGGCCGTGGTTGGCGAGCGAGGCGAGAATCGCCTGCCGAATCCACCACACGGCATAGCTGATGAACTTCACGCCCTGCTCGGGATCGAACTTCCGGGCGGCCGTGACGAGGCCGACGTTCCCTTCCTGAATGAGATCGGTGAGTGAAACGCCTCGGTTCTGGTACTTCTTCGCGACGCTGATCACGAAGCGCAGGTTCGCTCGCGCGAGCTCCTGAATCGCTTCCTGGTCGCCCTCCTGCGCACGCGCGCCCAACTCCTTCTCACGCTCCGGCGTGATCAGCTCGTGGCGGCTCACGTCTCGCAGGTACTGGTCGAGCGCGCTCTGCTCTTCGACACTCGCGTCGAAGCCGGCGAGAAGGTTTCCCTTCCCCCTGCGCTTACGTCGCTTCGTGGTCGTGGCAGTGGCCATGGATTCTCCTTCGAGGTCCTCGTCCGAGCCACGGAGATCCGGGCGTGGGACCAGGACGATACGTTCTGCTGAGGCGCACGGTCCTAAGCCGTTTACTATCTAGCCTCATGGTTTCGCTGTCAAGAGGTCGCCAGCAATCACTACGAGCGACAACGTCGATCGGTTTCCGCCGCCCGGCAACTGTGACCCTTCACGGGCGCGATTCCTGTACACTGGGCAGATCGTCCGGCTTTCGACGGAAACTTGGTAACCCTCATATGGGGTGCGGTTCCTCACCGCGCCACCCCCCGAGGGTGATTTGCACCGGTCAGTTGCAGGTCGCCGGACAGCCTCTCTACCTTTGCCGACCTTGTATTCCAGCCCTCCTCGAATCGACGAGCGCACCTCCGTGCCGAACTCCGTCTCCGTATCCGGATCGTCCGACATCGGTCAGGTACGGAGACGCAACGAGGATGCGATTGCGTTGCTTCCGCAGCACGGCGTGGCTGTCGTCGCGGACGGAATGGGGGGGCACCCAGGTGGCGACGTGGCCAGCCGGATCGCGGCTGACTTCACAGCCCGCGTGCTGGGTGAAGCAGCCGGTAGCCGTGAACCTCCCGACGACTTCACCGGGGCCCTCCTTCCTGTCGTCGAGCGAGCCGTGATCGCGGCGCATCAGGAAATCCGCACCCGGGGGACACACGAGCCCCACCTCCAGGGAATGGGCACCACGCTGACCGCGATGATGGTCGATCGCGAGTCCTACAGTTACGTGATCGGGCACGTGGGTGACTCCCGCGCCTACCGCCTGAGAAACGGAGCCCTGGACCAGCTCACGCGCGACGACACCTGGGTGCAACAGCAGATCGACAACGGGATCATGCAGCCCTCGGCCGCACGGCACAGCCCGTACGCCCACCTCCTGACCCAATGCCTCGGTTTGGAGGAGCCGCCCGTACCTCAGGTCGTCGGGGGTCGTGCAGAGTCGGGTGACCTCTACTTGCTCTGCACCGACGGCCTGGTCGGAGTGCTCGACGATACGGACATGTCGTCGCTGCTCGAGGCTCACGTCTCGGAATCCGGCGGGGGGGATGAGGCGGTTGAAGCGCTGGTCGACGCGGCAAACCGCGCCGGCGGGCACGACAACATCACGGCCGCGCTCATCCGCATCGGTTGAGCTAGGCGGCGCCGACCGGCCGCGTGATCCGTTCCAGGACCTGCTCCACGGACAGCTCCCGTCGCTCGAATGTGAACACGCGCAGCACCCGGGTCGTCGTGTAGAGCTCCCGAGCGACCTTGGGTAGGTCCAGCATCCCCTCGGCGCCTTCCATCCCGAGCCTTCGGACGGACCCGTCACGGCGCTCCACGAGCACGTCCACCTGGAACATCGCGGCCTTCGACGGGAAGTCGATCACGACCTCTCCCGGCTCGAGCCCGAGCTCCGCGGCCAGATCGTCCTCGACGGCCCGCTTCCAGGGTGAGTCCCCGACGGCCCAGTCCTCGACCACCCGACCGGACAGGTCTGCCGCCGTCAGCTCGAGCGCCCGCTTGGGCAGACGCCGCTGCCGGAGCGCGGGAAGCCAACGCGTGCTAATCCGGTCGGCGATCTCGGAATCCTCGCCGAGCGCCCGGCGACCGATCTCGTACAGGAGCTCCTCGTCCGTGGGACCGACGAGCTCGGATGGATCGATCAACCCTCCCCTCACCGACTCCTCTACGATCCGCTTGTACAACGCCGTTGCGGAGCGAACGGCGTGATGCCAGTACACGTTCCGGAACATCTGGTACTTCGCGAAAAGGAGGGACTCGAGAGCGGCGACCGCCTTCTCGTGCACTCCCACTTCGAAGGTGCCCGTCTCGGGGTCCGGCAAGAGCTGAAGCCCGAGCAGGAGTCGGGACACGTCGACTTCCCCGTACGGGACCCCGCAGAACCGCGCATCCCGACGCAGATACTCCATCTTGTCGAGATCGAGGCTCCCGCTCACGAGCCCGCGCAACGGAATCGTGCTCTCACCCCGGATCAGCTCCGAGATGCGGTCGGACGCCGTGAGACCGAGTGGGGCCAGCGCGTCGCGCAAGGACGGCGACGAAAAGAACCGCCGGCTCACCTCCTCGTGATGGGCCGGAAGGTGCTCCGTCTCGAGCTCCTCCAACGCATGCGAGTAGGCGTAGTGGCCAATGTCGTGAAGGAGCGCGGCATACGGGACGAGCTCCTCTCCCTCCCACGCCTCCGGAGGTACGCCACCCCGCTCTCTGAGGTGGCGGAGCGCGGTCTTGGTCAGGTGGTAGACACCCAGCGCATGATCGAACCGCGTGTGCGTCGCGCCCGGGTAGACGAGATGGGCGAGGCCCAGCTGCCGTATGTACCGGAGGCGCTGAAATTCCGCAGTGTCCACGATCCGTACCGCCGTGGGATCGAGCCGGATCGACTCCCACAGAGGATCCCGGATGAGCTTGTCCGAGCCTGTCATCTCCATGCCTCACATCTTACGGACTCGGTCGGGCGGCCCGAATACCGGAACAGGCCGGATGGCGACCGCGATCGGCGCTTTCTATCTTCCCGAAGAAACTGCGAAAGCGCCACCCCCTCTTGGCAGGGCGATGCACGCGAATCCCACGCTCCGAGAGCACATCCGCGCCAGAGCCGAGAACCGTCCGGGCGTCTACCGGATGTTCGGGCCGAACGAGGAGCTCCTCTACGTGGGCAAGTCGGTGCAAGTCCGGACGCGTGTCCTCTCCTACTTCCGAGCGCCCAAGGGGGACAAGGCCTGGGAGCTGATTCGCGAGACCTCGCGCATCGAGTGGGACTACATCCCCAACGAGTTCTACTCGCTCATCCGCGAGATGAAGCTGATCCAGCAGTGGCAGCCGCGCTTCAACGTGCAGCACAGACGACAACGGATCTACGCCTTCGTGAAGGTGACCGCCGAGGCCGCTCCTCGGGTGGTGCCCGTGACGCGCGTGGCAGAGGACGGCGCCACCTACTACGGGCCCTTCCCACGCGTGAAACGGCTGGCGCACATCGTTCGCGAGCTGGCGCACGAGCTCGGACTGCGGGACTGTCCCGGAACGACCCCTACGTACTTCAACGACCAGCTCGAGATCTTCGGCTCCGGGCGCGTGCCCAACTGCGTCCGGGCAGAGCTCCGGACGTGCTTGGCTCCCTGCTGCGGGCGGCCGACCGCCGCGGAGTACCTGCACGCGGTCGAGCTTGCGCGGCGCTTCCTGGAGGGGCGGGCGGACGTGCCGCTCGCGGAGCTGCGCGAGCGGATGAATCGCGCCTCGGCCAAGATGAACTTCGAATACGCCGCCCTGCTCCGTGACCGGATCGAGCGGCTCCGCAACTTCCGCGACGAGCTGGTTGCGTTCCGAGGCACGATGGAGGACTTGAGCTTCGTCTATCGTGTCCCCGGGTTCGCAGGTGACGACCGCATCTACCTGATCCGGCGGGGTCGCATCCGTCGGGAGCTACGCCACCCCAAGGGCCGGTCCGCGAGAGCACGGGTCGCCCGCGCGATCGACGAGGTCTATGGAGAGTTGGACCTCGGCCCCGGCGCTCTGGCCCCCCAGGAGGCGGCAGAGATCCTCCTGGTGGCCCGTTGGTTCCGCCTCAAGCCCAAGGAGCGCAAGCGGATCGTAAGGCCCGAGGTATGGCTCGAGGAAAAGGACCCGCGCTGAGCGGCGCACCCCTCGCCGGAACGGTCCCGCGCCCGCGAATCCGACTCGAAACCCGACGCGCTACCCGCAACTCTCAACGCGGCTGCAGCTCCAGCCGTACCGCCGTCACCTCCTCGACTCTGGCACGCGTGTAGAACACCGGGTGGAACTCGTCGTTGGCCCAACGCTGGAAGAGATTGCGATAGAAGGGTGACCGAATGTCCCCACTCTGACCCGGCGTGTTCATTCCGACGGCACGGTCCCAGTCCGACGTGTCGACGATGATGCGGAAGGATGCGCCCGACGTCTGGTTCTCGCCGTTGCCCGTCTGGTTCACGGTCGAGCCGTAGCCGCCCCGCGGTGCCGGGCCGACCTCGAGCAGGGAGCGGGTTTCCGTGTCGACCGCGCTGCCGAGTGGGTGGCGGAGGTAGGCGTAGTGGTTCTCCGGCTGGCCGTACTGCCAGGCGGTCATGTCGGAGCCCAACTCCTCGTCCAGCGCGTCGAGCGCGGCCTGGAGGGAGGACATCAACAGGTGGTCACGGGCGGCCATCGGGTCCTCCCCGAGCGACCCCGGCGGCACCATGATCGTCTCGATGACCTTGGAGAGGGACAGGTTCATCGTCTGCCCCGCCGGGACGAGAGCGTCCCGGTCGAGGTCGTCCAGCATCGGCACGAGCTGGCGCGCCGGAAGCGACAGCTCGTCAGTCTGGAGACGCATCATGTCCGCCATCGAGAAGCGTGTGCCGTTGCCGAGGACTTCGACGATCCGCAGCCATCGGTACGGATCCGACCAGCTGAAGCCGACCGCATCCATGTACTCGTAGTCCCGGGGGATCAGATCGTTGTTGGCGGTCGCGAAGTAACCCTCCGGCGGATTCAAGACGTTCGGCTTCGCGATGATCGGCAGGTAGCCGTCCCATTCGTAACGGCCATCGCCAGGCACGGGAACCAACCCGCTCCAGCCCCGCCTCACGGGCGCGATCCCGACTGACTGCCAACCGATCGTCCCGTCGCGTCCTGCCCAGACCATGTTCTCGCCAGGGATGTTGGAGTAGTTGCAGGCGGCCCGAAACTCCTCCCACGTCGTCGCCTGATCCATCCGCAGCGAAGCGAGGTACGGTGCGCCGCCGACCTCCATCCACGCGGCCCGTACCGCGTAGGCGAGGTTGCGCCCACGATCTTCGTACACGACGGGGCCATGGCGAGTGTACTTGAGCTCGGCAGTGTGGGGGGCGCTCCCCTTCACCGAAATCTCCTCGGTGATCACCGTCATCGGCTCACACACGCCGCGATAGCGGTAGTCGTTCGGGTTC
>JBDHDM010000282.1:0-7725 GCA_039591515.1 Gemmatimonadota bacterium | reverse complement strand
GATCGAGTTCCTGGGGCGTCACGAGCCGAGCTCGACCCTGTGTCGTGTCGACAGCGGGGCTCCGGCCGGTGCGTTCATCGACGAGCTGTGGCCTGGCCGGGAGCCGGTCGTCGAGGGGTGCTTCATTCACGGCGCGCGGGCCGCATTGGGCTTCGGAGTGCCCCATGTCCTGCGCCGGGCGAAACGGGCGGCGGTCTCCTCTGGCGCGAAGGATGCCTGACGTGGCGCAAGGGCGGACCCCGCCAGCGGTCGTGACCGCCTGTATGGGGGGAGCCCAGGGCGACCTCAGCATGGTGCGTTGACCTCAGCATGGTGCGTTCCCTCGGAAGGTCCGGTGTGTCCGTCGCGCTCCTTGCGGAGTACGGCGACGCACCCGCTGGTCGCTCTCGCTACGCGGACCGGGTCGAGGTCTGCGCCGGGCTGACCACGGACGACGCGATGGCCCTCGCTTGTTTGGAGAAGCTCGGCGGTTCGGGCGCGGAACGGCCCGTCCTGATCCCGACCGCCGACCCGGACTTGCTCATGATGGACCGCCTGCGCGATCGTCTCTCCGACCACTTCCGGGTGCTGATCCCGTCGCCGGAGGTCATCGCGGGCTGCTCGGACAAGGCCCGATTCGCGGAGTGGTCGCAGCGCCTGGATCTGCCGACCCCGGCGACCCACGTCTTCTGCTCGCCCGCGGAGGCGGAGGCGTTCGCCCGCGATCAGGGGTACCCGATCATCGTGAAGCCGAGTCTGCCACAGGACTGGGCCTCGGAGGAAGTGAGCCGGATCGTCAACGGCAAGAAGGCACTGCTGGCGCACGATGTCGACGAGCTCCGCCGACTCTGCGACGCATTGGCCCCTCATGGGGTCCGTCTGCTGCTACAAGAGTACGTGCCGGGTCGTGACGACAGGCTCTTTTCCCTCCACATCTACGTGGATCGCAGCGGTCGGCCGAGCGCCTGGTTCACCGGGCAGAAAATCCGTACCTACCCGACCTACGCCGGGATCGGTTGCTTCGTGCGCAGCCTCGTGGTCCCGGAGATCGTGGAGCTGGGCCAGGACGTCGTCAGCAAGATTCGATACCGGGGTCTCGGGCTGCTTCAGTTCAAGCAGGACGAGCGCACGGGCGCCTTCAAGCTCCTCGAGATCAACCCGCGCACCAGCTCGTGGAATCTCCTCGCGGCTGCGTGTGGAGTGAACCTCCCCTACGCAGCCTATTGTGATGCGGTGGGACTCCCTCTACCTCCGCGCGCGGATCAGCGTGAGGGCGTCCGGTACCTGTACTTCGAGCACGATGTGAAGGCCTTCCTCGACTATCGCGCTCATGGCGACGTGACCACGGGCGCGTGGCTGCGCTCGCTCGCCGGCCGCAACGTCTACCAGCACTGGGCATGGGACGACCAACGGCCGTTCTGGGCGGACGCACGGCGTCTCGGCGGAAACGTGCTGCGAAAGGTGACGCGGCGCGCCGAGTAGAGCCGCGAGCGACCGAGGGCTGGGAGGCCGAGCCGGACTGGGAGTGACGACCCGGGGGGACGACGTCTCACGCCCCGGGGCCGACTTTCACTCGACGGGCGTTGGGGCGGCGCCCCGAGTCAGGGTGTCGTGACCGACCAGCTCGAGGCGGGGAAGTCGAGCCCGCGGACGAGATCCAGGTAGCGCCGATCGGTGGCGAGGCGATCGGATACGGGCCAGCCCATGTTGTCCAGGAGGAGGACCTGCACGAAAAGGGAATACGGACTACGAGTACGCACCACGAAGTCGAGTATCTCAATCGTCCCTTCGACATCCCCTTCCAACGCCGCGAGGTACCAGCCGGCGCCCACCGACAGTCGCCAGTCGAGGTACCAGCCGGCGCCCACCGACAGTCGCCAGTCACCGCCGACCGTGGTCTCCGCACGGGCCCTGGACCTCTCGTACAGCTCGTTCTTGCCACACAGGTGGTAGGCCCATGCCATCCAGCTGTCCGTCAAGGGGTCCGGTCGCCCGTCGGCGAGAACGTCGGCTCGTTGCGCCTGGCTGACGGAGCGCTCACAGTCGCCGATCTGGGCCAACGCCACGGCGTGCTTCACGTACGACCACAGGCTCTCGGGGTGGAATTCGTTCCACTCACCGAATGCATCTGCCGCCGCCTCGAAGTCCCCGGCGAAGAGCAGCGCAATGCCCACGGCGTGCATCGAGTTCGAGTCGAACGGATCGATCTCGACCGCGCGCTGCGCCATGGTCTGGGCCTTTCCGAAGCGGAGGGTGGCCCACAGGAAGTCCACGTATCGGTGATAGGGGACAGGACTGTTCGGGGACGTTGCGATCGCGGCCTCGTAGGCGGCTTCCGCGGCACGCCAGTCGAACGTGATGTACTGGTGGACCGCGGCGAGCGCGACCTGCGCCTCGGGTAGCTCGGGCGAGATCGCGATGGCCGAGTAGGCCGCCGTGCGAGCCTCGTCGATCAGCAGCTCCGGGTCGCCGATCCCGAAGTAGATCTTCTGCGACAGGGCGTCGGCGATGTCGGCGTAGGGCCGCGCGAAGCCCGGATCGGCCGCGATCGAGGCACGGAGCCGTTCGAGCCCGCGCTCGATCGAAGCACCGTCCGTGGCCTGAATGAGGAAGTGCCCCCGTAGGTATTCGTCGTACGCGTGAGGGTCGGTCGTGCCGCCGATGTCCTCCGGGGTGGTGCCCGATACCTGGAGCTGCAATCCGCCGGCGAGCGCGGAGACGATCGACTGCTCGGCCAGCAGCGCTTCGTCCGCGGGCCGGATCAGCCGGTCTCCCCACAGCGTGTGCCCAGCGTCCAGGTCGATCAGGGATGCTGCGATGACGATCTGGTCCTCGACGCGTTCGACGCTTCCGGTGATTGCGTGGCTCACCCCGAGGTTCCGGGCCAGGGCACCCAAGTCCTCGACCTGATCTCGCATCCTGAACGAAGCGGTCTTGGCCGTTACACGGACGTCGGGCACGGTCGCGAGCCAATTGATGAGCCCCTCCGCGATGCCGTCACCCAGATACCGCACGTCGTCACTGAGGTCTTCGAAGGGCATGACGGCGATGGAGCGCGGCGGTGTGGCGGAGGGGAAGCTCGGGTTCGCGCGAGCCGTGGAATTGCTCCAATACCAGCCGACCGCGGTGGCCGAGAGTCCGAACGCCACGAGGTAGGCGCCGACCTCGAGTCGATGGAATCGCTGGCGGCCCGCCTCACCGTGACGCCAGTTCCAGAGCACGGCAGCCGGGAAGAACACGGCCGCTGCGATGATCGTGGCCGAGAGCAGTCTCGCGTCCAGGTCGTAGTTGTCGATGAAGAACTCCACGACCTCGAGCGTCACGAACGTCACGCTCGGATACGCGACCAGGACCCGCCAGATTCGGCGCTCCTTCGCCTGCGCGATCAGGTCTTGCATGGTCTCTCTGCGGCGGACCGGAGGTCGTCCATCCGCATCCAACATCCCGGACGCTCAATCCCGGGGCAAGCACGGTTGCGCGGGCGAGTGGGGTGCCCGGCGGCTTCTTGCGGGGCCGCGGGGGGCTCGCCAGTGTGCGGCGCGCATCTTGTCAGCATTCGGGGGCAGGGGCCGAGGCACCCCGCGAGCGAGGCTCGGTATCCGGCTCGGCTCAACGGTTGAAAGCCGTTTCGCTTGGACGGGTATAGACCTGCATGGGACTCGAGAGGCCTTCACAGGTGTCATTTCGCGGGCGGCGCCCGCTGCCGTCCGTCCTGGCGGTCGGCGGGGTCTTGCTGCTCGCAGGCATCGTGGCAGCGACCTCTCACGCGTCGGTGTGGGCGCCGGCCAGGGAAGGGGTGGCGGACAGCCTCGAGCTCCTTGCCATTGTTGCCGCGGCCTGCCTACTCAGCTTCGGTGGCGCCTGGGCGTGGTCTCGCTGGGGCGCTCGGCACCGAGCCACCCCATTCCGGGACATGCTTCCGGGCGCGGTCGTGGTGGCGGTCATGATGAGCTTGGTCGCCATCTCGCAGGTCGATCTCCGGACGGCAGTCGCCAGGCCGGGCGCCGAGGCAACCGACCGCGGATCGGGTCGCATCGGCGTTCGCCTCCGGTCCGACTGGCGCGGGCCCGCCGTGCGCCGTGGTGGTGAGGAACGTGCTTCGGAGACGGGCGGCTCGGTCATTTCGGACCGAGAGCGGTTGGTACGTCGATTGATGTTCTTCGTCGGGGTCGTGGGGCTGGCACTCCTGGTGAGCCTCCGACGGCCGCGTCGAAGACAGGGGGAGGTCCCGGCCCCGGAGGCGGCGGATGCAGGGACTCGGGCCGAGGCGCATGGCGCGATCGTGTCGGCGATCGACGCGATGTTGGCCGATTCGGACCCGCGGACCGCGATCATCGGGGCGTACGCGCGCCTGCTCGAAGAGCTGGAGCCGATCGGAGCGTCGAGATGGGCCTACGAAGGCCCCACGGAGCACCTTCGGCGAGTCCTTTCCACGCTGGCGGTGTCTCGGGCCCCTCTGGAAACGCTCATTCGGCTCTTCGAGATCGCCCGGTTTTCGGAGCATGCGCTCACCCCCCGTCATCGGGATCGGGCGCTCCGGGCCCTACGCGAGGTCGGCGCTGAGCTGGCCGTGCCCTCCGACTCGCATGCCACGCCGGGTCAACCGGCCCCGGCACGCGCCCCGTGAGATCGTCAGGAGCCGCTCTGGCGACCGTCAGCGTCGCCTTCCTCCTCGTGGGCCTGGTATGGCCCGGCTTGGCCGTCCGGCTGCTCCAGGGGCTTCTCGTGACCCTCGCGTTCGCCTACGTCGGTGTCCGCGTCTACCGGGCGGAGCTTCCGAAGGCGATGACGGGTGACGAGTACTCACCCTTCGACGGCGTCCGGGAGAGCCGGCCTCCCTCTGCGAGCCCGGCGGCCATTCGCGGACTCACGGCCCAGCTTCGGGCGGTCGAGGACGCCGAGGCGAGCCGACGCGTGCCGATTCCGAGCGCCGCACACCGAATTCTCGCGGACGAGGTTTTTCGCCGTCTTTCCGAGCACCACGGGTTGAGCGTCCGGGACCCGGCGGATCATGCGCGCATCCGAGCCCTGGTCTCGGACCCGACTTGGGCGTTGGTTCGATCCGGGAGCACAGGGGAGCGAGCGCTGGCCCTCAGGGACCCGGTCTCACTGATTCACCTCACGAAGATCCTCGACGACGTGGAGCGACTATGAGCCAAGGCCTCGAACCGAGCACCTTCAGCGTCTCCATGACCGTCGAGGCCGCACAGCGGATCCTCGCCGAGGTCGAGAGGGCCGTGATCGGCAAGCGCGAGGTCTTGGAGCTGGTCCTCACGGGCTTGCTCGCGGATGGGCACGTGCTCCTCGACGACGTGCCCGGTGTCGCGAAGACGCTGGCTGCGCGGTCCTTCGCGACGGCGGCGGGCCTCGACTTCTCACGGCTTCAGTTCACCCCCGACGTGCTCCCTGCCGACATCACGGGGGCCACGATCCTCGACCTGTCCACGAATCGGCCGGAGTTTCGCAGGGGGCCGATCTTCGCTCAGCTCGTTCTGGCGGACGAGGTCAATCGGGCACCGGCCAAGACACAATCCGCACTCCTCGAGGCGATGCAGGAGCGACAGGTCACGGCGGACGGCGTCACGCATCACCTGCCCAACCCGTTCCTGGTCATCGCGACGCAGAACCCGATCGAATCGGAGGGTACGTATCCGCTTCCGGAGGCACAGCTCGACCGGTTCGTGCTCCGGACGACCGTCGGATACCCGTCTTCCGACGACGAGGTGGAGATCCTGGCTCGCCGGACGGCCAGGGGGCGGGATACGGTGGAGCTGGCACCCGTCGTCACGCCCGCGGACTTCCGTGCGATGCAAGACAGCCTCGAGCAGGTGCACGTCGAGACCGACTTGCATCGCTACGCGGTCGCCTTGGTCACCGCGACCCGCGAAGACGGTCAGCTCGAGGTGGGTGCGAGCCCTCGTGGCTCACTCGCGCTCCTGAAGCTGGCGCGGGCCCGGGCCGTTCTCTCCGGGCGGGACTTCGTGAGCCCGGACGACGTCCGCATCATCGCGGTGCCCGCGCTGGCTCATCGGGTCGTTCTGCGGGCCGAAGCTTGGGCGCGACGGGTGTCGGCCGACGAGGTCGTCGCTCGCATCGTGGACACGGTTCCCGCTCCTACCTGGTCGTGAGCGCCCCCCGGATCGAAGTCTCCGAGACCACTACGCTCGAACCGGCCCGGGACGGCCGGCTCCTCCCGTACGGCGCGATCACCTTCCTTTCTCTGGGTGCGTCTCTCGTATTCGGTGAGCCGTCGATCGCTCCGATCGCCGTGCCCTTTGCCCTCGCCCTGGCCGTGGGACTCCGCAGGACCGGGCCCGTCGAGGTGACGTCGCGGATCGTGCTCTTCGCCGATCGTGTTCTGGAGGGTGATCAGGTAGAGGGGCACTTGGAGATCGCCTGGCATGGCGCGGCCGACGCGCACGCGGTGATCCATCGCCTGCGGGGTGTCTCGGCCCAATCGCCGAAGGATGCGTCGCAGTGGATCCCCTCGACCGAGCGGGTCGAGCTGCCGATCAGGCTGACAGCCGCCCATTGGGGACGTCACACGATCGGGGACGTGTGGCTGCGTCTGACCCTACCGGGTGGGTTGGTGTCCTGGACGGGACAGGTCCTGGTGGGACCGCCGGTTCGTGTCTTGCCAGGCACAGAGCGTCTCAGCCAGCTCCTGAGCCCGATGGAGTCCCGGACGGTGTGGGGCGTGCACGGGTCTTCCAGGGTGGGCGAGGGTCACGAGTTCGCAGAGCTCCGGCCCTACGTGCCGGGTGATCGACTACGCGATTTGAACTGGGCCGCCACGGCCCGGCACGGTCGTCCCATCGTGAACCGCCATCACCCGGAGGTCTCCGGGGACGTCGTCATCGCGGTGGAGACCTACGACGACGGCTCGGCGGCGTCGGCTCGGATCCTGGCCAAGACCGCGCGCGCTGCTTGGGCCCTGGCGTCCGTCCACATACGGGCGAACGACCGTGTGGGGCTGGTCGGGCTGGGTGGAAGTACGCGGTGGCTTCCACCCGCGGGTGGGCGGCTGGCTCAGTATACGCTCATGGATACGCTGCTGCGGATGGGCGGAGAGGCGGTGGAGCGGATTTCGGTCGCCCGACGCGCGGTCGACGTTCCACAGGGGGCTTTGATCATCGCGCTCTCGACCCTTCACGACGACCACAGCCTCCTCACGTTGATGTCGTGGCGAGTGCGCGGGCGATCGGTCGTCGTGGTCATGATGGACCCCAGCGCCTTGCTCGATCCGCCCGAGTCCCCCGCAGAGGCCCTCGCCCGACGGCTGTGGGACCTGGAGCTCGAGCGGCGGATCGGGGAGCTCAGGCGCGTCGGGATCGCGGTGGTCCGAGCGCCCGTCGACGGTGACATGGCGCCCGTCGTGTCGGCTTTGCGCCGAGCCCGTCGCAGCACGGTGACGATGCGCAGATGAGGGGCGACCCGCGCACGCTGATTCGCATGCTCTCGGTCTGTGCGATCTCGGCCGCCATCGTCGTCGCTCTACAGCTCGGACCGAGGGACATTCGCGTCTGGCTCTCCGTCTGCGGCTTGGTGTCGGTCGCCATGTCCGTATCCAGTCTGGTCGCCGACCCTCGGGAGCTGTTGGTGGCGCTCGCCTTCGGCCTGCCGCCCGTGATGGCGCTTGCTGCGGAAGGCTCTCCGACCTGGATGATCGCGCCGTTGGCGACGGTGTTGTTCGTGGGCGCCGAGTTGAATGCCCTGTCGTGGGAGATGAGCGGGCCACAGACGACC
>JBDHDM010000281.1:0-5906 GCA_039591515.1 Gemmatimonadota bacterium | reverse complement strand
TCCGCTACGCGACCGGATCGAGGACATCCCGTTGCTGGCCGAGTACTTCCTGGGGCAACAGGCGGCTCGATACGGGCGCGACATCGAGGGGTTCTCGCCGTCGGCCATGGCGGCTCTACGCGAGCACACGTGGCCCGGCAACGTCCGCGAGCTCCAGCACTCGGTCGAGCGTTCGGTGCTCATGGCTCGCGGATCGCGGATCGAAGCCTCCGATCTCGGCCTCCGACGGCGTGACGACGGCTCGATGCTCATGGACGAGCTGACGCTCGACGAGGCCGAGCGGCTCATGATCGAGAAGGCCCTGGAACGGCACCAAGGCAACGTCAGCAAAGCGGCCGAGGCGCTGGGGCTCAGCCGCAGTGCCCTCTACCGCCGACTCCAACGACACGAGATCGAGGGCGAGGATGCTCATGCGGGATAGGCTCTGCCCGTGCCGGAAAGCGCAGATTCGATGACCGCCCGCCACGCCGGCAGCGCGGACGCGAGGGGCTGACGTGGGCTCGTGGTGGAAGCGTCTCACGCACGATCAGCGTGTGATGGTGTTGACCGTCCTCGCCGGCCTGCCGGGCGTGGGTGTGTCGCTGGCGCTCCTGTGGTTCGGCGGCTACGCCCCTCGCGTCCAATGGACTGCGTCGGTCGGTCTCGTGAGCGTGTGGGTCGGCGTCACGGTCGCCCTGCGCGAGCAGATCGTGCGACCGCTCGGCACGCTCGCGAACATGTTGGCCGCGCTGCGCGAAGGCGACTTCTCCATCCGCGCCCGCGTGGGCGACGGGTCGGACGCGCTCTCGCTGGCATACCTGGAGGTCAACCAGCTCGAGGAGATCCTCCGCAATCAGCGACTGGGCGCCGTCGAGGCGACGGAGACGCTGCGGAAGGTTCTCGAGGAGATCGACGTCGCCGTCTTCGCTTTCGATCCCGACGAGGTGCTGCGGATCGTCAATCGCACCGGTGAGCAGCTCTTGGGTCAGCCCGCGGAACGGCTGATCGGGAAGACCGCCGGTGAGCTTCGTCTCGACGCCACGCTACACGGGATCGCACCCCGGACGATCGAGGTCTCCTTTGCCGGCGGCACGGGCCGGTGGGAGCTCCGCCGGAGCGTCGTGCGGCAGGAAGGCTACCCGCTACAGCTCATCGCCATGTCCGATCTCAGCCGCGCCCTGCGTGAGGAGGAGCGACAGGCGTGGAAGCGGATCATCCGGGTGCTTTCGCACGAGATCAACAACTCGCTCGCGCCCATCAAGTCGATCTCCGGGAGCCTCCAGAGCATGCTCGGGCGCAGCGCGCTCCCCGAGGACGTGGGCGAAGACGTCGAGCGCGGGCTGGCGGTGATCTCGAGCCGGGCCGAGGCGCTCGGCCGGTTCATGGCCTCGTACGCCAAGCTCGCCCGGCTGCCGAAGCCCGACCTCGACGCCGTGAGCATACGACCCCTCGTGCACCGGGTCGCGGATCTCGAGACGCGCATGTCCGTCGATGTGGTGGAGGGCGAAGACGTCACGCTGCAGGCCGACCCGGATCAGCTGGAGCAGGCGCTGATCAACCTCGTCCGAAACGCGGTCGACGCCACCCTGGAGGCGGAAGGGGCAGGGGTCTCACTCCGGTGGATCACGAGGGCCGGCCGGCTGCACGTGCTCGTGGAGGACCGTGGCCCGGGCCTGCCGGAGACGGGCAACCTCTTCGTTCCGTTCTACACCACCAAACAAGGCGGCTCGGGAATCGGCCTGGTGCTCTCGCGCCAGATCGCCGAGGGCCACGGCGGGACGTTGGAGCTCGAGAATCGGGACGGGGGTGGTGTGCGTGCCCGGATGGTGCTCCCGATCGATCCCGAGGCCTGATCGGTCCTCCTGCCCCCGCCGCAGGGGCGCAACCGTTCGAGGGGACGCTGTGTCAGACAGCACGGAAGAGACAGTCAAGGCGATCAACCAGGCTCTTCTCTTGACGGAACTCGAACTGGTGGAGCGGGCGAAAGCGGGCGATCAGCGCGCCTTTCGATCCCTATACGAGATGAACGTGGACCGGATCTACAGACTCACGTATCGAATGGCGGGGGAAGAGGAGCTGGCGATGGACTTCGCCCAGGAAGCCTTCGTCCGGGCGTGGAACCGACTCGATCAGTTTCGCGGTGACGCGGCGTTCTCCACGTGGCTGCACTCGATTACGGTCTCCGTCGCTCTCAACGGGCTTCGGAAGGTTGATCGCCATCGTAAGCGTGAGCGGTCGCTGGAGGACGCCGCCCCCGTGGCCGCCTCCAACCCCGTGGCGGAGCCCGGAGTGCGGGAGCGGATCGAGGAGGCGGTCGAGGGCCTCCCCGAGATCTACCGGACCGTGTTTCTCATGCACGACTTGGAGGGCTTCAGCCACGGCGAGATCGCGGAAGCGCTCGGCGTGGCCGAGGGAACGTCCAAGGCACGCCTTTCCCGCGCCCGTTCGCGGCTCAGAGAGACGCTCGGACCGGCGATGCAGGAGTACGTGGGATGACGGATGAACGGATGGACCCGATGATCGACCTGGTGCGCGAGACGTACCACGTCCCGGGAGAAACGCCGCAAGAAGCCATGTGGACGGCGATCGAAGCGCAGATGTCGAGCGACGTCGGGGCCGGGGTGGTCGGTGGTGACGTGGTCGACCTGGCGAGCGAGAGGCGCCGCCGGAACGCCGGGCGTCACGTGTTCCGCGCAGCGGACAGATCCATGGGGTGGGCGGTGGCCGCGGCGGCCGTGATGGTCCTGGGCATCGGGATCGGGCGGATGACGGCGCCGCCGGGCGGCGGCGTGGAGCCCGAAGTAGCTGTCGCGACGACTTTCGACGGGATGTCCCAGGGCGCCCTCACGTTGGCCGCGCAGGAGCATTTCGGGCGCACCGAGTCCCTGCTGACGATGGTACGAGCCGACGGGCGGAGCGGCAGCATCGATCCTGCAACCGCCGAGTGGGCGACCGGTCTCCTGTCGGAGACGCGCCTCCTGCTGGACGCGGATCGTGCCGGTGACCCGGCCGTCGCCGAGCTCTTGCTCGACCTCGAGCTGGTCTTGATCCAGATCGTGGGGGTGGCGGAGACGGGATCGATGGACGAGGCGCAGGCGCGGACGGAGTTGGAGATCGCCCTGCGGACGCTGGACGACGGCGAGGTGCTGCCTCGGATCCAGGCGGCGCTTCCCGGTCTCTCGGGAGCGTGAGGACCATGACGAAGAACGAGACTGCATCAACCGGCCGAGGAGGCAGAACGATGCGTTTGTTGACGATGGCGATGATGACGGGTGGGGTGGTGCTCGCGGGATCGACCGTGGGAGTGGATCCCGTGGTCGCCCAGACGGGGTCGCCCGACGAGGCGGAGGCGCGCTACGCCCTCGAGCTGGCACAGAGTGGGCTGGCGAGCGTAGGCCCCGCGATGGGCCTCGTCGGCCCAGCACTTGCTGAGGCCAGGGCTGCGTTGGGCTCCGTCCGCATGGGGATGACGGGACAGAGCGCGGAGATGGCGGCGGCGCGGGCCGAGCTCGCCCAGGCGCGGGCGCAGCGCGGAGCCATGAGGGCCGAACGGGTCACGATGCGGACCCGACGTGACACGCGTGTGGAGGCGCCAGAGGCGTGGCTTCAGGAAGATCCCGGCACGCCCCTGTACCGGGAGGCCCGGGAGTCACTCAATCGTCGGCGTTATGCCGATGCGGCCGAGCAATTCGCCGAGCTTCGGGACGAGTTTCCCCGCTCCGGCTACGTGGCCGATTCGTACTACTGGGAGGCGTTCTCACGCTTCCGCGAAGGCGGCGCTCGCCAACTTCGGGAAGCGGCCGAGCTACTTTCGATCCAGGCGGACGAGCATCCTGATGCGTCCACACGGAGAGACGCGGACGCGCTCATGGTCCGCATCGAGGCTCAGCTGGCCCGCCGAGGGGACGCCAATGCCGCAGCGGCCATCGCCGAGACGGCGTCCGGGCCGTGTGACGAGCAGCAGGAGGTACGACTGGCCGCGCTGAGCGCGCTGCTCAACATGAACGCCGAGCAGGCCGTGCCGATCCTGCGCGAGGTGCTCGAGAGCCGGGACGGGTGCTCGGTCGAGCTACGCCGCCGTGCGGTATTCCTCATCTCCCAGAAGATGACGGACGAGTCCGTCGACATCCTGCTCGATCTCGCTCACCGGAATCCGGATCCGGACCCCGAGGTACGCGAACAGGCGATCTTCTGGCTCCACCAGGTGGACAGCCCCGAGGCACTCGACGCACTGGAGTCGATCCTGCTCGAGAGTGAGGATCCCGAGATCCAGGAGCGGGCGATCTTCGCCATCTCTCAGCGGTCTGGCGACGCCCGCGCGATCGCGATCCTCAAGAGCTACGCCGAGCGGTCCGACATCCCGAACGAGCTGAGGGGGACCGCGATCTTCTGGATCAGCCAGAACGCGGACGCCGGCGGCGCCGAGTACCTGATCGAGCTCTACCCGCGTCTGGACGACGAGGAGCTCAAGGAGCGCGCCATCTTCGGGATCTCGCAGGCCGGGGGCCCACAGGCCCGGGCGTGGCTGCTTGAGAGGGTCCGGGACACTCGGGAAGACGTGGAAATCCGCAAGAACGCGCTCTTCTGGGTCGGGCAGATGGGTGGCGTGCGTGCGGCCGATCTCCAGGGTCTGTACGACACCCTCTCGGACATCGAGATGAAGGAGCAGGTGATCTTCGTCGCGTCCCAGACAGGTGAGACCGAGGCCGTCGACTTCCTCATGGACGTGGCGCGCACGGAAGACGATCAGGAGCTCAAGGAGCGGGCCATCTTCTGGCTCGGTCAGAGCAACGACCCGCGCGTGCCGGAGTTCCTCCTGTCACTCATCCGCGGTGGCACGGTCCGCCGATGAGCCGGCTCGCGGTGGCGTTCGTTCTCGGGGGGCTCGCCTTCGGCGGGCCCCTCGAGGCACAGCTCGCGGAGCGGGTCGACGAGCTCGACGAGGGGGTGGCGCGTTTCGGCTATCAGGCGCGCCCCGATGTCGAGGTGTGCGATCAAGGCATCCGCATCGGGGAGGGGCACGTGTGGTGGCGCTCCGAGCGTGGGGAGCAGGAGGCGACGAACTGCACGCTCGGCTTCGTGGAGGTGGATGTGACGGTGCGGGGCGGCCGCGTGAGGGCGGTGGAGGTGGTCAGGGGCGAGCGTGGCCAAGACGCCGCGCGCGCGGGCGGGGTGGTCGAGCTCGGTGAGGTCGGGCCGTCGGAGGCGGTGGACTTACTGCTCTCTCTGGCCCGCGGTGACGCTTCGACCGATGCAGGGGAAGACGCGATCCTACCCGCCGTGCTCGCCGACGTCGACGAGCTGTGGCCGCAGCTCCTCGGGCTCGCGCGTGATCGCCGCGTCCACGTGGGCGTACGAAAGAGCGCCCTGTTCTGGGTCGGCCAGGAAGCCGCTGACGTCGTAACGGAGGAGTTGTCCGACGTGGCGCTCGCGGACGACGAAGAGCAGGAGGTCCGGGAAGCCGCGATCTTCGCCCTCTCGCAGCGTCCCCCGGAAGAGTCCGTTCCGGCGCTCATCGAGATCGCGAGGACCGGGCGTGAGGCCGAAACCCGCAAGACTGCCATGTTCTGGCTCGCGCAGTCGGAAGATCCGCGCGTGCTGGCATTCTTCGAGGACGTGCTGCTCGGGCGGGTGAACTAAGGTCCGGTTGGGCGGGACACGAGGCGATCTCGTGAACCCGACGGCCCTTACGGCTGTCTAAGCCCTCGTCCCCCCGAGGAATCACCGTCGTCTACACTGGAGGTCGCCATGTCGAGCCCACGGGTTCTCCTCGGGTGTGTCGCGTTGCTGGTGCCGGCCTCGCAGGGCCTTGATGGGCAATCGATCGCGGCGGATCTCGAGGCACGTATCCACATTGTGGAAACGAGCCTGGGGCCACGCGGGAACGAAGATCCAGCCGTCCGCTGGAGGATCGCGGACCGGATGGA
>JBDHDM010000280.1:0-5932 GCA_039591515.1 Gemmatimonadota bacterium | reverse complement strand
CACGCGCAGGTAATACCAGTAGGAAGCGATGGTGGTCAGCACCAGGATCACGGAAAGGAACCAGAGCTGCGCGTCGGCGGCGCCCTGCAGGAGGTAGATCTTGCCCATGAAACCCCCCGTGCCGGGGAAGCCGGCCAGGGAGAGCAGGAAGATCGTGAGCAGGATCCCCACCGTCGGCTGCGCCCAGCCGAAGCCGGCGTAGTCCTCCACCTGCAGACGCTCCTCCCCCTGGTGGGCCACGCCGATCACGATGGCGAAGGCTCCGATGTTCATGACGGTGTACACCAGGAGGTAGAAGAGCAGTCCGGCCGCCGCCGTTTCATTGGCCGCGGTGATCGCGACGAGGAGGTAGCCGCCGTGCGCGATGCTCGAATAGGCCAGCATGCGCTTCACGTTCGACTGCACGAGCGCGATCAGGTTGGCGGCGACCATGGTGATCGCTGAAAGCCACCACATCAGCGGATACCAGGACTCGTAGGCGGCGTCGAGCCCCACCATGAACACGCGCAGGAACGCCACGAAAGCGGCGGCCTTCACGGCGGCGGACATGAAGGCGGTGACAGGCGCAGGCGCCCCCTCGTAGACGTCCGGTGTCCACATGTGGAAGGGCACCGCCGAGACCTTGAATCCGAACCCGATCGTCAGGAACGCGGCTCCGAGCGTGAGCAGCGTGCCGGGCGCCTGACCGGAAGCCACGCTGCTGGCGATATGGGCCACGTTGGTGCTGCCGGTCGCGCCGTAGACGAGCGCGATGCCGTAGAGGAAGAAGCCGGTCGCGAACGCCCCGAGCAGGAAGTACTTGAGCCCGGCCTCGGCCGACTTCCGGTCACGCCGATTGAAGGCCGTCAATGCGTATACGGCGATCGACATGACCTCGAGGCCGAGGAAGATCACGATGAGGTCGCGTGCTCCGGCCATGAACATCATGCCGGCCGTGGCGAAGAGGATCAGCCCGTAGAACTCGGCCGCCTGCAGGCGCTGGCGATAGACGTACGCAAAGGAGACGAGGATCGTCATCGCGGCCGCGATGAGGAAGATCCAGTTCGCGAAGAGCCGGAAGCCGTCGACCGCCACCATGCTGTCGCGCCCCACCTCTTCGATCCCGTACAGCCATCCGTTAGCGGCTGCCGACAGAAGGACACCCACGAGCGCCAGCCAGCCGAGATCGGCGCTCCCTCCGAAGCTCGGGTCACGGGTCCCCTCCTCCGACCGCTCGTCCCCGGAGCGACGGACGCCGACGAGCAGGACCACCATCCCCCAGGCACAGAGGATCATCTCCGGCAGGAGAGCCCAGAAGAAGTGCAGCTGTCGTGAGAAGTCGAGTTCCATGTGCCTGTCCGGCCTATTCTTCGCCGCCGTCCGCGATCACGCGAACGGACGTCGGGTCGGGTGCCTCGTCCGTGGCATCCCGGGGGTCGTCGAGCGTGGGCGCCTCCGCCAACCCCGTCCCGAGTGACGCGGGCCCTTGCGCCTCTCGTGCGGCTTCGACGCGATCGAGCACCACTTGAACGCTGGGCTCCATCCGCTCCAGCACCGGAGTGGGGTGCCATCCGAGGATGATCATGAGCGCAACGAGTGGTGCGAGAATGACCATCTCGCGCGACGTGAGGTCCTCCATCTCACGGTTCTCCGGCTTCTCCAGCTTGTTGAAGAAGACCGTCTGGACCATCGGGAGCATGTAGTACGCCGCGAAGATCACGCCGAGCGTCGCGATCATCGCGATCGTCGGATGGGTCTCGAACGTGCCCAGGAGGGCCAGGAACTCGCCGACGAACCCACTCGTGCCGGGGAGGCCGATCGATGCGAGAGCCGTGATCACGAATGCGGTCGCGAACCAAGGCGCGACGCGGGCGATGCCTCCGAAGTCGGCGATCGTCCGCGTGTGGCGTCGCTCGTAGAGCATGCCCAGGAGCAGGAAGAGCGCCCCGGTGCTGATGCCGTGGGAGATCATCACGACGAGCCCGCCCTGGAGACCGTTCAGGGTCAACGCGAACACACCGATGACGACGAAGCCCATGTGCGCGACCGACGTGTATGCCACGAGCTTCTTGGCATCCGGCTGCACCGCTGCGACCCAGGCCGTGTACAGGATCCCGATCACGCCGAGCACCAGCATCGTGTTGACGACCGTCGGGTGCTGGGCGGCCAGCGGGAAGAGGGGCAGCAGGAAGCGAAGGAAGCCGTACGTCCCCATCTTCAGCAGAACGGCGGCCAGGATCACGGATCCTGGTGTCGGCGCCTCCACGTGTGCGTCGGGAAGCCACGTGTGGAAGGGGAATACGGGGACCTTCACACTGAACGCGAGGGCGAAGGCGGCGAAGAGCCAGAGCTGCTCTGTGCCGGTCAGAGGCACCTGGAGGAGGTCCGCGTAGGCGAAGGTCGCCACGCCCAGCATCGTCTTCGCCTTCCAGAAGAGATACAGGATGGCAACGAGCATCAGGAGCGACCCGAACGCGGTGTACAGGAAGAACTTGATCGCCGCGTAGATCCGCCGCTCGCCACCCCAGACGCCGACGATGAAGTACATCGGGACGAGCGTCAGCTCGAAGAAGACGTAGAAGAGGAAGAGGTCCGTGGCGACGAAGACCCCGATCACCGCCGCCTCGAGCAGGAGCATGAGCGCGTAGAACGATCGCTCTCGCGTCTTGATGTAGTTGAAGGACCCCAGGATCGCGATCGCGGTGCTGAACGTCGTCAGCATCACCATGAACAGGCTGATCCCGTCCACGCCGAGCGAGTAGCTCACACCCCAAGCCGGGATCCACGCCGCCGTGCTCTGCATCTGCATCCCACCCTCGGCCGGGTCGAACGCCCACCAAAGCCCGAGGCTGAGAACGAGTACGCCGACCGACCACCAGAAGGCCATCGTCTTGGCTTGGGCCTCCTCGGACCACAGGACGAGGCCGACGCCGAGCACGGGGAGCCAGACGAGTGCGTGGAGCGCCCAGCCGGAGTAGCCGATGGAGTCGAGCAAGGCGGTCATGTGCGGGCTACCACAGAGTCGCGCCGAGGATGAACAGCACCCCGACGGTGAGAATGAACGCGTACGTGTTGACCGTGCCGGTCTGGAACATGCTCACGCCCCAGCCGAAGGCCTTCGCGACCCATCCGACGGCGTTCACCACGCCGTCGATGACGAGCGCATCGACGACCTTCCAGCAGAAGCGCGAGAACCGCACGACGGGCTGCACGATCAGGCGGTCATACAGCTCGTCGACGTAGTACTTGTTGAAGAGGAGCTTCGAGAGGCCCGTCAGCTCCGTCCGGTCCTCGGCCACCGGCACGACACGCTGCCGGCCGACGAGCGCGATCGAGGCGACCACCACGATCGCCGCGGCGACCGTGGAGACCGTGGCCCATAGGACCTCCCCACCACCGAATGGGGCGGCGTGCGCCAACTCGCCGAGGTTCTGCTCCTGAACGTGATGCGCCGCTGCCGTCACGGGCTCAAGCCAGTGGTGCAGCCACTCGCTCATGGGAAGGAGGCCGAGGCCACCCACCCAGGACGCCCGAAGGGCTTCGGGTACGTTGATCCAGCCACCGAAGACGGAGAGCAGGGCAAGCACGGCCAGCGGGACCCACATGACTGCCGGCGCCTCGTGAAGGTGCCCCTTCTCTCCTTCGCCCGTGCGATTCTGCCCGTGGAAGGTCATGACCATCATCCGGGTCATGTAGAACGCCGTCAGCATGGCCGCGGCCAACGCGACCACCCAGTACACCGAGTAGAGTGCCGGGTAGGGCGCCGACGCCGAGCCGCCGAACGCGGCGGTCTGCCAGATGATCTCGTCTTTCGAGAAGAAGCCGGCGAAGGGCCAGATGCCGGCGATCGCGAGGGTGGCGATCCACATGGTTGCCCACGTGATGGGCATGTGGTGCCTCAACCCCCCCATGTTCCGCATGTCCTGCGGGTCCTCATGCCGGTGCGTAGCGTGATACGCCTCGTGCATGGCGTGGATGACCGCCCCGGAACCCAGGAAGAGAAGAGCCTTGAAGAAGGCATGCGTCATGAGATGAAAGACGCCCGCCGCGTACGCCCCCACCCCGACCCCGAGGAACATGTAACCGAGCTGGGAGACGGTGGAATACGCCAGCACCCGTTTGATGTCGTTCTGCTTCAGCGCGATCGTCGCGGCGAAGAGTGCGGTCAGCACACCGATCCCGGCCACGACCGCGCTGGACAGCGGCGCCAGGGCGAACAGGACGGAGGAACGAGCCACCAGGTACACGCCGGCCGTGACCATCGTAGCCGCGTGGATGAGCGCCGACACGGGCGTCGGCCCGGCCATGGCGTCAGGCAGCCAGACGTACAGCGGAATCTGTGCACTCTTCCCGACGGCGCCCAAGAAGAAGAAGAGGGTGATCGCGGTGACGAGGCCGCCCGCGTACGCCAGCCCTTGGGCGTCTTGGAACACCGGGACGTAGTCAAGGGAGCCGAAGGACCGGTACACCATGAACATCGCGATGAGGAAGCCGGCGTCGCCGATCCGGTTGACGATGAAGGCCTTCTTGCCCGCGTCGGCCTTCTCCCTGTCCGAGAACCAGTATCCGATCAAGAGGTACGAGCAGAGCCCGACCCCCTCCCACCCCACGAACATCAGCGCGTAGCTCGAGCCCATCACGAGCACGAGCATGAAGAACACGAAGAGATTCAGGTAGGCGAAATATCGCGGATAGCCCGCGTCCTCCTTCATGTACCCAACGCTGAACACGTGGATGAGGAAGCCCACCCCCGTCACGACGAGCATCATGATCATCGAGAGCTGGTCGAGCTGGATCGCGGCATCCACCGCGAAGGTCCCCGTCGCGATCCACGTCCAATAGTGGACCACCACGGGCTCTTCCAGGTGCACGCCGAGCATGCGGGAGAAGTTGACCAGCGTGATGAGGAAGGCCGCCAGCATGACACCTGGTCCGACCCAGGTCGGCAGCGTGTGCGTCGTCGGGCGGGACGGCCCCGACCCCAGGTCGAGCTCCCCACCCCCCCGCACGGCATCTGCGGACGCCCGGGCGTGCTGGAGCGCCAGGATCCCGTTGACCACGAACCCGAGGAGCGGCAACAGAACCACGAGCCCAGGTACGAACGGCTCGAAGTGGCCCGCCTCTGCGGCCGTCTGTCCGCCCTGCACCACCGCGGCCAACGACGCGATCATGGGCATCACCACTTGAGCAGGTTGAAGCTGTCCACGTTCACCGTCTCGTAGTGGCGGAAGATCGAGATGATGATGGCCAGCCCGACCGCCGCCTCCGCGGCTGCCACCGTCATCACGAAGAACACGAAGATCTGCCCGTCGATGCCCCACATGCGGGAGAACGCGACCAGGCTGAGGTTCACGGCGTTGAGCTGGAGCTCGATGCACAGGAACATGATGATCGCGTTGCGACGCACGAGGACCCCGAACGTGCCGATCACGAAGAGGAGCGCGCTCAGGACGAGGGATTCGGCAACCATCACACCTCCCGCTTCGCGAGCACGAGCGCCCCGACGATCGCCACGAGGAGCAGGATGCCCGTGATCTCGAACGGCACCACGTACGTCGTGTAGAGCGGGTCCGCGATCACGGCGAGTGCCCCGTGCTCCGCGATGGCTGCGTCGATCTCTGCCCCGCCCGGACCCGACATCGTACCGGACGCGCGGAGCTCCCGGGCCAACAGCCCGGCGATCAAGCCGGTGACTCCGAAGGACAGGACTGCGAACCCCCCGCCCTTCAGATCTCGGCGATAGTCGTGACCGAGGTTCAGCAGCATGATCACGAACATGAACAGCACCATGATGGCGCCCGCGTACACAATGATCTGGATCGCGGCCAGGAAGTGCGCTTCGAGGAGGACGAACGTGCCCGCCAAGGCAGCCAGCGTGGTGACCATGAACAGGAGGCTGCCGACCGGACCCTTCGCCATCACGACACCCACGGCTCCCCCGATGGCCAGCCCC
>JBDHDM010000279.1:0-5933 GCA_039591515.1 Gemmatimonadota bacterium | reverse complement strand
CATTCTGGGACCGGACGAAATGGAGCGTGGGCACGTCGTTGCGCGGGACATGGAGTCCGGAGAGGAGCGAGAGGTCCCGCTTTCGGAGCTCACATGAGCTCCGCGCCGAGTCGAGGGGACCGGAGGGACGCGGAGCTGGCGCGTGAGGTCGCGCGGAGGGCGATCCGGCGCCTGGACATCCTGGAGTCCGTGATGATCGCGGGGGGCGCCGTGCTCGCCCTGGTCGGCGGGGCCGGGATCGCGTGGCTCTTGGCGGCGCTGGACGGGTTCGCGTTCGGGCCCACGTGGGTGGTCGCGTCGCTCATCCTCTTCGTCGTGCCGGGCGCTGTGGCGATCTTCATCATCCGGAGAGACCAACGGGAGGCGTCGCGCCGCGTCGCCGGGCAACAGGGGGCCCACAGGGCCGGAGAAGGGAAGGGAGACGATGTCTGACGAGAGGAAGCTGACGCCCCGGAGCGAGGACTTCGCGACCTGGTACAACGAGGTCGTGCAACGCGCGGAGCTGGCTGACTACTCGCCGGTCCGGGGCAGCATGGTGATTCGGCCGTGGGGCTACGGCATCTGGGAGAACATGCAGCGCGCGCTCGACCAGATGTTCAAGGATACGGGTCACGAGAACGCCTACTTCCCTCTTCTCATCCCGATGAGCTTCATCGAGCGGGAAAAGGAGCACGTGAAGGGCTTCGCGCCCGAGCTGGCCGTCGTGACGCAGGCCGGGGGCAAGGAGCTCGAGGAGCCGTACGTCATCCGGCCGACTTCGGAGACGATCATCTATTCGATGTACGCCAAGTGGGTGCAGAGCTACCGCGACCTTCCGGTCCTGCTCAACCAATGGGCGAACGTCATGCGCTGGGAGATGAGGACACGCCTCTTCCTCAGGACCTCCGAGTTTCTCTGGCAGGAGGGACACACCGCGCACGCGACGGCCGACGAGGCGGAGGAGGAGACGCTCCGGATCCTCGAGATCTACCGCACGTTCATGGACGAGTGGATCGGGATGCCGCCGATCACCGGCCTCAAGTCGGAGTCCGAGAAGTTCGCAGGCGCCGTGCGCAGCTACGCGTGCGAGGCGCTCATGCAGGACAACAAGGCGCTGCAGGCAGGAACCTCACACTTCCTGGGTCAGAACTTCGCGAAGCAGTTCGACTTGAAGTTCCAATCGGAGGCAGGCCAGGAAGAGTACGCGTGGAATACGTCGTGGGGCGTTTCGACCCGCCTCGTCGGTGGGCTCGTCATGACCCACGGGGACGACGACGGCGTCGTGGTGCCTCCGCGCCTCGCGCCCGTCCAGGCCGTGATCGTTCCGATCCTGCGGGGGGACGACGCGGCCGTTCTCGACAAGACCGACGAGGTGGCTGCTCGGCTCAAGGACGTGGGTGTGCGGGTGAAGATCGACGCGCGCGACCACCTCTCGCCGGGGGCGAAGTACTACGAGTGGGAGCGGAAGGGTGTCCCGTTTCGTGTCGAGATCGGCCCGAAGGACCTCGAGAAGGGGCAGCTCGCGCTGGCGCGCCGCTTGACGCCGGAGGGAGAGAAGCGGAAGGCGTTCGTGCCCGAGGCCGAGGCCATCGCGAGCCTGCCGGATCGGCTCGAAGCGTTCCAGACCGAGCTTCGGGAACGGGCGGTGGCCCGCCGAGAGGCGAACACCGTGCGCGGTGTGCGGAGCATCGACGAGCTGGCGGAGGTGCTCGAATCGGGCGCTGGCTTCGTCTACTCCGGGTGGAGTGGAGATCCGGCGGTCGAGGAGGCCGTGAAGGAGCGAACCAAGGCGACCATCCGATGCCTCCCGGGTGAGGCGTTCCGCTCCGAGACGGCCCCGGAGAAGTGTATCTCGGGCAGCGGCGACTCGGTGACGGAGGTTGCGTGGGCCAGGGCGTACTGAGCCGACCGTTCGGACGTCCGGGTGGTGTGCTGCATTGCGGCACCACGCCCGCCGAGGAGCTCGCCCGTCGCTTCGGGACGCCGCTGTACGTGTACGACACCCAGTGGATCCGCGAGCGTGTCACGGCCTTTCAGGAGGCATTCGGGGAGGTCGACCACCTTCTGGCGTATTCAGTCAAAGCCAACGGCAACCTGGCGGTCCTCCGGGTGCTCGCGGGGCTCGGCTGTGGCGCCGACATCACGAGCGGAGGAGAGCTCTTTCGGGCGCTCACGGCCGGCATCGCGCCGGAGCAGATCGTGTTCGCGGGCGTGGGCAAGAGCCGCGAAGAAATCGTCATGGCGCTCGATCACGGGATTCTCGCGTTCAACGTCGAGAGCGCGGCCGAGCTCGAGCGGATCGAGTCGGTCGCGCGCGAGATGGACGTGCAGGCTCGTTTCGGCATTCGCGTCAATCCCGACGTGCTCGCCACCACGCCCCATCACTACACCGCCACCGGGCACGCGGCGACGAAGTTCGGCGTGCCCTGGCTCGAGACGCCCGCACTCTATGCCTGGGCGGTCGGACGGCCGCACCTCGATCCCATCGGTATCGACGTGCACATCGGGTCGCAAATCCTCGAAGTCGAGCCGTATGTGCGGGCCGTCGACCGCGTGCTGGAGCTCGCCGGCGACCTGCGATCGGCTGGTGTCGCCCTGCAGTACCTCGACATCGGGGGTGGCTTCGGGATCAGCTACGACGAGCGGCCCGGCCTCGACATCCAGGCGCTCGCGGGGCGCATCGTCCCCCGCACCCGGCAGGCAGGCCTGCGCCTCGTCCTGGAACCCGGTCGCTCGCTGGTGGGGGAGGCCGGCGTCTTGCTGACCCGTGTCCAGTACGTGAAGCGGGCCGAAGGTAAGACCTTCGTGATCGTCGACGGGGGTATGAGCGAGTTGATACGACCGAGCCATTACGGGGGCTTCCACGGGATCGAGGTCGCGGGACCGACAGAGGGTCGGCCGGTCCAGCCCGTCGACGTGGTCGGCCCCATCTGTGAGACCGGCGACTTCCTGGCCCTCGATCGCCCGATGCCCGTTCCCGAACAGGGTGATCTGCTCGCGGTCCGCACCTCGGGGGCCTACGGCTTCGCGATGGCCTCGAACTACAACGGTCGACTGCGCCCGCCCGAGGTGATCGTCGACGGAGCCGACGTCCAGCTCGCGCGCCGCCGAGAAACGTACGAAGACCTCATTCGTGGAGAAGCATGAGTCACGAGCACGATCGCGTCCTGATTCTCGATTTCGGCTCGCAATTCACGCAGCTCATCGCACGTCGCATCCGCGAGGAGCGCGTGTACTGTGAGATCCACCCTCCCAAGCGATCGCTCGAGTGGATTCTGGACTGGAATCCGGCAGCGATCATTCTCTCGGGTGGGCCGAGCTCCGTGTACGACGAGGGCGTACCGAAGACTGCGCCGGAGCTCCTCCGCTCCGGGATCCCGATCCTGGGGATCTGTTACGGCATGCAGCTCATCGCCCAGATGGAGGGGGCCAACGTCGTGCACGGCCATCGGGAGTACGGACGTGCCGAGCTGACGGTTCGGTCCGGGGGGGGGCTCTTCTCGGGTTTCGAGGAAGGCTCCGAGACCACCGTGTGGTGCTCGCACGGCGATCACGTCGACGATCCGCCCGCGGGCTACGAGCGTGTCGCATCCACCGAGACGCTACCGACCGCCGCCTTCCGGGCGACCGATCGTCCGATCTGGGGTGTGCAGTTCCACCCGGAGGTGGCCCACACGAGCCGGGGCGACGACATCATCTCCAACTTCCTCTTCGAGGTCGCCGGGTGCCGTCCGACGTGGACCCCGGGCGCGTTCGTCGAGGACACGGTCGAGAAGGTCCGCGACCAGATCGGGGATGCCACGGCGATTTGTGGCCTCTCCGGCGGTGTCGATTCGTCCGTGGCCGCCTTGCTGGTCCATCGGGCGATCGGCGACCGGCTCACGTGCATCTTCGTGGACCACGGGCTGCTGCGGAAGGACGAGCGCCACCAGGTCGAGACGATGTTCCGATCGCACTACGAGATGAACCTCGTCGTAGAGGATGCATCGGCGCTCTTCCTGGGCGACCTGGAGGGTGTGAGCGATCCGGAGGCCAAGCGGAAGGCGATCGGCAAGCGGTTCATCGAGGTGTTCGAGGCGACGGCATCGCGTGAGGGCACGGGTGCGACCTTCCTCGTGCAGGGCACCCTCTACCCGGACGTGATCGAGTCCGTGTCTGCCGGAGGCCCTTCCGTGACGATCAAGTCCCACCACAATGTGGGCGGTCTTCCGGACGACGTGCCGTTCGAGCTCGTCGAGCCACTGCGTGAGCTCTTCAAGGACGAGGTCCGCGCCGTGGGGCGGGAGCTCGGACTCCCGGACCACTTCGTGGGGCGTCACCCGTTTCCCGGCCCGGGGCTGGCAATCCGCGTGCTCGGCGACATCACACCCGATCGCCTCCAAACGCTCCGAGAGGCCGACGCCATCTACCTGGAGGAAATCCGGGCGGCCGGACTCTACGACTCGATCTGGCAGGCCTTCGCCGTCCTCCTCCCGGTCCGGTCCGTCGGAGTGATGGGAGACGCCCGCACGTACGAGAACGTGCTGGCCTTGCGGGCGGTCACTTCACGAGACGGCATGACCGCCGACTGGTACCCGTTCCCGCACGACGTCCTGGGGCGCATCTCGACGCGGATCATCAACGAGGTGAGAGGCGTGAACCGGGTCACCTACGACGTGAGCTCGAAGCCTCCCGCAACGATCGAGTGGGAATAGTCGAGGTGGGAAAAGCCCGTGGGAGCGCTGTTGATGGGTAGAGTGCGCGACGCGATGAAGCTGATGCTCGGGCGGGCCGCGCTCCACACGGATCGGGACGGAGGAGTCCCCGTCGAGTTCGACGAAGACGATCGGAGGACCGTCTCGTACGTGCTCGATCGAGGACTTACGATGACGTCTCCGAGTCGTGTCGCCGCGACCGTGAGCGCCTGCCGGCACGTTCTCGAGCGTGGCATCGAGGGCGACTTCGTAGAATGTGGAGTCTGGCGTGGCGGGAACGCGCTGGCCGCGAAGATGGTGTTCGAGTGCTTCGGGGCCGATCGTCGGGTCTGGCTCTTCGACACCTTCGCGGGCATGACCGCTCCGACGGACGGCGACGTCCGGGAGGAGCACAACGCCTGGTGCTATGCTTCGCTCGAGGACGTCCAACGCAACTTCCGGGCGGCCGGGGTGGTGATGGACCAGGTCCGCATGATTCCGGGCGACGTTGCCGACACGCTCGCGCCGGGCAGCACGCTTCCCGAGGCAGTCTGCGTCCTCCGCCTCGATACCGACTGGTATGCGTCCACCCTCATCGAGCTCGAGGCGCTCTATCCGCGTCTGTGTGCCGGCGGCGTCCTACTCCTCGACGACTATGGCCACTGGGACGGCCAGCGCAGGGCCGTCGAAGAGTATTTCGAGCGTCCAGATACCGATCCCAGGCCCTTCTTGCCCCGTACGGATTACACTGGCAGGAGCGCGGTCAAGGGCTCCTAGTCCCGGGTGGGAAGATCGTCGCCTTCGAGAAGTGGCCCGCGCTCATTCGGGTGCGATCGCGTCCGCCTCGATCTCGATCAGCATGTCGGGGTGGATGAGCCGGCGCACCTCGACCATCGTCGTCGTCGGAGGGTGATCGGCGAAGACCTCACGGTGCGCGCGCCCGTACTCGTCCCACCGCCCGATGTCGGTCACGAACATCCGTGTGCGCGTCACGTGCTCGAAGCCCGCCCCGAGCTCGCTGAGCGCCTCCCGCATGATCTCGAAACACCGCAGGGCCTGCGCGTAGCCGTCGTTGGGCCCGTGCACGCTGCCGTCCGGGTTGACCGGCGCCGTCCCGGTGACGAAGATCCGCCCGCCCGCCCGGAGCGCTCGGCAGTAGCCGACGTGCTCCTCCCAGCGAGCACCGCTGAACACACGTTGGAACGACACTTGCGGCCCCCTTCCGTAGGTGAGACTCGCCCAGATGGACGGACAGCAAGGTTACCATCGATCCCCGTGAGG
>JBDHDM010000278.1:0-5933 GCA_039591515.1 Gemmatimonadota bacterium | reverse complement strand
AGACGGCCCCGCCCACTGGGAGGGAGACGTTGCGCACCGTGACCCCGGGCTCGAGTGGGCTGCTCTCGTCGCCCGAGCAGGCGAGCAGAGCGAGGAGGGGAGCGGCCAACACGATCGAGCGGGTCGCCATCGCGCGGACCATTCCCCGTTTATGCATCGTCATCGTCCCTACCTCGGGCTCAGGCCCCTAGTTCGCGCAGGCGAGATTGATATCGAAGGTGACGTCGATCGTGACGGGGTCACCGGTGTCGGTGTCCGTCACGGTGCCGCTCACGGTGCCGGACATGCGGCCGGCCATTCCGGTGCCGGTGTGGGACTCGATGGTCAGCGTGCCCGTCCCCTGGAGCCGGCTCGGGACTCGCACCGGCGAGTCCGCCGGCAGGTTGGCCGCAACCTCGACACCGTTGTCCCAGTTGATGCTCGTCAGCGCCACCTCGCCCGTTTGCCCTGATGCCACGGGGCTGCTGGATTCCATCGCGAACTGGAAGTAGGTGTCATCCTGCGCGGCGCCGCGCGAGAATCCGATCGACAGGCGGCCGGGCGACGAGCAGCCGCCGGTCAAGGTCAGCTCGGCCGCGGAGGGCAGCTCAGACACCGGGGCGACTCCGGTGGGCGAGAACTCGAAGGCGTTGATCAGCCGATTCGGTGCCGCGTCCTCTTCGCCCGCGGCCTGCGACAGAGGTGTGCCTTCCGCCGGGGCTCCCCCGTCCCCACCCCCGCAGGAGATCAGCATGAGCGTGATGGCCGCCGTGGTGGCGAGCGTCGAACGAGTCATCGGGCGGCTCCGTGTCGTGCCGATGGGAGGCCTGAGGCCTCTGTCGAACCACGGCGGTAGGATGGTCCGACGGAGTGAGGCGGGCAACCGCAGGGGCACCAGGGCCGAGAAGGTTTGGGGTCTTCGGTGGTCCGGCGGACCGAGTGGCTACACGCCCAGGAGCGCCAGCGCCGCGCGGTTCGCGACGAAGAACGCGAGCATCATGACCACGAACGCGAGCGCGCGGAGCAGTCTCGACGATCGAGGTCGGTCGAGGCTCCGAACGCCGACGGCGCAGCCGAACGCACCGAAGAGGAGAAAGCCGATGTTAGCCATACGAGAAAGGTCTTTCTGCAGGCGTTATCGTGGCGTTACTTGACGCGCGGCGTAGGAGAGCTCGATCATCGTGACGATGGCCCGCGCGCTCGCCAACGGTCGCGGTCGTCGGTCCGACGGGGTCGCGACACGAGGTCGTGAACGTGCTGGGATGACGATGAATGACGTGCTAGGAGGCAGAGCCGTGGCTCGACGAATCGTGGTGCTCATTGCAGCGTGCCTGCTGGGCGTCGGTGCTTCGGGGTCCGCCGAAGCTCAACTGCTCAGCATGCCGCTCCCCCCGCTCCCAGACGACCAGGAGGTCATCGTCGTCGAGGTGGCGCTCGAGCCGGGACAGGGGTCGCAGCCCCACCGACACAACGCGCACGTGTTCGTCTATGTGCTCGAGGGGTTGGTGAACATGCAGGTGGAGGGCGGCGAGCTGATGACCCTCTCTCCGGGCGAGATGTTCTACGAGAATCCGGACGACATCCACATGGTCTCGCGAAACGCGAGCGACACGGAGCCCGCGCGCTTCCTGGTCCACATCATCAAGACCCGCGGCGTGCCGGTCACGACCCCGGTCGGCGGACTCGAGGGCCGCTAGCGGCCGGCGTCTGGGGGAGCCCGCGCTCGGTGCGCCAGGCGGAGGTTCGCGCGTAAGACCGTGACCCTTCGAGGGGCCTAGGCCCAGCCGCCGGTAACCTCCAGGAGCGCATCGATTTCCTCGGCGGTGTTGAAGAGCGCGACGCCTGCGCGGAGCTCTTCGCCGTCCCTCTTGTAGCTGATCCGGATGCCGGCTCCTTCGAGTGTGCCCCTCACGAGCCCGGCGTCCCGGTGGTGACGGAACGTCACGATCGGCGAGCGGTTCCCCTCGGGAGTCCACACGTCGTGGTCCTGGTCGACGAGCCCGGCATGAAGTCGCTGGGCGAGCGACACGGTGTGCGCCTCGATGTTCGCAACACCGACCTCGAGCAGGTAGTCGAGCGCTGCCCGTAGCTGGTAGACCGCGCCGAAGCTCATGGTAGCGTATCCGTACTTCCGCGCGTCGTCGTAGATGCGAAACCGATGCTCCCCCAGCTCCTCGGCGATATTGAGTGAGCCGAAGCGGTCGGGACCGATGCGATCGAGGAGCTCTTCGCGGACGAAGAACGGTGCGATGCCGAAACCGCCGAGGAGCCACTTGTAGGTGCCTGTCGCGAAGAAGTCGATGCCTGTCGAGCGGACGTCGAGGTCGACGGCGCCGATGCCCTGAATGGCGTCGGCGTACAGGTAGGCGCCGTGCGCGTGGGCGAGCTCGGCCAGCCCGCGCAGGTCGTGACGGAAGCCGTTCTGGTGGGACACCCACGCGACCGAAACCAGTCGTGTCCGCTCGTCCACGTGCTCGGCGAACGCCTCCACGGAGGCGCGTCCCTCTTCACTCCTCACGATGCGCACGTCGAGGCCCTTCGATTCCGCCAACTGCTGGTAGAGCAGGTACGTGGTCTCGTAGTGGAGGTCGTCGATGACGACGTTGTCTCCCGGCTGCAAATCCAACGCCCCCGCGACGATGTTCTCGCCGTCACTGGTGGCGAAGAGCACGCCGACCTCGGACTCTGTCGCACCGACGAGGGTGGCGAAGCGTCGCCGGACGAGGTTCGTCTCCTCCAGCATGGCGCCCAGGCTCACAGGATCCTGTGCTTTGGCCTCGGCGAACCGCTGGGCTGCCTCCACCGCCTGTCGAGGCGAAGGCGTGATGTAGGCCGAGTCGAGGTATACCGACCCGGACACGACCGGAAAGTCCGAGCGCACCCCGAGGGGATCGGCGGCCGACCGCCGCGTCTCGCCTACGCCAGATGCCCGCAGGGCCTGCGGGGTAACGCCGGTGAGGGCGGCGGCCGACGATACTCCGGTGATGAACGCACGACGGGACAGTGCCACGGGACCTCCGAGGATAGAGACCAGGAGGTCATCATAGGCTGCCCCTCCCGTGGGGCAACGCGGGCCCCCGGACACCTCCCGCTAGGTCGCGTCCGACAGCGACGTGAACGTGAAGTCGCGGACCTTCAGCGGCGGCACCACCACCGCGTTGGTCAGACCCGACGACTCGCCCGACGAGATTCGCACCGGCTTACCCATCATCTCGATGTTGTTGAGCATGAAGATCGGCGACTCGTTCCACCGGAAGTTCTTCACCGGAGGGCTGATCTCGCCGTTCTCGATCAGGAAGGTCCCGTCGCGCGTCAGCCCCGTGTACAGAATCGTGCGCGGGTCGACGCCGCGGATGTACCAGAATCGGGTCAGGAGCAGGCCTCTCTCGGTCGACGCGATCATCTCGTCGATCGTGGAGTTGCCGCCCGCCATGTACCATCCACTGGGGAAGCCGGTCGGCTGCACTCCCTGCCGGTCTGCCCAGTACCTGGAGTAGTTGAGGTTGCGGAGCTCGCCGTTCTCAACCCAGGTCATCGCCCGATTCGGTAGGCCCTGGCCATTGAACGGCGGGCTGAGGATCCGCCGGTCGGCGGGATCGGAGTGGATCGTCACCCGGCCGTCGACGAATTGCTCTCCCAGCTTCGTCCCGCCACCGGCCTTGCTGAAGAATGACCGCCCCTCGTCCGCGTTGCGCGCTCCGAGCTGATTCATCATCAGGTTCACCATGTTGCCGACGGTCGTCGGCTCCATGACGACCGTCCAGCGGCCCGGCTCGACCGCCCTCGGGCTCTGGGAGCGCATGGCTTTTTCGACCGCGACCGCGCCGAGAGCGCGGGTGTCGAGCGCGTCGAAGTCGTGCGCGCTGGTGCCGGCCCACCCAGAACCCGTGCCATCGGGCGTCCGCACGGTCGTCGTGAAGTTCACCCGCGTGTCGGTGCCATAGGCGAAGAGCCCGTTGGTCGTGGCGACCGCGTTGCTCGAGGCCGCGTGGATGAGGAAGCCCGTCGAAATCAGGTTGCGGGCCGCCGCCTGCTCTGTGACCGCCGCGATCGCCTGAGCCCGCCGCTCCGGAGCGAGCTCGCCCGTGGACTCGTAGTAGGGGTCCGTGTCAGGGTAGGTCTGTGGCCCGAGCTCGCCCATGTACTCCTGGTTTTCGGGCACCAGCCGCGCGAGCTGCTCGCTCGTCTCCACCACGCGACGCAGCGCGTCGTCGGTGAAGATGTTCGTCGTGGCCGAGGCGACCCTGTTTCCGAGCGCACTGGTGATCGAGAGCGTCGCGTTCGTCGCGTCCCCGGACGTGCTCATCTGGTTCTGCGCGAACCGGGTGTTTCCTGTCTCCGAGCTGTTCAGGTTCGCCCTGGCCTGATCGGCCTGGGAGAACGACAACGCCCGTTCGGTGATCCGCTGCGCCTCTTCGCGCGAAATGAAGTTCGCCATGGATCAGGCCCTCCGGCCGGTGTTGATGACGGTGACGTCGCGATGCCGGGTGACCGGGCAGCCATGACTGATCGAGTTCGACTGCGCCGGCTGGCCCTTCCCGTCGCCCATCGAGCCGCCCATGAAGTACGTGCTCTCGCCGCCGATGAGGTCCATTCCGTTCCAGAACTCCGGTGTGCGGATCTGGTAGGCGACGTCCTTGAGCATGCCCGTGACCTGGCCGTTCTTGATCTCGTAGAAGACCTGGCCACCGAACTGGGCGTTGTAGCGCTGCTGATCGATCGAGAACGAGCCGTCGCCGTCGATCAGAATGCCGTTCTCGACGCCGTCGATCAGCTCCTCCTCCGACACGTCCCGGTCGGGGTGGGGGAGGAGGTTGATGTTGGGCATCC
Organism: Gemmatimonadota bacterium; assembly: GCA_039591515.1. Lineage (GTDB taxonomy): Bacteria > Gemmatimonadota > Gemmatimonadetes > Longimicrobiales > Gaopeijiaceae > UBA2589. Next base: position 1,124 of record JBDHDM010000278.1, on the reverse strand, counting down.
GCTGGAACTGCGTCACCGCCCACGATTGGCCGTACGAGTTGCCGTGCGAGCGCACACCCCGGCCCTGCGAGGCGTACCACTCCGAGAGCCAGGGAGCCTGCTCTCGTGTGGTCTGCAGGTCGTTGAGGACCCCGTCCTTGACGATCAGGTACTCGTCCGGCCGGACGCCTTCGTCGTCCCACCCGACGGTGGACAGCGCACCCGGCGTGACCCTCTCGCCCTGGATGTTCATGATCTCGGGCCCGTAGCGGAACGTGCCGAGATACTCCTCGGGCGACGAGATGAAGGAGGTCCCGGCGTAATTCGCCTCGAAGCCCATGATCCGGTCGAGCTCCGTGGGGTGCGCGATCGACTCGTGCACGGTGAGCCAGAGGTGCGACGGACGCAGGACGAGGTCGTAGCGCCCCGGCTCGACGGGCTTTGCCGACAGCTTCGCGACGGCGTCTTCGGCCCAGCGCGACGCGTTGCCGACGAAGTCGGAGTCGATGATGTGCTCGTATCCGATCCCCTTGGGCATGACGTCCCGGCTGGAGCGAGACTGGAAGTCCGAGCGGTCAGAAGAAACCGCGGTCACGTTCACACCGCCGGACGCTTTGTAGATGGTCTGGTCGGTGATGACGCCGTCCGTCGAGGCGAAGTACTTCTCCTCTCGAAGGAAGGCCATGTTCGAACTGGCGAACGCGACACCCTGGACCGCCATCGCGGCCGCGTTGGCCTCGAGCAGGAGCGCCACCTTGTCTTCGATCGGGATGTCGAAGGGCTCGACCTCCACCGGGCTCCGCCACTCGCCGCGCCCCGTCCAGTCGAGGGGGGCGAGCTCGACCGGACGCAGCTGCGCCGCCCGGTTGGCGCGAGCCTGTTCGACCGCGACGCGTGCGACGCGTGCGACCTCGTCCATCGTGATCTCGCGCGATGCCGCAAAACCCCAAGTGCCATCCACGAGCACGCGGATGCCGAAGCCGGACGTCTCGGAGTCGGCGACGCCCGTGACGATCGCCTCGCGGGTGGCCATGAACTGCCGCCGGTTCGTGTTGATCCGGATGTCGGCGTAGTCGGCTCCGGCGGACTGTGCGGCGTTCAGGGCGGCGGCGCCGAGCGCGTCGCGATCCTGGGCGATGCCGCGA
>JBDHDM010000277.1:0-5975 GCA_039591515.1 Gemmatimonadota bacterium | reverse complement strand
TTGGCCTCGCGGCCCGCGCGCCGAGCCCGCTCGGCCTCGTAGGAAGCGCGAGTCGTGCGCACGAACTCTTCCCTGCGGTTGGCGTCGAGGAGCGTCGCAACGACCCCAACCGCGCGCGAGGCGTCCAGCACGTGCACGGTCGGTCCGTCGTAGCACTGCTCGATCTTGACGGCCGTGTGCGCCTTCGACGTCGTCGCGCCCCCGATCAGTAGGGGCGCCTCGAAGCCGGTGCGCTGCATCTCCGACGCGACGTGCACCATCTGGTCGAGCGAAGGGGTGATGAGGCCCGAGAGCCCGACCACGTCGACCCCCTCCTCGCGGGCCGCGTCCAGGATGCGCTCGGCGGGCACCATGACGCCCAGATCGACGACGTCATACCCGTTACACTGCAGCACCACGCCGACGATGTTCTTGCCGATGTCGTGCACGTCACCCTTCACGGTGGCGAGCAGCACACGACCCTTCGAGGTGGCGTCGGCTTGCTCGGCCTCGAGGTAGGGCACGAGGTGAGCCACGGCACGCTTCATGACGCGGGCACTCTTCACGACCTGGGGGAGGAACATCCGACCGCTACCGAAGCGGTCGCCCACGATGTTCATCCCGTCCATGAGCGGGCCCTCGATGACGTCGAGGGCGCGGGGTAGCTGCTGCCGCGCCTCTTCCGCGTCCGCCTCGACGAACTGGTCGATGCCGTGTACGAGTGCGTGCGAGAGGCGCTCGTGGACGGGCAGCTCCCGCCACGAGAGGTCTTCTTGAAGTCGCCTCTCCGTGGTTCCGGTCCGCTCGCCCGCGATCTGCGTCAGCGTCTCGGTCGCCTCGTCGGTACGGTCGAAGAGCACGTCTTCCACCGGGACGAGAAGCTCGTCGGGGATGTCGTCGTAGATCGGCAGGGCGCCCGCGTTGACGATCCCCATGTCGAGACCGGCGTCGATCGCGTGGTAAAGGAAGGCGGCGTGCATCGCTTCCCTGACCTCCGGACTGCCCCGGAACGAGAAGGACACGTTGCTGACCCCCCCGCTGGTGAGCACGTGCGGGCACGCCTCTTTGATCCGTCGCACTGCCTCGATGAACCACATCGCATACCGATTGTGCTCCGCGATTCCGGTCGCGACGGCGAAGACGTTGGGATCGAAGACGACGTCCTCGGGCGGAAAGCCCTCTTCTTCCACGAGGATGTGATACGCGCGGCGGCAGATTTCGACGCGCCGCTCGAGGGTATCCGCCTGCCCCTCCTCGTCGAAAGCCATGACCACCGCGGCGGCGCCGTAGCGACGGACCAAGCGTGCGCTCGTCCGGAACGCCTCCTCTCCGTCCTTCATGGAGATCGAGTTCACCACGCCCTTGCCCTGTTGGGTCTTCAGCCCGGCCTCGATGACCCTCCAATCGGAAGAATCCACCATCACCGGAATGCGTGCGATCTCCGGCTCGGCTGCCAACAGGTTCAGGAAGCGGGCCATGGCCGCCTCCGCGTCGAGCAGCCCCTCGTCCATGTTCACGTCGAGGATCTGGGCGCCGCCCCGCACCTGATCGAGGGCGACCTCGACCGCCGTCTCGTAGTCGTCTTCCCGGATCAGCCGGGCGAACCGGCGTGAGCCGGTCACGTTGGTACGCTCACCCACATTCACGAACAGCGAGTCGGGCCCGATCTCGAGGGGCTCCAGCCCGGACAGCCGCGTCCGGTGCCCTCGGGACGGGAGAGGCCGGGGCGTGAGCCCCGCCACCGTTTCGGCGATGGCGCGAACGTGGTCCGGGGTGGTGCCACAACAACCGCCCACGATGTTCAGGAAGCCGGCCTCGGCGAACTCCCGGGTTACGGCGGCCATGTGCTCGGGGGTGTCGTCGTACTCCCCGAACTCGTTCGGCAGCCCCGCGTTCGGGTAGCAGCTGACGGGGACATCGGCGGCGTCGGAGAGCTCCTCGAGGAAGGGACGCAGCTGATTGATGCCGAGGGCGCAGTTCAGGCCGACGGAGAGAAGGCCGGACCGGCGCCCCGGGCCCGGTTGCGCGCCGTGGGACACCGAGTTCCAGAATGCCTCGGGCGTTTGCCCGGATAGCGTACGGCCGCTTTGGTCCGTGATCGTCCCCGACATCATGACCGGGACGTCTCCCCCGCGCTCCTCGAGCACGCCCGAGATCGCGAAGAGGGCGGCCTTGGCGTTGAGCGTGTCGAAGGCGGTTTCGACGAGGAGCACGTCGGCACCCCCGTCCAGGAGCCCCCGCGCTTGCTCCGAGTAGGAGTCCACGAGTTGGTCGAAGGTCACGTTTCGGGCCCCCGGGTCGCCGACGTCCGGCGAGATGGAGGCGGAGCGGGTGGTCGGTCCCAAGGCACCGGCGACCCAGCAAACTCGGTCCGGCTGTCGGGCCTCGACCGCGTCGGCGGCTACGCGCGCCACCTCGGCTGCTGCCCGATTCAGCTCCTCCGCGTGCTCCTCGAGCCCGTAGTCGGCCAGTGAGATCCGGTTGGCCGAGAAGGTGTTCGTCTCGATGAGGTCGGCGCCGGCGGTAAGATACTCCTCGTGGATCGCGCCTATGATGTCCGGGCGCGTCAACGAGAGTAGGTCGTTCGCACCGAAGAGCGACCCCGGCGCGTCCGCGAACCGTTCGCCGCGGAAGTCGTCTTCCGTGGGCCCGTGTCGCTGGATCATCGTCCCCATCGCACCATCGATGACGAGGATCCTCTGTCTCAGGGCTTCGTCGAGGAGCCGAATTCGGTCGGCCCTGGTCCGCGCCCCCGCATCTTCACGCACCGATCTCACCCTCCAATCGCAAAGCCCCGTCGCGTCGCAGCGCGATGGGGCCTTGGCTTTTTAGCTGTTTCGCCGGAGGTACCGGCAGTACCGTCCGGGGGCCGCAATTCGCCGTAAATCGCCCACTCTTCAGTTTTCGAAGGTACGCTCGTGCCCAGCAATCTTCCAGTGATCCTGACGTTGGCCCGGTCCGGAGCATCGTCTACGTTGCCGAGCCGCCCTTCGGCGCCGGGCCGCGGCAGGTCTCGTGAGCTCGAGTCGTGGGGTCCGTTCCATTCGCTTCGACCTGGCCCATCATGACTCGTTGGCCTCCGCGGCCGGCTTTGTCGCGCTCCTTCTACAAGGCGCACGGCCTCGGCAACGACTACCTGGTCTTCGAGGAGGGCGAAGATTGGCTCGCGACGCCGGCCAACGTCCGGCGTGCTTGCGATCGCCACCGGGGAGTCGGCGGGGACGGCGTGGTGGCCCTCCTCGACGGAGCGAGCTCGGTGTCCGAGGATCAGGCCTCGGTGGCGCTGCGCATGTACAACCCCGATGGAGGAGAATTCGAGAGGAGCGGGAACGGCCTGCGGATCCTCGGCTCCTATCTCGCACGATCGACACCGACGCTGCGCCGGATCGACGTACGCGTGGGAGGAGACGAGGTCTCGATGGTGCTCCACGGGCGCGCGGGGCCGGTGCACGACATCTCGGTCGAGATGGGGCAGGCGTCCGTCGGGCCGGCGGCCGTCGGCCTCGACCCCAGCGCGGTGTCCGGTGCCACGGGACCGGCCGGGTCGGGGGCAGTGGCCGGTGCGGTTCCCCACGCATGGCTCATGCGAGCGCCCGATGCAGGCGAGCTCACCGTGGTACCGGTGTCCGTCGGAAACCCGCACATGGTCGTACTCGTGCCGGAGCGAACGGCCTTGTCGGAACGGCGGCTGGCCGAGATCGGGCCGTTTCTCGCTTCACACCCCGCGCTGTCGTTCGGAGCCAACGTACAACTGGCTTGGACCGATGAGGGTGGGGTGTGCAGAGCGCTCGTCTGGGAGAGGGGTGTGGGTCGAACCGAGGCGTCTGGCACCAGCGCGTGCGCGGTGGCTGCGGCCATGGTGGTCACCGGGCGGACGCCCCCGGGTCCGGTACGTGTCGAGATGCCGGGGGGGACGCTCGAGGTCTTCGTCGGCGAGTCGCTCGGCTTGGTTCTCCGGGGTCCTGTGGAGGAGGTCCTCGACGGCGCCCTGAGCCCGAGGCTGCTCGCTACGTTCGAACGCGCACGGTGAAGAACACCGCCGCCACCGCGAATACGATGTTGGGGAGCCAGGCTGCAAGCGCCGGCGACATGGCGCCGGCCTCGCCGAGCGCGCCTGCCACGCGAAGCAGCATCATGAAGACGAGGACGGTGGCGAGTGAGAGCCCGATCCCGTAGGCGGCTCCGCCCCGCTTGCTGCTGGTGGCCAACGGGGCGCCGAAGAGGATGATCACCAACGTCATGACGGGGATGGCGATCTTCTGCTCCTTCTTCACGAGCAGCTCGTTCGTGTCCCCTCCGGAGCGCTCGATGATCTTCGCGAATCGATCGATCTCGGCGTAGGTCATCTCCTCGGGCTCAGGAGGCACCTCGAGCAGCTCGTCGGGTCTCTCGGTGAGGGTCGGTATGGTCAGCCGGTCGAACTCGAGCGTGGTCATCACCGTGTCGCGGTGGAGCCGCCTCAGGTAGCCCTGGGCGAGTGACCACCCTTCGTCCGGACTGTAGCTGCCGGCCTCGGCGACCAGGTGCAGGCCGCCTCGTGCGTGCGCCGGGGGCCGTTCGAGGATGACTCCGGTCATCCTGCCGTCCGCCGCCGTCAAGCGCTCGACCTGCCACGTCACGCCCTCTTCGGAGCGGTACACGAAGTCGGAGCGCCAGGAGCGACCCGGCGTCTCGGCGCGTTGGATCTGCGCGGCGATCCTGTTGGAGCGGGGCACGAGCTCCGACAGGCCCAACGCGACACCGGTCAGCCCGACGCCGGCGACCAGGAGAGGGAAGAAGAGCCGGTGAAACGAAATGCCCCCCGCCTTGGCCGCGACGACCTCGCGGTGCGCGGTCATCCTGTGGACGGTGAAGACGGTCCCGAGCAAGGCTCCGAGCGGGAAGGTCCATTGGATGAAGAGGGGGACCATGTAGACGTAGGATTGGACGACCTCCGCGCCGGTGAGCCCGCGGTCGATGTAGTCGTCGAGGTTCTCGCCGACGTCGCCGATGATGAAGAGCGGTTGGGCCGCGGCCACGACCAGCACGAAGAGCCGCAAGAAGGTCCAGAACACCAGCCGATCGAGGATGCGCACCATCAGGGTGTCTCCGGCTCGGTCTGACCCGTTCCGAAGAACCGGGACATCGCTTCACCGAAGCCCCCGCCACCGCGGTTGGTGCCCGCCGACCGTCCCATCGTCCGGAGGAGCGCGATCCCGATTCCCAGGAAGATGAGGTTGCTCAGCCACATCGTGATGGCCGGATCGGCGACCCGTCGGTCGGCGAGAGCCTCGCCGACCAGCAACCCGATCCAGTACACGAAGAAGACCGCAGCCGAAGCGACTACGACGAAGCCGACTCCGGCCCGGGGGAAGCGCAGCGCCAGCGGAGGACCGATGAGCACGAAGACGAGACAGGCGATGGCGAGCGCCCACTTCTTGTGGATCTCGACCTTGAAGCGGTTGATCGACTGCTGAAGCGCCGATCCCCGGGCAGCCCGTGCCCGGGACCCGGCGACGATCTGTTGGGACGAGTGGTCCCGACTGAGATACGTGCCGCGGATCACGCCCGCGCGGGCCCGCCGCTCCTCCGCGGCCAGGGCTGCGGAGTCTCTCTGCACCGGCCGGTTCAGCGCCAACGCCACGGCTTCCAGATTTGCGCCCCGACTCTCCGCAATCAGGGAGTCGAGCTGATGCTCGCGCCTCGTGGCGTTCTCACGGAGCAGCGCGAAGCCCATTTCCCGGTCCGAGCGATCGGAGCCACCGAGGCGCCGATCGAGCTCGTTGCCGACATCACGGAGCGGGACGATCTGTTCCTGGAAGAAGAGGCGCTGGAAGCCTCCGTCACGGTCCTTCTGCACTTCGTGCACGACTCCGTCGCGAAGGGTCAGGTACAGGTCGGTACGCGCGGCGTTGAAGGCCATCTCCCCGGCCCGGGCGTACGTCGTGCGTTGCCGCATCGGGTCGTTGGAGTCGAAGATCGTCACGTTCTCCATGTGGTTGGACTCGTGATCGATC
>JBDHDM010000276.1:0-5986 GCA_039591515.1 Gemmatimonadota bacterium | reverse complement strand
CGACGCAGGTACACGTCTCCGAGACGCTTCGTCGAGCCGTGGCCACCGACCGCGTGGGTCACGCCTACCTGTTCTGCGGGCCCCGAGGTGTCGGGAAGACCACGTTGGCCCGGGTGCTCGCGATGGCGCTGAATTGCCCCGACCGGACCGAGGAAGGGGAGCCGTGCGGGGTGTGCGAGAGCTGCACACGCATCTGGGGCGGTCACACGGCGCTCGACGTCGTGGAGATCGACGCGGCGTCGAACCGCGGGGTCGACGACGCGCGCGATCTGCGAGAGCGGGCGATGTACGCCCCATCGGCGGATGGTCGTACGAAGGTCTACATCGTCGACGAGGCGCACATGCTCACGCGCGAGGCGTGGAATGCGCTCCTCAAGATCCTCGAAGAGCCACCGCCCCGGGTGATCTTCGTCTTCGCCACCACCGAGCCGCAGAAGATCCAGCAGGCGGCGGCGCCGATCATGTCGCGGTGTCAGCGCTTCGACCTACGCCGGATCGGGGTTTCGGACATCGTCGCCCAGCTGGCCCGCGTGCTCCAGGGGGAAGACGCCTCCGCACCGGAAGACGCCCTCCGGCTCATCGCCCGAAAGGCGGACGGGGGCATGCGCGACGCACTCTCCTTGCTGGACCAGGTCCTCTCCCTCACGGGTGGCTCCGTGGACGTAGAGGCCGTGCGGCGCGTGCTCGGGTTGGTGGAGGAGGACCGGTATCTCGAGTTGCTCGACATCTTGCGAGAGGATCGCCACGACGCCGTGTTCGGCCTCGTCGAAGAGCTGGTCGACGAGGGCTACGACCTCGTCGAGTTCTACCACGGCCTTCTGGACGTGCTCCGTTTTCTCCTGCGGCTGCGGCTGTCGCCGGAGGCGGAGATCGACGTTCAGGAAGACGTTCGAGCCCAGCTTCTGGAGCGTGCTGGAGCGTTCGAGCCCGGTGATCTCGTCCGGATGCTCTCGGCGGCGGCCGAGCTCGAGAGCCAGGGCACGTTGCGACGCAGCCCGAACCCGCGCCTGCCTGTGGAGATGCTCCTGCTCCGCATGAGCTACCTCGATCGGACGGTGACGCTGGAAGAGCTGATCGGCGCGCTCGGCGGTGCTCCGGAGCCGTCCGGGGGTGCCGGCTCGGGAGCGGGTGGCGGCGCCCCGACGCCGACGACGGGTGCTGCCCCCACGCCACGGACTGCATCACCGAGCGTCGGTGAACAGGTCCCGGCGGGGACCCGACCATCGTCCGAGGAGGAAGCTTCCGAGGAAGCGGCCAGCGAGTCCGACGCAGCCCCGATCACACCCATACTCCCGACCGACGACATCGTCGAAGCCTGGCACCGGTACCTCGAGAGGGGCGTGGGAGTCCCCTCGGGCCTCGGAGCCTTCCTTCGCTCCGCGGTCGTTCGTGTTTCCGACGATGGCGCGCTCCGCGTGCAACCGATTCCGGGTCCGGGCTACGAGCGGTTGTCCCCCGCACCGGTCCTGGACGCGCTCTCGGAGGGTATGACCCCGCACCTCGGCCGGCGTCCCGACATCGTCGTGGAAGCAGCCGGGGAATCGGACTCCTCGCCCAGCCGCGTCACCCGAGAGGAGGTCCGGGAGGACACGCTCCGCGCCCTGTACCGCCAGGAACCGCGCCTCGAGCGGGCTGTACAAGAACTCGACCTCGAGCTGATGGACTGATCGGGGACGTTCCCGAAAGGCCGTCGGCCCCCACCCCGAGCCCCCACAAGCGGATGACCGATCTCTCTCAGCTCATGCAGCTCTCTCAGCAGCTGCAGGCCCGCATGACGCAGCTGCAGGAGTCGCTGGAGGCGAAGTCGATCTCGGCATCGTCCGGCGGTGGAATGGTGACCGTCACGGTGGATGGCAAGGGGCAGGTGCGGCGCGTGCAGATCGACCCGATGTGTGTCGATCCGCGCGACGTGGAGATGCTCGAGGATCTGGTCCTGGCGGCGACGACCGAGGCTCAGTCGAAGGCGCAGGCCGAATACGAGCAGGAGATGCGAAAGGCCACCGGGGGATTGCCGATGAGTATCCCCGGGCTACCCAAGCTCTTCTGAGGTCCAGCCACCGTGTCCGCGATCGATCGACTCACGGACGAGTTCGCACGCCTGCCGGGCGTGGGTTCCAAGACGGCGCTCCGACTCGTGCATCACCTGCTGAAGGGGCAGAAGGAGGACACTCGCAGGTTGTCGCGTGCGCTCGTCGACCTCGCCGACAACGTCCGCAAGTGTGAGGTCTGCGGAAATTTCTCGGAGCACGAGATGTGCGAGATCTGCACGAACCCGCGCCGGGACCGATCGGTGCTGTGCGTCGTCGAGGAGGCGTACGAGGTCGGCGCGATCGAGCGTACGGGGCAGTTCCGTGGGCTCTTCCACGTGTTGGGAGGGCGTCTCTCACCCCTGGACGGGATCGGTCCGGAAGAGTTGAACGTGACTTCGTTGCTGGGGCGCATCGACGCCGCGGGTGGCGAGATCCGGGAGGTGATCGTGGCCACCAACGCCAGCGTGGAGGGTGAGGCAACGTCGGTCTACCTCGAACACGAGATTCGGCCGTTGGGACCACGTGTAACGCGGCTGGCGCGCGGCATTCCGGTGGGGAGTGATCTCGAATACGTTGATGGTACGACGATCGCTCAGGCGTTGGCCGGAAGACGGGAAATGTGATGATGGAACGGAGAGTTCGGGCGGCCGGCCTGACCGTGCTGGCTGCCGCGGCCGCGGGCGCGATCGCAGCCGTGATCATTCGTGGGCAGATCAGCCGTCATCAGCGCGACCTGTTCAGCCCGAGGGCGTTCAAGCGGCTCGCGGCGCTCGGCCACATCAGCCGCGAGCCGGCGTCCGTCGACCTCATCCGGCTGCTCCGTGACTTCATCGCCTGGGAGCCTCGGAGGATGCTGCGGGAGCGGGCACAGGCCATCGTGGACCGCATGCTGGACGACGCGGAGCGCCTTCGGATCGAAGGGCAGGCAGGACACGCCTGACCGAATGACCTTGCAACTGCCGCCGGGCAGGCCGAAGTTTCGACTTGAACTCTCTTGATGGCTTCTGCAGCCCGGATTCGCTGCATCGCGAGCCATACCTACCGGCATCGATCGGAGATTCCGTGCCCGCACGAATCAGACACGAGGGGAGGTAGCGTCGACCCATGTCGATGATCAACTACGCCTCTCGTGAGATCAACTGCAAAATCGTCTACTATGGCACCGGCCTCGGCGGAAAGACGACGAACCTGGAGTACATCTACTCCAAGGTGAATCCCGAGACCAAAGGGAAGATGATCTCGCTGGCCACGGAGACGGAGCGAACGCTCTTCTTCGACTTCCTGCCCATCGATCTGGGGGAGGTGCGTGGCTTCAAGACGCGCTTCCACCTGTACACGGTGCCGGGACAGGTGTACTACAACGCCAGCCGACGGCTCATCCTCAAAGGGGTCGACGGCCTCGTCTTCGTCGCGGATTCCCAGGCTTCTCGGGCCGAGGCCAACATCGAGTCCATGCACAACCTGTACGAGAATCTCGAAACGTACGGGTACGACCTCGAGACGATCCCCTTCGCGATCCAGTACAACAAGCGGGACATGGACAACATCCTTTCTCGCGACGACCTGCGGGCCCAGATCAACCCCATGGGTGTGCCGGACTTCGAGGCGACGGCGATCGATGGGACGGGCGTCATCGAGACGCTCTCCTCCGTGAGCAAGGCGGTCGTCGAGACCCTCTCCTGAGGCGGCATCCATGAAACCGCCCGACCGTTCGAGCGGTGTGATGACCGACAGTCGCGTGAACCTCCCGAACGTCATTACGGTGGTCCGCATCGCGACCTGCCCGGTGATCTTCTGGCTGGCCGTCTCGCCGGGTGTGGGCGCGAGATTCGGTGCGTTCGTCCTTTTCGTGGCGGCGGGACTCTCGGATGTCTGGGATGGTTGGCTCGCCCGTCGTTACGACCTCATCACGGACTTGGGCAAGCTGCTCGATCCGATCGCAGACAAGCTCCTGCTCGTCGTGACGCTGATCCCCTTCTACTTGATCTCGCACCGGGGTGGCCCGCTCGATGGGGTCCCCTGGTTGGGTCCGCTTCCCATGTGGGTGTTGGTGGTCATCTTCGGCCGCGAGCTCTTCATCACCCTGTTCCGCAGCTATGCGGCCGGGCGTGGGGTCATCATCGCGGCCGGTCGCTCGGGCAAGCGCAAGGCGATGTTCCAGATGTTCTTCATTGGCGGGCTTCTGCTGTGGTACCCGCTGATCGAAGTCGCGACCGCGCGAGCCTGGTCCGGGGGCCTTTGGACGCTGTCCTCGGTCGTGGTGCAAGCGTGGGTCGGGGTCACACTCTTCGCGGCGATCGTGCTGACGGTGTATTCGATGCTCGACTACTTGTGGTCTTATCGGCGCGTCGTCGGCGTGCAGGACTGACCGCGGCTACCGCGATGGTATCCGGCCCCGGGGTGCGGGCAGCGATCGTCACGGTCGGAAACGAGCTCCTCTTCGGCCAGACGGTCGACACGAACGCCGCCTGGCTCGGTCGAGAGCTGGCCTCACGAGGCATCCCCGTCGTCCGAAGGTACACGGTGGGTGACGTCGATCAGGACATCCGGGAGGTACTTGCGGAGGCCGTCGGCATCGCGGAGCTCGTGGTGGTGACCGGAGGGCTCGGGCCGACCCCGGACGATCGCACCAAGGCGGCGGTCGCGGCCCACCTCGAGCGGCCCATGGTCGTCGATGACGCGGCTCGGCGAGACGTGGAGGCGCGCTTCCGGGCGGCCGGGCTGGACCAGGTGCCTACTCTGAGCGTCGGGCAGTACGAGGTGCCGGAGGGTGCCCGCGTCCTCCGAAATCCGAAGGGTACGGCGCCGGGGCTCGTGATCGACGCGGCCGGGGCCACGATCGCCCTCTTCCCAGGGGTGCCACGAGAGCTCCGGGCGATCTTCGCCGGGGACTTCGCCTCCGAGCTCGACCGGCTGTTCGGGATCGATCGAGAGCGGCTCCATCACAGGCTGATCCACACCACCGGTCTCTTCGAGACGAAGCTCGCCGAGGCCCTCGAGAAGAGGCTGGCCGAGCTGCCCCTCGACCTACGGGAGGGTGTCGACCTCGCCTACCTGCCGGATCTTCTGGGTGTCGACCTCCGCCTGTCGGTCCGGAGCGGGTCGCGAGAGCGTGCGGAGGAGCGGTTCGACGCGTGGTTCGCCGGGGTCGCGGACGTGCTCGAGCCGTGGCGCTTCGAGGCGCCGAGCGGCGATCTCGCGGAAGCGGTCGTCTCCGAGCTGGTCGGCAGCGGGCGCACCCTGTCCGTCGCGGAGAGCTGCACCGGCGGACTGGTGGGCGAACGGATCACATCGGTACCGGGATCGTCCGAGGCGTTCGAGGGCGGTGTCATCGCATACTCCAACGAGAGCAAGGTGCAGCTCGTCGGCGTTTCTCGAGAGGCGCTCGATCGGGACGGTGCGGTATCAGAGCGCGTGGCGAGGGAGCTTTCCGCCAGGGTCGCCGAACGGTTCGGCACCGAGGCGGGCATCGGGGTCACGGGTGTCGCGGGGCCCGGGGGCGGAAGCCCGGAGAAGCCGGTGGGGACCGTATGGATCGGGGTCACGCTCGACGGTCACACCGAAGCGTTTCTGGGTCGGTACGCCGGAAACCGGGACGCAGTGCGGGCCCGCGCGGCCCAATCCGCGCTCGCGTCCTTGTACCGGCGGCTTCGCGCCGAGTCTCGGGGCTGAACCCGGAACCGGCTCGGTTGTATCTTTGTGGGCCCGGCCGCTGGACGCGGCGGCCCCTCCACTGCAACGGCGGCATCACGACATGAGCGAATCGGCACGCGACAATGAGGACACCGGCGTCGAAGACGTGGCAGCGCAGGGAGACGCCTCGGACGTGACGCCGTCGCAGAACAAGACCGAGGAGACGTCTGTCGACGAGCCGGTCCCCGGGGGCGAGGACGCCGGGGAGGCGTCGCGAGGGGGTGAGGGCGGCCAAACGGACCACGACCTGCAAGCGGAGCTCA
>JBDHDM010000275.1:0-6001 GCA_039591515.1 Gemmatimonadota bacterium | reverse complement strand
GAGCCGGGCCAGCCCGGCGGGGCGGCGAAGAGCGGCGTCGGCGCGTCGTAGCGGAACACATCCGTCGCCTCCACCTCGACCACCCAGGTCCCCGGCCGGGCCCCGGAGTCCTGATAGAAGAGCTCTCGTCCGCTGTGTGCCCACTTCGGAAGCCGGGCATCGATGGTGGAGACCTGGTACCTGGCCCCGGTGACGTCGGGGAAGGACTGCACATACGCCTGATTCGTCCCGGTCTCTCGCGAGACGTAAGCGATCCACCGCCCGTCCGGAGAAATCGCCGGGTCCATCTCGATTTGAGGCCCGTCGAACAGTGGCGAAGCGACGCTGTCCTGACGGGGACGGAACCTCAGGATGTCGTCGCGCACCGTCCAGAGCAGGAGCCACTCACCGTCGGGGCTCCACTCCACCCGCTCCAGATTCTCCTCGGCGTCGAGGAGCAGTTCCGGCTGGCCGGTGCCGTCCGCGGCGCGGGACCAGACGTCGAAGCTGCCGTTGCGGTCCGAGAGGAAGGTGACGTTCTCACCCCCGGGCTCCCACACGGGCATCTTGTCGTGGGCCTCGTGGAACGTCAGGCGCCGATGCGCTCCGGCATCGAGTTCCTTGAGGTAGATGTCGTACCCGCCCTGGTTGAACTCCCGCAACGCCACCGTCGAGCCGTCGGGGGACAGGCTCAAGGAAAACCCCTGATCCGCGCCCCGCGTGAACGTCATGTCCGGGTCGACGACGGTCACCTCACCCGTGCGATCGACCCAGGCCAGGTGCAGCACCGGGCCGTCCACTCCGGCCCCGCCGCCCCAGCTGTAGAAGAGCCTCCCGTCGTCCGACAGGGTCCACGCCTGAAGGCCATCCATGACGGAGACGGGGACGCCCAGCAGCTCCATCCGGTCAGGGTCGAACCAGGCGGCCATCATGCTGCCATTCTCCTCCCGATAGACGAGGTGGCCGGAGCTCACGTAACGGGGTTGCCGGCCTTGCACCAGCGAGGTCATCTCGCCGCTCCGCAGATCGAGCGCCCGGACCTCGCCCCGGCCGTTGTCGAAGATCAACGCCCCCCGGGCACCCGGGAGAACGTCCCAGACGAGGTGCTGCGTGTCACGCTCCTGGAGCGCGCTGATCACCTCGACCGCACCCCCTCGCGACGGGATCCGCGCCACTTCGCCCGACTCCTGGGTGAAGTAGATGAAGCCGTCGTCCCCCCACGTCGGCCAGAGGCCACGAACCAGCGTCTGGACGGGACCACCCGCGAAGGCGGCCACCTTGATCGCGCCGTCTGTCCAGAATGCGAAGTCGAGTCCGTCAGGCGAGATCGCCATCTGGAAGCCGCCCGTACCGTCCCGAATGGGCGCTGCCTCGAGCGCGTCCCACCGGCGGGCCATGAGGACCGGTCCACCGGGCGGCACCTGCATGTACAGGAGGGTCGTGCCGTCCGGAGAAAGGCTGAAGTTGGCCACACCGGTACCGTCCGGTTCCTCGCCTTCCAGGAATGGGACGGCGAAGCGCTCCACCGGCGCGGGCGGAGAGGGATCGGGCCACATCCACGAGCCCACGGTGGTGAGGGCGAAGAGCACGGCGGCAGCCGTCATCGTGACGGAGAGGCGATTCCAGGGGCCGGCAGCCCCCCCGCTGGTGGTGAAGTCGTCGGCACCGTGACGAAACCCCGGATCCGCGAGCGCCTTCGCGAAGTCGTTCGCGCCGGTGAAGCGGTCGGCCGGCAGCTTCTCGAGCGCTTTGCGGATCGCGGCGTCGACGTTGGCCGGTACCGAGCGGCGGACGGCCGTCGCCGACACCGGCACCCCCTGGATGATCTTGCCCAGGACCGCCTGAGCCGTGCTGCCCGGATACGGCGGCTCCCCGATGAGCATCTCGTACAGCACGCATGCGAGCGCGAAGGTGTCGCTCGCCGGACCGATCACCTGATCGCCGGTCGCCTGTTCCGGGCTCATGTAGTACGGCGTGCCGAGTGACAGGCCCGTCTCCGTCAGACGGCCGCTCCCGCCGGAGCTGACCGCGATCGCGATCCCGAAGTCGGCCACGAGCGGCTCGCCCCGGCTCATCAGGATGTTGCCCGGTTTGATGTCGCGATGGATGACGCCCTTCTCGTGGGCGGCGTGGAGCGCATTGGCCACGGCCGTCGCGATCCCGAGCGCCTCGTCCACCGGGAGCTGGCGCTCCCGATCGATCCGGTCGCGGAGCGTCTCGCCCTCGACGTACGGCATCACGTAGAAAAGGAAGCGGTCCGCCTCACCCGAGTCGTGCAGCGGTAGAATATGCGGATGCTGCAGATTCGCCGTGGTCTTGATCTCGGCGAGGAAGCGCTCCGCACCGACGACGGCGGCGAGCTCCGGCTTGAGGACCTTGAGGGCGACTTTCCGCTCGTGCTTCAGGTCGTCGGCGAGGTAGACCGTGGCCATCCCACCCTCGCCGAGCTCGCCCTCGATGTGGTAGCGGCCTTCCAGGGCTGCGTTGAGTCGCGTGATGGGGTCAGAAGACATGCGGAGAAGATGCGACTCACGCTCTCCATCCGCGAGCGATCCCAAGACTGTGCAAGAACCAATGCAGGTGGCTACCGGACTGCGCCACGCCCGTGCGCTGTTGTGCCTCCCGCCTGTCTTCGCTCAACTGACCCCATTCGATCCACACGACCCTGTTCCAAGGAGGCCGCAGTGAGCCGACTGTACGTAGCGCTGTGTCCGCTGCTGCTGGTGCTCGCCTCGTGCGCTGATGCCACCCCTGGGTTCTACACCTTGCAGACCTACAATGATGAGCCCCCTCCTTTCGACGTTGAGGGCTCGGAGATGACGGCAGTCGATCTGCAACTGAACGACGACAGTACGTGCAGGGTTACGGGGACGACGGAGAGCGAGAGCGTCACATTGGATACCGAGGAAGGCTGCTCTTGGAGCGCCAACGGCGCGCTCATCACGGTTGTCACGGTGTTCGATAGTAGTTCGGCCAGCGGCACGCTGATCGACGGCACGCTGACCCTGGCCGGCAACGGAGACGTGTACGTCCTGGTCAAGCGGTAGACAGCGGCCCTCTCCCACCGGCACCAATTGCGTACGAGGGTCCCGTGCGCCCGACCCCTGACCACGATATCATGCCGGCTCATCGCCCCTGGCGAGCCACAATCACAGCGGACGGCTAGATCCATATGAAGGTGATCGGCGCAGGCATTGGTCGGACGGGTACGTACTCCCTCAAGCTTGCCATCAATCGTCTAGGCTTCGGCCCGTGCCATCACATGGAAGAGGTCCTCCACAATCGACCGACACAGCTCCCGCTGTGGGTGTCCGCCCTGAACGGGCAAGCCGATTGGGCCGCCGTCTACGATGGGTACGCGAGTGCCGTCGACTGGCCGACCGCGGGGTTCTTCCGCGAGCTGAGCACGGCCTTCCCGGACGCCAGATTCGTCCTTTCGACACGAAGCCCCGAGAGCTGGGCCGACAGCTTCGCGCACACCATCTACAAGTTGTTGGCCGGAAGGGCGGAGGCTCCCGACGACATCAGGCCCTGGCTCGACATGGCGGCCGGCGTCATCGAGAGATCCGGCTTTCCGGATGGGCTCGATGTCTCCGCCCTCATGGAGGGCTTCGTAGCCCACAACGAGGCGGTAAAGGAAACGATTCCGGAGGACCGGCTTCTGGTCTACCAGGTGACCGAGGGGTGGGGCCCCCTGTGCGACTTCCTCGGGGCGGAGGTCCCGGACGAACCGTTCCCGCGCACCAACGACCGGTCTGAGTTCTGGGAACTCGTCGCCGCGGGTCAGTGACCGCGGCCGAGGTCGGCACGGGTCTGAATGGCCTGGACGCCATCGCCGAGGTTGCGATCGGGCTCGCGGGGTTCGCGGGTGTCTTCGTCGCGCTGACACGCTCGGAGTCCTTCGCACCACCCGAGCAGGTCCGACTCTCGTTCCTTCTCTATACGAGCCTGGGAGCCTTGTTTCTGGCGCTCGTGCCCAACGCCCTCCTCACGGGATCGATGTCGGACGACACGGCGTGGACGATCCTGGGCATCCTGGCGGTGACGCATACGACCGTGCTCACGTCCTACCTCGCCAGGGCCCTGTCGCTGAGACGAGACTACCCCGACCTCTTCCCGGCGCGCGTCGTCACGTTCCAGGGCTCACAGATCTTGGCGTCTCTGGCACTGGCGATCTGTGTCCTGATCGTTCCGCTGGAGAACAAGTCGAGCTTCTACATCGGCACCCTGCTCATGCTTCTCGCGCAGGCTGCCCTGGTGTTCGTGCGTCTGCTGTTCTATCGAAGGTCGTGAGCGGAGCCCGTCGGGGTCCGCATCCCTTTCCTCGCCTTCCACGAGCCCCAGCTGCCGGTACATCGTCGCCAGGTCGAGCAGCTCAAACTCCTCGACGATGCGCCCCTCCTTCGCACGGCTGTGGATCGTTCCGCTCACGGACACGCGTCTGCCCGTCGCGGGAACCCCCATCAACTCCCCGAGGTGAGTGCCGTTGAATGTGAAGGCAGTCGCGACCCTGTCCCCCTCTCCGAACATGTCATCGATGACGAGTTCCAGGTCGGGGAAGCCTCGATGGTAGGCGGCCAGAAGTCCGCGAAGGCCCTCGACCCCCCTGACTTCCTCACCGGGCGCCCGGTAGACGTAGTCGGGTGAGACCACCTCCGGGAGCGCCTCGTACTCCTGGCCATTGATGACGTCGAAGAGTCGACGCACGAGATCCTGCGCACGGTCGGACACGGATATCCTCCTGAGTTGAGACGGCGGGGATGGATCGTCAGAGGATCAGCAGGCACGTCATGAGCGCCGCCGACACGCAGGCAAGGGCCGTCCGGATCCGGTTCCATCGATTCCAGCGCGGCTCGAAGCGTTCGCGCGCCGCATTCCGCTCTGCGGTACCCAGAGCCTCGACGTCGAGGCGCTGCAGCTCGTTGTTCAGCGGGACGTTGACGATCCCCGTCGGGATGAGCACACCGGCGACGTAGATCGCCCCTGCCGCGAGCAGCAGGGCACGCTCGAGCCCGGCGAGGGCAAAGGCACCCGGGACGACGGCGGCGATCAAGGACACAATCGATCCGATGAACACGAGCCCGAAAAGTGGATCGCCGGCCTGGATCACCCCGTCGATGCGCTGAAAGGCGCGAATGAAGTCGCCGTCGTCGAGCTCGCGGATCCCGGGCATCACGACGACCGCAAACGCGAAGAGAAACCCGGCCACGAGCGACACCAGGAGCGTGGCTGTGGACAGCGCCACGACTCCCGGCGTCACGACGGCCACCCGCCGGCTGAGACCACGCCGCAGGCGTACTCGGCAAGGTCGCGGGGCTCGCGTCCGAGGGCGCGCTGCACCCCGTCAGTCAGGTGCGCGTTCCGGCCATCCAGCACCGTCGAGAAGAGGTAGTCGAGCATCCAGACAACGTCGCGCGGTGCACCCGACCCCTTGGCCGCATCGAGGAAGGCCCCATGCGGCACCTCCTCGAATTCGATGGTTCGCCCGGTGGCTTCGGACAGGCCGGCGGCGACGTCGGTGAAGGTCATGAGGCGCGGGCCGGTCACTTCGTACACCTGGCCTGCGTGGCCGGGCTCCGAGAGTGCGGCGATCGCGACGTCCGCGATGTCGTCCACGTCGACGAACGGCTCGGGCGTGTCTCCGGCGGGAAGGGTGATCCGGCCGGCGAGGACCATCTCCGTGAAGGCGCCCTCCGAGAAGTTCTGAAAGAACCAGCTCGCGCGCACCACGGTCCACTCGAGGCCACTCTCCTGGACGATGCGCTCGCAGGCCTGGGCTTCGGGTTCGCCGCGACCGGACAGCAGCACCAAGCGCCGAGCACCGTGACGCTTGGCACGCTCGACGAAGGCACGGATCGCGTCCGTGGCTCCCGGCATGGCGAGGTCGCGTGGCTCGCGTCCGAGGGCGCGCTGCACCCCGTCAGCCAGGTGCGTGTTTCGGCCATCCAGCACCGTCGAGAAGAGGTAGTCGAGCATCCAGACAACGTCGCGCGGTGCACCCGACCCCTTGGCCGCATCGAGG
>JBDHDM010000274.1:0-6019 GCA_039591515.1 Gemmatimonadota bacterium | reverse complement strand
GTGCCCTTCTACGCCGCGAGCGTCCCCCCCGAAACCGTGGCCGCGATGACCGCTGCGACCGCAGCCGTGCGTCTGGCGGTACCCCGCGTTGTGGGTGTGAACGTGCTACGCAACGACGCGACCGCCGCGCTGGCGGTTGCCGTCGCTGCCGGAGCCGCCTTCGTGCGGGTGAACGTCCACACCGGGTCGATGTTCACGGACCAGGGGCTTCTCGAGGGCCGTGCCTCGGAGACGCTCCGGCTCCGGCGGGCGCTCGAGGCCGACGTCGCGATCCTCGCCGACGTACACGTCAAGCACGCAACGCCACCGCCTGGCTCGGACCTTGAGTCCGCCGCCGCGGATACGTGGCATCGCGGCCTCGCCGACGCGCTCCTGGTCACGGGAAGGGGAACCGGTGCACCGACGCCTCTCGAGGATGTGGGGCGCGTGCGGACCGCGGTGCCCCACGCCCCCGTACTGGTCGCCTCCGGGGTCACCGTACATGAGGTGCGCGGAGTGCTCGAGGCCGCGGACGGCGTCATCGTAGGCTCGTCCATCATGCAGGAAGGCCGCGCGGGACAACCCGTGGACCCCGCCCGCGCACGCGCCCTCGTCGAAGAAGCGCGCTCCTGAGCGGCACCGCGCGAACGCCCACCAGTTCGCGCGGCACCGCCGAGCGTCAGTCGCCCGCGGCGCTCGCGGACCTCTTCGCCGCCATCGCCTCGTAAGGCTTCCGCTCGAAGTAGGAGCGGGTCTCCTCGACCACGACCGGGGCGAGGAAGAGCAGCGCGATGAGGTTGGGCCAAATCACGATCGCCAGGGCGACGTCACCCAGGGCCCAAACGATCGCGAGGGGAACCGCCGCACCCAAGAAGTGCGCACCAACGAAGAGCACCTTGTACGGGAGCACCGCCGATTGGCCGAACAGGTAGTGCGCGCACCGATCTCCGTAGTAGCTCCAGGATATCGCGGTCGAGATGCCGAAGAGGAGCACCCCGAGGACCACGATGAGATGCCCCCAGTCTCCGAGCGGTGCCAAGCCCTGTCGAAACGCCGCCGCCGTCACGGGCGCGCCGTTCTCCACGGCGTCTCCGTAGAGCGACGTGTAGGTCGTGCCGTTCGCTCCAACGGCCTCGCCGCGACCCGGGTACACCACGCCCGAAAAGGCCTGCGTCTGCGCCGCGTCGGTGTAGAGCACGTCGACGGACGCCTCGTGCCACGAAACCAGTGGGACCCCGACCCCGGTGTTCACGTGGCGGCCGTTGGCGATCTCGACCTCGGCCGGGGCATCGACGCCTTCGAAGCGATCTGCCGACACCTCCGCCGTGTAGGTGATGTCTCCGCCCCCGAGCGTGATCTCCGTCGGGAAGCGTTGGGAGTGCGTTCCGGTCATGATGATCACGAGGCCGGTGAGCGAGCAGATGACGATGGTGTCGATGAAGGGCTCGAGCAGCGCGACGACCCCCTCCGACACCGGCTCGTCCGTCTTGGCGGCGGCGTGCGCGATCGGGGCGGAGCCCTGCCCCGCCTCGTTGGAGAAGAGCCCGCGGCGCACACCCCACATCAGCGTGACGACGAACACCCCGACCCCGACGCCCGCGACGCCGGCCTGTGGGTTGAACGCCTCTCTGAAGATCGTCGCGAACGCACCCGGCACGGAGCCCAGGTCCATGACGATGATCAGGAGGGCTCCCGTGACGTACACCGCAGCCATGAAGGGGGCGAGGAAGGCCGTGACCCGTCCGATGCGCCCGATGCCACCGAGGATGACGGCGGCCACGATGACGGACGTGATTCCGCCCATCACGATCATCGGAATCCCGAACGCGGTGAACATCTGATCGGCCACCGTGTTCGCCTGAACGGCGTTGCCCGTGAAGAAGGCCGTGAAGGCGAGCATGATCGCAAAGAAGACGGCCATCGGCTTCCACTTCTCGCCCAGACCGCGCTCGATGTAGTACATCGGGCCTCCGGCGACCGTCCCGACCTCGTCGGTGATCCGATACTTCTGCGCGAGCGTGACCTCCGAGTACTTCGTGGCCATACCCAGCACGGCCGTGACCCACATCCAGAAGAGCGCTCCCGGCCCACCCCAGTGAATCGCCATCGCCACTCCGGCGATGTTGCCGATGCCGACGGTCGCCGAGAGCGCCGTGGTCAGGGCCTGGAAGTGGGAGACGTCACCGGGGTCGGCGGGATCGTCGTACTTCCCGGTCGTGACGCCGAAGCCGTGCCCGAGGCGCGTGAACTGGACGAAGCCGGTCCGCACCGTCAGGTAGAGGCCGGTGCCGAGGAGCAGGATCACCATGATCGCGATCCGCTCGCCACCCACGCTGGGTCCGATCCCGATGATATACGTGTTCGCGAAGTCGACGATCGGCTGCAGCAAGCTGTTTAGGAAGGACTCCATGCGCGTGCTCGCTCAGGGGTTCAGTGGCCGGGGACCGCGGCTCGCGGCCCTCGAGTGGTCAAAACGTGACAGAATGCCGCGGCCCCAAGGCATGAGCAAGCTCGCGCCCAAAAGCCGATCCGGCAGAAGCGGACGACCCGAGTGACTCAGGTCCTCGCGAGGGCCGCATCACACACACGCTCTGCGACCATCTCGGCAAGCAGCTCGTGCGCGCGGTTCACGACGGCATCGAGAGAGGACGACTCCTGGAACATCTCCTCCGCCTTTTCCCGAAGCTCGGGAACGGTGGGAAGATGAGGGAGCGAGAGCTCGGCGAGCCGGGACTCGACCTGAGCGCGGGCACGTCTCGCCCGCTCGGCGAGGTCCTCCCACGCATGCGACTCCTCCCACGCCTCTCGAACCGCCTGAGAAATCGTGTCCACGTTGAAGGCCAGGGCGAGCTCGCTCGCGACCTTCTCGACGACCTTCCGACCCACGGGGCTGTCGCCCTGCACGATCGCCGCCGGGGGTGCGCGCAGGTCCCACACCAATCGGAACCACGACAGCGCGACCAGGGCGTAGTACGAGATGTCCACCTCCCACCACCGGAATCCCTGGCGGGTCGAGCTCTGGTAGTGGTGGTGGTTGTTGTGCCACCCTTCACCGAGCGTGATGAGCGCGAGCCAGAAGTTGTTCCTGGAGTCGTCCCCGGTGAGGTATCGCTGCGTCCCCGAGACGTGGGCCAACGAATTGATGAAGAAGGTGCAGTGGAAGAGGAGGACGGTGCTCCAGAAGAAGCCGACGACGAGCATCGCCCATCCACCCCAGGCCCACACACCGAAACCGAGCAGGATGGCCGGCAAGTACACGTTCTTGTCGAGCCAAACCAACTCCGGGTAGCGTGTCAGATCCTTCACCGTCCCGTAGTCCGGCTTCCAATTCGACGGGTTGAAGATCCACCCCACGTGCGCGTACCAGAAGCCGTGATGCCGCGGGGAGTGGACGTCGTGCTCGGTGTCCGAGTGAAGATGATGGTGACGATGCACCGCCGCCCACCAGATGACACCCCGCTGAGCCGAGGTTTGCCCGAGGAAGGCGATCGCGAACTGGAAGACTCGGCTGGTCTTGTACGATCGATGGCTGAAATACCGGTGGTAGCCGGCCGTGATCGCCCACATCCGAGCCACGTACAGGACCAGCGCGACGACGAGCGCCTTCGCGGGCACGCCGGTCCAGATGGCCGTGAGGCAGACGAGGTGCGTGAGCACGAAGGGGATCGTCGCAGGATATACGACGTCGCTGTGGGGTGGGTGCTTTTGGGCCAACCTGACTCCTGGTCAACAGGCCGCCGATGGTGGGCTCGGCGATCGCAGCCTTGAAAGCTACCGTTTTTCACTCTTGAGCCGCAGCCCTATCCTCATATATTCATATTCACATTTATGAATATGAATATCGCGCCACCCATCCTGGAGCGGCTCAGCGCGCTCGGCGACGAAACCCGAGTGCGCCTACTCGCGTTGCTGGAGCGGAGCGAGTTCACCGTAGGTGAGCTTTGTACCGTTCTTCAGCTCCCGCAGCCGACGATCAGCCGGCATCTGAAGGTGCTCGCGTCCGAAGGTTGGGTCGAAGCCCGTGTCGATGGCCGGAACCGGCACTACCGGCTGCGCCCGGACCTCGACGATCCGGCCCGCTCCCTGTGGAGGATCGTTCGGGACGGCGTCGAGTCGGAGCGTGGGTTCGCGGTGGACGGGGAACGGGCGAGTGCGGTTCTCGCCGAGCGCCGCATGCGCGCCTCGGCCTTCTTCGCGGCCACGGCAGGGCGATGGGACGAGCGGCGGGCCGCGCTCTTCGGCTCCGCCACGGGATTGGCGCCGCTGCTCGGCCTCGTGGACAACAGCTGGATCGTGGCCGACCTCGGCGCCGGGACAGGCACCCTCGCCACGCGACTCGCACCCTTCGCGCGCCGGGTCATCGGTGTCGACCGCTCGGCCGAGATGCTCCAGACGGCCGAGGCGCGACTCAGGGACACAGACAACGTCGAGCTTCGCCACGGCGACCTCGAGTCGATCCCGATCGACGACGACTCCGTCGACCTGGCGATCATGGGCCTGGTGCTCCACTACGTCGTGGATCCGCCCGCGGTCCTGCGCGAGGCCTGCCGGATTCTCGTGCCTGGCGGTCGACTTCTGATCCTCGACATGCGCGCGCACGACCGGGGCATCGGATACGCAGAGGAGATGGGGCACGTTTGGCCCGGATTCGAGCCGGAACGAGTCGCCGCCTGGCTGACCGACGCCGGGTTCGCCTCCGTTCGTGTCGCCCCGATGCCGCCCGACCCTCAGGCGTCGGGGCCACCACTCTTCCTCGTCTCGGCCCGAGCCTGAGGCGTCCACTTGTCTCCTTATCATCCTTCACCACCCCCAGACCTCAGCCCAGAGAGACCATGACCGACATCGCAGTGGCACCGCCTCAGAGCACGCCGACGACCGAACGGCCGCCTTTCAAGGTCGCCGACCTATCCCCGGAAACGGTCCGATGGGGCCGCAACGAGATCCGTCTGGCCGAGCAGGAGATGCCTGGCCTCATGGCGGCCCGAGCGGAGTACGGCCCTGACCAGCCGCTCGCCGGCCTCAAGGTCGCCGGCTCCCTCCACATGACCATTCAGACCGCCGTGCTCATCGAGACGCTGGCGGACCTCGGCGCCGACGTGCGGTGGGCGTCGTGCAACATCTTCTCGACGCAGGACCACGCCGCGGCGGCGGTCGTGGTCGGTCGGGACGGCACGCCGGACGACCCGAGAGGCTCGGCCGTGTTCGCGTGGAAGGGTGAGACCCTGGACGAGTACTGGTGGTGCACCGACCAGATGCTCACGTGGCCGGACGGCTCGGGGCCGGATCTCCTCGTGGACGATGGCGGCGACGCCACGCTGCTCCTCCACAAGGGCGCGGAGTACGGGTCGGTCGACAACGTGCCGGCCTTCGACGCCGAGAGCGAGCCGGAGGAATGGGGCGTCATCCTCGACCTCCTCCGTCGCACGTTGACGGAAGATCCCGGCAAATGGGAGCGGGTCGCGAGCACGGTCCGCGGGGTTTCCGAAGAGACCACGACGGGAGTCCACCGACTCTACGAGATGGAGAAGGCCGGCACGCTGCTCTTCCCGGCCATCAACGTCAACGACTCCGTGACGAAGTCGAAATTCGACAACCTCTACGGATGCCGACATTCCGTGGTCGACGGCCTGAACCGCGCCACGGACGTCATGCTCTCGGGCAAGACCGCCGTGGTTCTCGGCTACGGTGACGTCGGCAAGGGGTGCGCACAGGCGCTCAAAGGACAAGGCGCGAGAGTCTTCGTGACGGAGATCGATCCGATCTGTGCGCTCCAGGCCTGCATGGAGGGCTATCAGGTCGTGCGCCTCCAGGACATTCTCGAGGTCGGCGACGTGTTCGTCACCGCGACGGGAAACAAGGACATCATTACGGCCGACCACATGGCTCGGATGAAGGACAAAGCCATCGTCGCGAACATCGGTCACTTCGACAACGAGATCGACATGGCGGGCCTCGAGCGCACGGAGGGAATCCGCAAAGAGGAGATCAAGCCGCAGTACCACGAGTGGACCTTCCCCGATGGTCACTCCGTGCTGATCCT
>JBDHDM010000273.1:0-6199 GCA_039591515.1 Gemmatimonadota bacterium | reverse complement strand
GAACCAGCGCGGTCGCGTACTGCACACCGTCTCGGAGTCGCTGCTCGACTTCGGGCTGCCCGGGGGGCGTCAGATCCTCGACCCAGAAGCCCTCCGGCTCCGGTACGTCGGTGACTCCGAAGTTTGTCACGTCGACGCGGGTCCAGATCCGATACTCGACCAGGAAGGGCTGCCAGCACTCACGCTCACTTCGATCGGCTCGGTCGTGAACGTGCGCCCCGCCGCCTCGACCGTGAACGCTGGGATGCGGAAGGTCCCCTCGGTCACCGCTTGATAGCGGTATTGGAGGGTCAACGACACCGTCGTGCGGCCGTTCACCATACTCATCGACGATTGGGTGTTGCTCCCCAGGTATTCGGCGAAGCTCGAGACGTCGGGAAGCTCCGGCTCGCGATCGACCGATTGGGCGTCGGTGATCTCCACGTTGAGCACGAACATCCGGCCCACGGCGACCTGCCCGGCGGGTGCCACGTAGGCACGAGCGGAGGTCGCCTGCGCGGACACGCGCGCCGCAGGCGCCAACGGAGCGCAGATCGACGCGCCCGCGAGCAGCACCGCAGTCAGGCCGGGGCGTGTCACCACGGCTTCCTCGGCCTCCGGCCTCGGGCTTGGGCCGGCTTCCGGTTCACGTCTTCCGGATCCTCGTCGATGGCGTCGAGCAAGCGCTCGGCTTCCTCTGGTGTCATCTCGCCCGGCGGCTGCTGCGACTGCCCTTGCTGCCCCTCCGGCGGCTGCTCGCCTTCGTTGTCCTGCGGCTGCTGCTCCGGAGGATCGTCCCCCTCGTCTTCGCCCTGCTGTTGGTCCTGCTGATCCTCGCCGGGATCCTGCTGCTGAGGCTGTTGCTGCTGGTCCTGCCGCTGCTGTTGATCTTGTGACTGCTCGTCCTGCGAGTCATCCTCCTGCTCGTCGTCCTCGCCGTCCTGCTGCTGCTGTTGCTGTTGCTGCTGCATCTGCTCCAGGACGCGCTCGAGATTGTGCTTGGCATCGACATCCGCCGGGCCCAATCGGAGCGCCTGCTTGTACGCTTCGAGCGCGGGCTCGAGCTGCTGCTGTCGATAGAGGGCGTTTCCGAGGTTGTACCATGCAGCACTCTGCAGCGCCGGATCGCCGGTCTCGATCGCGCGCTCATAGGCCTGCATCGCACGCTCGTAGTCCGCGCTCTGGTACAGCGCGTTGCCGTCATTGAAGGGAATGACAGGTGACTCGGGGGCCGCGGCGAGGGCCTCCAGGTACTTCTGGTGGGCCTCCTCGAAGAGTCCGTCCCTGTACAGTCGGTTCCCTTCCTCGACCTGCGCTCGCCCCGCCTGAGCCGACACACCGGCGGGCAGCACCAGGATCGCCAGCACGAGGAGGCTCGGACGGCCCGCCGTCGAGATCCGCAGACTCATTCGAACCTCCCTACCCATTCGTGCTCCGTCCTGCGCCGGTCGGGCAGGAGAAGATCCGTGACCAGCATCAACAAGGCCAGACCGAGGAAGATCTGATACTGCTCCTCGAACCGGGTCACCTCGAGCGCGTCGATCTCCTCTCCCTCGCCGCTCGCGACCTGATCGACGAAGTCGTCGAACTCGGTTCCGCCCGGTCCGGCTCGGACCACGGTCGCGCCGGCGTCTCGGGCCAGCGTGGCGAGCGTCTCGTCACCGACCCGCGTGGTGACGACGCTGCCCTCATCGTCTCTGAGAAAGCCCGTCCGGACGCCACGCTCATCGAATACGGGAATCGGTACCCCCTCGCTCGAGCCCACGACCACGACGTGAAGCTGAACCCCGAGCTCGCGGAGTCGTGCCAGCTCCTCACCGTACGTCGCCTCGTGGTCTTCGGCGTCGGTGACGAGAATCAGCACCCGCGCCTCCCGGGCGCCCTCCTCCAGCGCATCCATCGAGGTCCGAAGGGCAGCGCCGATATCCGTTCCCTGCACGGGCATGAGCTCGGGGTGCATCGCCCCCAGGAACATCCCCGCGGCCGAGTAGTCGATGGTGAGTGGGCTCTGGATGAACGCGTCCGCCGCGAAGGCAACGAGCCCGATGCGGTCGCCGTCCAGGCCCGCCATGAGGCGGAGGATCGCGAGCCTCGCGCGCTCTAACCGGTTCGGCACCACGTCCTCGGCGAGCATGGATTGCGAGAGGTCGACCGCGACCACGATGTCCTGGCCGACACTGCGCACCGTCTCCACACGACTCCCGAACTGCGGGCGCGCCGTCGCAATCGCCAACAAGGCGACGGCGCCGACACGGAGCACGGCCTTCCACCGGCGCGCCACGACGTTCACGGACGCGGTGAGCTTTCGCGCCAGCTCCGGATCGGCGAAGTGCGCGAGCGCGGCACGCCGACGGCGTGCTGCTCCCCAGAGCAGACCGCCCACCAGGGGGGCGAGAAGGAGCGCCCAGAGCCATTGCGGGTCCTCGAAACGGAACATCAGGGAAGCTTCCTCAACGCCGTTTGCGACAAGCCGATCTCGACCACCAGGAGGAGGAACCCCAGAGCAAGCGGCATCGGAAACTCCTCGCTGAACTGCGTGAAGTTCTCGACCTCGATCTCGGTGCGCTCGAGCTCGTCGATCTCGGCGTAGATCTCGCGGAGGCTCTCGGTGTCCGTGGCCCGGAAGTAGCGCCCGCCGGTCAGCTCGGCGACCTCCTGCAGCGTCGGCTCGTCGATGTCGACGCGCATGTTCGCGTAGCGCGTTCCACCGAAGCCGTCAGGGACGGGGACGGGTGCCGTACCCCGGGAGCCCGCTCCGATGGTATACACGCGCACCCCGAGGGCCTGCGCCATCTGGGCCGCGGTGACCGGCCCGATCTCCCCGCGGTTGCTCCGGCCGTCCGTGAGGAGAACCACAACCTTCGACGCGGCCGGCGAGGACCGGAGCCGCTTCACCGCTGTCGCGAGTCCCATCCCGACCGCGGTCCCGTCTTCGATCATGCCGACCTCGAGCTCCCCGGCCAGCGACTGCACGACGCTATAGTCGAACGTCAGCGGCGCTTGTGTGAAGGCCTGCCCGGCGAACGCGACCAGGCCGATGCGGTCATTTCGTCTTCCGGAGACGAAGTCTGTCGCCACGGCTTTCGCGGCCTCGAGTCGGTTCGGCTGGAGGTCCTCGGCGAGCATCGAGCTCGACACGTCGAGCACCATGACGATGTCGATTCCCTCGGTCCGCACGCTCTCCGAGGTGATACCCGTCTGGGGCCTCGCCAGCGCGAGGATCAGCGCCGCCAACGCCAAACCTCGGAGAACCGGCGGCAACAGGACCGCGACCCGGGCACGGCCGCTTCGGGCCGCCAGCACGTCCGCGACGGCGGAGTACCGGATCGCCGCGCCGCGGCGGCCTCGGCCGTAGCGCAGCCAGAAGAGCACGGGGACGAGCGCGAGGAGCGTCAGAACCGCAGGGTCCTCGAAGCGGAACATCAGCCCTCCTCCACGGCGGTCGTCACCGACTCGCGGTGGTCGGGCTCGCGGTCGCGAGACTCGGTGGCCGGCGGCCAGATCGATCCCGGGGGCGACCATCCGACCGACAGCTCGACGACGTTCCGGCCGAGCCCGACGATGCCCCGTGAGGCGTCGGCGTGCGGACGCACTTTCGCGAACTTCACCAGGTCACACTGGTCGAGGAGACGCCGAAGCTGCACCCGCGCCTCCCCAGGCGCCTGGACCCGATCCAGCCCCTCCATGATCTCCCACGTCGTCATCTCGAGGGCCGACACTCCGAAGCTGGCCTCGACGAAACGCCGGAGGATGTCCGACGCTTCGATGTGATACTGCTTCACCTCACCGTGCTCCAGGAGTGAGGACGCTTCGAGCCGCTCGAGCGCCTCGAGCGCGACTTCGTGGGGGGGACGTGGGGGTGGCCCGATCTCAACCGGGGCGGGAGGCACGCGCGCGTCCCGCCACCGGCGGTATGCCGCCCACAACGCCGCTCCGAGAACCACCAGAAGAAGAGCCCACAAGGTGAGGCGCAAGGCGCTGAGGGGGATCGCGAAAGGGCCGCGGATCTCTCGAATGTCCCCCCCTTCGTCCGACCCGACCGAGGTGACCTCGACGCCGAACCGGTCGGTCGCGAGAGCCTCTCGCTGACCGTCGGCGTGAAGCAGCTCGACGTCGAACGAGGGGAGCTCGAGCGCGCCGAGCTCGAAGGCCGTGATCGAGAATTCGGCCGTGGACACCGTACGGCCGTTCTCGGTCGTCGTGGGGCGGATCCGCGCTTCCACCACCTCGAAGGCTCCCAGATCGAGCGAGTCGGGCCACAGGACGGTCGCACCGGCGTCATGCTCGACGCGCGCGGTGAGGGTGATCCGGTCCCCCACCGTGACCAGCGTGGTGTCGACGTCGGAGCGTAACCGCGCCTGTCCCTGGAGCGGCCCGCCCGCGAGCAGTGCCAGCAGCCCCACGCCCGCGATCCGTCCAGCGCGACCCAAAGACCGACGACGACCGATCATTGCCGGCGGGCCCGATCTTGGAAGAAGCGCATCAACGGCCGGACGTACGGCTGACCCGACTCGATATCGATGACGTCCACTTTGCTGCGACGCAGCGCCCGATCGAGCTGGTCGCGGCGCCCCGTGACCTGTCGCCGGAAGCGCTCACGGAAGCTGGGGTCCGAGGTGTTCACCACGACCCGTTCGCCCGTCTCCGGGTCCTCGAGCTCGAGGTACCCGAGTTCGGGAAGCTCCTGCTCCCGACGGTCGCCCATACGCACCGCGATGACGTCGTGTCTGCGGCCGGCCACGGCGAGCGCCTTCTCGAAGCCGTGGTCCTGGAAGTCGGAGACCACGAACGTCACGGCTCTCTTGCGCTGAACGTGCGTGA
This sequence comes from Gemmatimonadota bacterium, assembly GCA_039591515.1. Taxonomy (GTDB): domain Bacteria; phylum Gemmatimonadota; class Gemmatimonadetes; order Longimicrobiales; family Gaopeijiaceae; genus UBA2589. The sequence goes on along the minus strand of JBDHDM010000273.1, from coordinate 1,399 downwards.
GGTATTCGAGCGCCGCCGTGATGTCCGTCCGGCGTCCCTCGGGCTCGTGGAACAGAAGCTCGCGCAGCACGCGCAACACGTGCCGACGTCCCTTCCGAGGTGGGACGAACTTCTCGATCCGATCGGAGAAGATCACCAGCCCCACCTTGTCATTGTTCTTGATCGCGCTGAAGGCGAGCAGCGCGCAGATCTCGACCGCGACCTCGCCCTTCATCCTGTCTCGACTGCCGAACTCCCCGGAGGCACTCACGTCCACGACGAGCATCACCGTGAGCTCCCGCTCTTCCTCGAACACCTTGACGAAGGGCGCCCCGTTCCGCGCGGTCACGTTCCAATCGATGCTCCTGATGTCGTCGCCGTACTGATACGCCCGGACCTCGGCGAAATTCATGCCGCGCCCCTTGAACACGGAGTGGTATTCCCCCGAGAAGACCTCGTTGACCAGGCCGCGCGTGGAGATCTCGATGCGGCGCACCTGCTTCAGGATCTCGCGAGGGATCATCGTGGCCGTGCCCCGGCTGAGTAGCCACGTGCCATCATGAGGGTCAGGGCACCTCGACGTGGTCGAGGATGCGCCGGACGACGTCCTCGGGGGTGACCTCCTCGGCCTCGGCCTCGTACGTGACCAGGACCCGATGGCGTAGCACGTCCATCCCCATCGCGCGGACGTCGTCCGGTGTGACGAAGCCTCGCCGCTGCAGGAACGCGTGGGCACGCGCGGTTCTGGCCAAGCAGATGGTCGCGCGCGGCGACGCCCCGAAGGAAACGAGGTCCGCGAGGTCGTCGAGCCCGAACGCCACCGGGTCCCTGGTGGCGAGCACCAGGTCGACGATGTACCGCTCGACCTGGTGATCCATGTAGATCATCTCGGTCGCCTTGCGGGCGCGGAGCACCTCTTCGGGGGTCACGACGGGCTTCACCTCCTCGGGCGCCCCGGCGGACATCCGCCGCATGATCATCAGCTCCTCGTCGCCGGTGGGATATTGCACCGACAGCTTGAGCATGAACCGATCCACCTGCGCCTCGGGGAGCGGATAGGTCCCCTCCTGCTCGATCGGGTTCTGCGTCGCGAGCACGAGGAAGGGAGACGGGAGGGGGTAGCTCCTCTCACCGATCGTGACCGTGTGCTCCTGCATCGCTTCGAGAAGCGCGGATTGGACCTTGGCCGGCGATCGGTTGATCTCGTCGGCCAGGATGATGTTTGCGAAGACCGGTCCCTTCTTCGTCTTGAACTCCTGATCCTTGGGATCGTAGATGAGGGTTCCGACGAGGTCGGCAGGCAGCAGGTCGGGCGTGAACTGGAGCCGCCGGAACGTGGTGTCGATCGCCTGGGCCAGCGTCTTGACCGTGAGCGTCTTGGCGAGCCCTGGCACCCCCTCCATGAGCACGTGTCCGTCCG
>JBDHDM010000272.1:0-6606 GCA_039591515.1 Gemmatimonadota bacterium | reverse complement strand
ATCGACACTCATGCGTGCCCCGGCGCTGTCGGCGTGACACGAGACGCAGGTGGACGCGGGATCGCCGGCGCGCGCGAGCTCCCGGTCATGCTCCACGTGATCGAACCGAACGTTCGACGGTTGTTCCGTGGGTCCGTCCCACGTCACCTCGGCGATGTCTCCGCCGTCGTGGCACCCGCTGCACTGGGAGGGTTGTGGGAAAGAAGTCTGCGCGTCGCCCTCCTCGATCCCCTGGTGGCAGCCCGTGCAGACCGGAAACAGCCCGGCATGCTCCTCGTGAGGAAAAGGCTCCTCCTGGCGCGCCGCGAGTGCCGTCACGAAGCCGAGACCCAGGAGTCCCCCGACCGCGATGAGCCGGGCCACCCGATGATGCACGAGGGAGCCTCTCATCGGCGCATCCTCGAGCGGTTCGCACGACCCGCGTCTCGACCGACCTCCAGGCGAAGCGTCGTCCACGCCCGCGCCTGATTCCACGGGCTCTCCACACCATCACCCTTTCGGTCATGACGAATCAGGGAGCCCCCCGCCAAGAGCGACAACCGCCGAACGATCTCGGCGTCCACCGAGAGTCCCCCTCCCCAGGCTCGCCCGTCACCCAACCGGTACTGCTCGATCTGCTGGAAGGACATCCCGGAGACGGAGACCCCGAGCCGAGGAACGGGGCTCCAGCGGAGCGCCAAGTCGGCCGAGTTGAGAAAGCCGCCCGGGCCCCATTCGAGATGGTACGCACCGTTGAGCGTCCAAGCCGGTGCCATACCCCATGTGCCGCCGGCCTCCGCGCGCCACCCCGTGTCCCGCAACGGTTCCAATACGACAGTGGTCTCGGTGTCGCCGTACTTCCGCCACCCACCGGACGCCCACACGGCGACCGCCTCGGTGGCCGACCACCCGACGCGCGCCATGAGCTCGTGGTACGCCACCGGCTCGAAGAAGCCCCAGATCGTCGACATGGAGAAGTAGGGCATGTACCGCTTCGCCGAGGCGGAGACGAGCCAGCGTCCGCCGGACAGTGGGGCCGCGGCTGTGAGATGCCCCTTGCCGGCCGTTTGGCGACCGAAGTCCCAGTCCAGCCCGCCCGTGAGTCGCACGCGCGGTAGCGTCGCGGTCCCGTCGAAGGAAGCACGCTCGGACTCGAGCCCCGACCGGTCCGCCAGGAGCCCCCGCTGGTATCGCAGAGTCGCGGAAGCGAGCCCGAACTGGCCCCGCACCGCCCCCCCGAAGAGATAGACGCTCTCGTCGGGGACGAAGTCCTCGATGCCGGCCAGCGCCTTGTTGGTGGGATCGCGCAGCGCCCGCGCCAGACTCCGACCCCCGTACCCTTCCACCTCGTACGCGCGGAATCGCCATGAGACCGAAGCGCCATCGAAGGCTGAGAAGCCCAAACCCGAACGGACCTCCTGTCGGCCGGCACGGACCGTCCACCCGTTCCGCAGCCATTGCACGTAGCCGAGGAGCGCGTCGAAGTGATCGTCGGACCGCGGCCAGACGACATCGCTGCCCAGACCAGCCCGCCCGCGCAGGTACAGGGTGGCGGAGAGGCCGCGCACCCCGAAGCCCCATGCCGTCAGACTGAGGTCCTGCGTCCCGGCGACGGAGAGCTCTTCAGGGAGCGGTAGGTAGCACGCTTCGTCGGCCGTGCACCCTTCGGCGAGCGGAGCCACCGGTCGCAGCTCGACTGCCTGCACGGTCGTCCCGATCCAACCCCGTACGCCGAATCCCTGCGCCGACAGCTGCCCGGGCACGACATGTAGGGCAAGGGCGACCGCCGGAGAGATGAAGAGGAGCCTCCGTCCCCCCGCCCGAACCCGCCGCGCACCGGTCATCCTACCCTCCGACGTCGGGCATGGCGTGGCAGTCCGAGCACGTCTGCTCGACCTCGTGGTCCCCTTGGTCCTGGTGACAGACCAGGCAGACCTCGCGGGTCCGGGGAACACCTTCGAAGGGAAGATCCTGATGGCACCCCGCCCCGCTGCAGGTGACGTGCGCCGTCTCGATGACGTGAGGATCGGCCGCCTCGGTCACGTGGCACGACCGGCAGTCCGTCTCCACGCCGTGATGGTCCTCGTGGCACGACGCGCAGTCGGTCGCAGCCGCCGACTTTTCGACCCCCTCCGTGTGGCACGTCGCACAGTCGAGTCCTTCGTGCGAGCCATGGGCGAACGCCATCTCTCGCGTCGGCGCCGAACCGGTCGAGAGAGACAGGGATTGTCGTACCTCGTAGGGATCCCCGGTCGATCCGGACTCCTCGTGACAGCGCGCGCACCCATCTGGCTCCACGGCTTCACCGGCGTGGTGGCAGCTTTGGCAATCCGTGACCGTGGTGACCGTCACCTGCCCGTGGGTCTCGACGCTCTGATGGCAGTCCACGCAATCCGACTGCTGATGCTCGGAGTGGAGGAAGTCGGGGTCTTCCTGTGGCAGGGGGTATCCCCACGAGTGCATCAACCGCGAGGCGAACGAGCGCGCCGACGTGCCGGCTCGGAGCCGCGAGGTGGATTGTGAAGACGGGGAGCTCGGGTCTCCTCCCCCGACGGCGGATGCGCCCATCGAGGCATGCACCGTTCTGACCGGCCCGACGATACTCGTCGAGTCGGAGCCCATCTCCGAGCGTGGGACCGCTGTCGGATCGTCCTCCAGGATGCCCTGATGGCAAGCCACGCAGTCCTCGCCATCCACGCGGAAGTCGTGGGCCTGGTGGCAGTACAGGCAGGCCGTGAGAACCTCGTCCTGGAGCCCCTCGTGGAAGGGAGTCAGGGAGGCGGGGTCGGTATGACACTCGGCTGTGGCACAAGAGCTGGCGGCTTCCGCCGGTGTCTCTTGATCGTGGGGGTTGTGGCAAGAGGCGCACACGCCCTCGTGGGGCTCGTCCTCCGGCATGTCGACGAGCACACGCATGGCATGACAGCTCAGGCAGGTCGACCGGTCGGGCGCGATGCCCGCCGCGGCTCCTTCGAGGTCCTGGGCAGGGGTGCTGAAGCCGTGGCACGCGGCGCAATGGATCGTCAAGTCGCTCATCGCACCCAGCTGAATGCCGGTGTCCGTATGGCATCCCGACTGGGCACACGTCTCGTCGACGGCCGCGAACTGATGGAGCGACGAGGAGTGACACTCGACGCACTGGAGCCCCTCGAGGACCGAGTCCTCCGATTCGAAGTGCACCCGGTGACCGGAGGAGTTGGCGACGAGCGTCCACTTCTCCGGATCACCGCGGACGTGACAGTCCGCACACAGATCGTTGGGTACCGCCGCGTGGACCGAGATCGAGTCGGGATTCTGCATGACGGCCGTGAGACCCATCATGCTCCGATCGATGATGTTGGGCTGATGGCACGCCTTGCACCCCAGCCCGCGGTGCGCGCTCTCCCCGAAGAGCTCGTACGGGTCGGACATGAGATGGCACGAGAAGCAGAACTCGTTGTCGTGCTGCACGTAGTCGTACGTCTTGTACGCGTAGAATCCGCCCGCCGCGCTCCCGGCCACGACGAAGAGCCCGATCACGAGAAGCGCGGCCAACGGCAGATGCTCCAGCCGCACGCGCAGCCGCGCGAACACGCTCGGTGTCTCGTCGCCCATCGGCGCCTCGTGCTCCACCGGATCGCTCACCCGCTCCGCCCGTTAGGGAAGTCCGTAGTAGTTGCGCATCTCATCGATACTGGCCGAGAGCAGCTGCCGGATCAGGAGTGCGTTGTGCACGGCCGCGCCCCCGGCCTCGGAAAGCTGCAGGTTGAACTGCGACCCTTCGGCGACCGTGTAACGATCGTCATCCGGATCGATCTCGCCCGGTGGTGCTTGCGCGATGAGGTCCGCCAACTCGGCCTGCAGAGGCGCGATGCTGGCCTTCGCGAACGCAACGAGGCCTCGCGCGACGTCCTCCGAATGACACTGCGTGCAAGCGACGTAGGTCTTGTCCGCGTCGTCGCACGGGCCGTCCACGGGGGCGCCTTGCGCATCCACGCACGGCGTGGCCTCGAAGCTGTGACCGACGGCGCGCGCCACGAACTCTCCGGTCGCCTCGTCGACGACCTCCCACGCATTGACGTGGCACCCCGCGCACAGACGAGGGTTCGCATCCACCGAGCCGTGCGTCCCACGAATCGGAGAAAGGAGCCCCGGCGGGAACCACCCCGCGGTGCCGAGCAGGGTGGGCCCCTGCGGCGAGTGCGGTCCGCGGTTGGAATCCGGCTCCGGCTCCCCCCGCTTCTGGTGGCACTTCATGCACAGGTTCACGTCTTCACTCGGGTAATCGATCGGAAAGCGGAGCTGATTCGAATTCTCCGACCCGTGCGGATCGTGACATACGGCGCAGGTGATCGCCAAGTGCTGGTCGGGCTCGTCGATTCCCTCCTTCTCGACGTAGTTCGCAGTCACGCCCCACGCGCGGAGCGCCCCCTCACCGGTGTGGCAACCCTCACAGTCGGGCCGGCCGGCCGGAGAGGCGATGTACGACCCGTGGCCGGACTCTGCCCACTCATCGACGAAGGGGTGATGTGCGCCCTGATGGCACTCGCCACACGCCTTGGTCGAGTCGACGTCCATGAACGCCAGCGGCACCGTCTGCTTGTTGGGGTTGTTCACGTGCTCGAGGCCGGGTCCGTGACAGGATTCGCACTGGACGTCCTGATAACGCTCCTCGCCCGTTGCAGAGTGCCCCGCCGGCTCCTCCACCGCATTGCCCCGCTCGTTGACCGTATGGCACCCCTCGCAGAACCCCTGCGCCGAACCGCTCTCCTGAAGCGTCTCCCACGCATGTGCATGGGCTGTTGCCTTCCACTGTCCTTGCGCCTCGATATGGCAGTTGCCGCACACCGGCAACGTGTCGCGCTGGGACGTGTACCCGACGAATTCCAGGGCAGCGGGCAGGGGGTTCTCGAAGAGGTCGCGCTCGCGGTAGACGATGTTCTCGTCCACGCAGCCTCCAAAGACGGACAGGAGGACGAGCAATGCAGGGCCCTGGGCTCGTCGGGTGTGGTTCCGCTTCACGAGTGGCTCCGATCAATCGGCGCTAAGGCCTTGCGTTCGAGGTCGTTCGGTCGACGTCCCACTGGCGGTGGCCCGAATGGTAAGTGCCCGTTCGCCCCGAGTACATGGCCTCGTACGTGGACGCGCGCAGGGTCGTTCAACCGAGGCTCATCACCTGACCTCGGACCGTATTTGGAGGTTGTCCCCCGCGGTCGGGTCAAGCACGCCCCCGGTCTGGGCTCCTCGGCTCGGACGGGACGGGCTCCTGCAGGGCCACGTAGAGGAAGGGGACCCAAAGCCAGATCGTGAGCAGCACGGAAAGGGCGATGCTCAGGTGCCATCCCGGAGCGCGACCGAAGCCCGGCATGGCGGGTCCCAGCCGCTCGAGCGCGAGAGCCCCACCGATCGCCACGAGCACGGTGAGGAGGAGGCCGGCGTGGCGCCGTCGGCACCTGCCGTACGCACGACGCACCTGCCCGCACGCCTCCACCGCCGCCCAGCAACAAACGCCCCCGGCGAGCAGCCAACCCACGGATCCGACGAGAAGCCAGCTCAGGCGAAACTCCACCTGAAGCGCCCACCCCACGGTGATGGCCGCCGACGTCAGCCAGCTCAAGGGGAGAAGTGCAACGGATGCGGCCACGCCCCATCCCGCCCGGTGCAGAGCATCCCGGCGCGAGACGCCCGGCGGACGCCAGGCCGCTCCGAGCACCAGGCCGTGCAGCAAGCCCATTAGCGAACCAGCCACGAACAAAGCCGGACCCACCAGCACGAGAAGCCCCGGGTTGCCTCGTCCCAGAAGCGCCAGCACGCCCATGAGAACGCCCCCGGTCACCGCCCCGCCGGCCAGAGTCCACGAGATGACCACTCGGCCGCTGGCACCCGGGTCGCCCGAGAACGCCGTGGGCCTGGAGATGTGGCCACCCGGCGCACACACTCACCCGGCCCCGAATCCGATCTATCTGCAAACCCGCGTGCGGGAACGTCAGACCCGCGCGCGGGAGCGACGGCGGCATTGGGCGCACGGCACTGACTCATGATTGTGGCACCGACACGTGCTCCGCTGTCAGGACGGGTACGGGGCGTACTGTAAGGACAAGTCCCACCGTGCACCTTTCCAGCGCTGAAGTCGTCCGCGGCTGAGGCGCGGCGAAAAGAAGAGAGCCGCCCGGCGTTTCCGCCGGGCGGCTCCGTTCGGGGCGTGGCCGTCGCCCCGTGTTCAATCCAGATCTAATTCCGGTCCCGGCTCCGCTCCCAGATCACGTTGCTGAGCTCGAGGTTGGCGTTCAGCAGCGGGAACGGACCATAGGTGTCCTGGACCGCCTGGATGCTGCTCGTGAGCAGCGCCTCGGTGAGGAACGGGTTGTGCACAGCCGAGCTCTCGATCTCGCCGAGTCCGGCGTTGAAGTTGGCACCCTCGGCGACCGTGATGAAGCCGTCGCTCGAGTCGAACTCGCCCGGGTCGACCTGAGCGAGCAGCGCGTCGAGCTCGGCGACCAGGTTGGCGACGCGGTTCTGCGCGGTCACCATCGCGGTGAGCGCGGCCGTCTCGTCGCCGTGGCAGCCGGCGGTGGTGCACGACTCGAACGAGCGGTCGGTCGTCGTCATCAGGCAGGAGTCGTCACCCGTGGGCACGCCCTGGGCGTC
>JBDHDM010000271.1:0-6044 GCA_039591515.1 Gemmatimonadota bacterium | reverse complement strand
CATGATGTAATCCTCCGGTCCGCGTACCGCGCGGACCACCCGCTTTCGCTCGTCGAAAGCATGCGGCCCGGTCACCGTCAGGTGGTCGGGCCGCTCCTTCGTTCATGGGGCATGTGGTCGGCAGCGAGTGCCGCCACCTCGTGCCGCTACGGCACTCCGCCCGTGTGACAGCCGGCACACGTGGTCCAGATCTCGGCCAGGATCTCGACGCGCTCGTCGGGCTCGTAGGTCAGGAGCGCTCGCTCGGCAAGCTGACGAAGCCGCACACCGGCCACGCGCGCCTCGCCGGGCGGGAGGTCGGTCGGGAGACCCTCGGGAAGCACGCCGAGCTCCACGAGTCCCTGAGCGCCCGCCGTCCACGTACGATCGGACGGGCCGATGAGGCCGTCCCACATGAGCCGCGACGTCCAGGCGAGGCCTGCCATGTGGCGGGCGGCCGACCCGGGTGGTGGTGGCCCCCCGATGGTGAACCGGTCGCCGAGGGGCACGTCGTTGGCCTCGTGGCAGTCGCCGCACGTTTGCGCGATCCGGGCCGAGGCCACCGCGACGGCTTGTACACTCCGCGCGTTCGCGCCTTCGCGGGCCTCGTACCGAAGCGGGCCGAGCTGGAGGATGATCTCAGGGGGAAGGTCTTCCGCGGGTTCCAGTTCGGCCAGGTCCTCGGCAGTCTCCCGGAAGGCATCCACGTCTCCGTTGAGCGCGTACCCGCGCGCTTCTACGGCCAGATCGAAGTGCGTGATCATCTGGCCCCGACTCGGGCTGCCCATGTAGGGTTCCGGCCGGGCGGAGCAGGCACCGACGGCGATGACGGCCACGACGGACGCGAGGGTCGGAAGCGCACCGAATCGGGCGAAGCGACCGCGCTTGGCTCCAGTCCTCATCTCTTCTCCAAGAACCGTGCTCCCGATCACCGACCGCGAGCGAATCCTGTCACCCTAAGATCCCGTCTCCCAACCTGATGTGCCGTCGGGACTTCCCGGGCCCATCTGTGGGGATTTCCCGCCCGCCGGAGGCTCAGCGTCGGCCTGGCCGGTAGCTCTCCTCGGCATTGGCCTCGATATCCTCCGGGTAGTAGTACACGGGACGGAGATCTCCGTCCGCGTACCGCTGTGCTTGGTCGTTGAAGTGCGGCGACGTGACATCGTTGCTCAGTCCGCCGGCCGTGACGGCCAAGGCGCGCACCCGCTCACCGAATTCCACGACCGCCACGAAGGAGTTGCCACTCGAGCCGTACCGCCGGACCGTCCCCGGATAACGGCGTGCCCCGAAGGACGCGAGGGAGCCCCACCGTCCCGAGTGGAAGCCCACCGCGATGCTCGGCTGGGCGTCGTCGAAAACCGACTCGATGTCGCCGGTCAGCCGCTGGAAGCGGTTGATCTCACCCCACGGGGTACGCCAGTCGCCGAAGTCGGCTTCGAGGCGGTCGGACGCGGCCGCCAGGGATTCGAGATGTTCCGCGTCCGTGGCGTGCTCCGCGATGTATGCGTTGGTGCTCACACCCGCGTCGCGAGCCTGTTGCGAGACACGCTCCAGCATGTCCTCCGCCCAATAGGTGGCGAGCGACGTCGGGACGGACTCGACGCCGAAGCGATAGTCCCAGGCACGGAGCTGCTCGACCTGTTCGGCCATCCTGCTCTTGAGGGCGTCGGAGTCGGGCGTGCGGTCGTACGCCCGCAGAAGCGCGGGCAGGACGGGCTCGAATCCAGGCAGTTGGCTGTCGTACGCGGCTTCGATCAGCGTCTCGAGCGTGAAGTCCGTCTTGTTCTCGAGCACGCGGATGGCGTGGATTCCGCGGGCGTTCTCCCCGCTGCGCTGGAAGTACGCCGCGTAGTCCTGCTCGCGTGGAGAATCCGGACCAGCCGCCGAATACGGCCAGTTGTTCGTGTTCTGGATCCACCCGACCGAGGGGTTGAACAGGTTGGGGGTTTCGTCGATCGAGTGCGGCTCACCCCAGTCGTTGCGGGAGTCGCTGCCGTCGACCGCCTGGGTCCAATCGAGGTCCGCACGGCGGCGCGGCACGAAGTTCGAGTGCCAGTACGCGATGTTGCCTTCCGAGTCCGCGTAGACGGTGTTGTTCGACGAGTTGGTGTGCATCTCCATGTTCTCGCGATAGTCCGCGAGATTGCGCGCCTTCGTGCGACCCCAGGACTGCATGAGAGCCGACAGCGGCTCCTCCATCAGCGCGGTCGCGACCCATTTGCCGTCTTGAGCACGGACGATGGGACCATGGTGGGTCCGGAACGTCGTGAACGACCGCGCCTCCATGCCCGCCTCGGTCCGGTACCGGACGGTCACCTCCTTCGCTTGCACCGGGCGCTCCTCACCGTCGACGACGTAGAAGAACTCCCCGTCCCGCTCGACGACGGTTTCCAGGTACTCGTCGATGTTGTCGACACCGCTGGACGTGTGCATCCAGCCGGCGTCCTCATTGAAGCCCTGGTAGATGAAGAACTGACCCCACGTAGACGCGCCGTAGGCGTTGAGCCCTTCGTCGCTCCTCATGTGCAGCTCGGAGCGGAAGAAGAACGAGGTGTGCGGGTTGATGAGCAGCATCGCGTTGCCGGTGGCGGTGTTCGCCGGGGCGATCGCGAAGCCGTTGGAGCCGCGGGGCTCCTCCCAGTCGATCAACGGCGCTTCGAGGGTCAGCTCCGCCATCGCCATCCCGCCTGGGCCCTCCTCGTAGAAGGCCTGGAGCTGACGCACGTTGACGCGCTCGATGTCGCCCCCGATGGAGCCTTCGCTGAACGACAGCGCCATCCACGGCTCGAACCGATCCAGCACCCATGGCTCGATCTCGGGGTGCGTGTGCAGGTAGTAGTTCAACCCGCCCGCCCACGCGTCCATGAGGTCCTTGAGCCACTGGGGGCTCCGGGCGTACGACGCCTGCATCTCGACCGGGTCGATGAAGAGCCGCATGCGCAGATCGGTGTACAGGTCCTCCTCGCCGAAGGCCTCTGCGAGACGTCCCTGGGAGAAGAGGAAGTTGCGCTCGATGCGCGGAAAGTCGTCCTCGGCCTGTGCGTACATCGCGCCGAAGACGGCGTGCGCGTCCGTGGGCCCGTAGACGTGGGCGATGCCCCAATGATCCCGCGTGATCGCCACCTCGTCAGCCATCGCCTCCCAGGAGGCGATCTCGGGATCGGCCGGGGGAGCGCACGACGTCAAGGCCAAGGCGAGCGCCGTCACCAGGAAGGCCGGACGCATCATTCGGTGCTTCATCATGGAGGGAGGGGAAGGGGTTCGGGCGGTCCGGCTGACCGCAGGTACGGAATGGGCGACATTGTACGGGTCCGGGGCTTCCCGGACCACAGACCCCGTCCTGCCGCGACGGATCATCCAACGAAGAGGGTAGAGCCAGATGCGAGAGCTGGTCGGAGGCATCGAGGGCGAGTATCGCCGCTATCGCGCGCTGGCCGAGTCGACGATGGAGCAGCTCACGGGTGGGGAGCTCTGCACACGAGTCACGGCGGAAAGCCTCTCGATCGCGACCATCGTCTGGCACGTCTCCGGCAACCTCGAGTCGCGCTTCACCGACTTCCTCACGACCGACGGCGAGAAGGTGTGGCGGCAGCGTGAGGACGAGTTCGCCGTGCGAACGGTCGGCAAGGAGGAGCTCGAGGAGAAGTGGGCGCGGGGCTGGGATGTCCTGATGAAGGCGCTTGCCTCACTCGACGATGGTGATCTGGGCAAGCGGGTCTCGATTCGGGGTGTGGACTTCACTGTAGCCGAGGCCCTCCAGCGATCGCTCGGACACACCGCGTACCACGTCGGCCAGATCACCTTCGTGGGCAAGATGTTGAAGGGGGAGGGCTGGACCTATCTCAGCATCGCCCCGGGGCAGACGGAGGCCTACAACGCCAATCCCACGCACGAGAAGTACTGACCCCGTTCGTGGCCAAGGGGCGCCTCACCCCGATGGCACGAGCCGATAGACGGTGCCGGCCATACTGACGATATACAGCTCTCCGGCCGCGTCTTCTCCGAACGACACGATCGACTCCAGTGGCCCCAGCGCAGCCGAATGGTCCAGGGCATCGGTCGCGGCAGAGCCGTCGAACGCGAATGAGCGGACCCACCCTTGGCAGTAGTCGGCGAACAGGTAGCGTCCCGTGAGGGCCGGCAGCGCGGAGCCGCGGTACACGTAGCCGCCCGTGACGGAGCAACCGACGCCGTGCTCGTATTCGTGGACTGGCAGGACCGTGCCGGACGGATCGCACGCGGCCGGGGCGTAGCAGCGGGACCCCTCCAGCCGGTTCCACCCGTAGTTCTCGCCGCCGCCGCTCGACGCGGATTGGAAAGAAACCTCCTCGATCGCATTCTGGCCGACGTCCCCGATCCAGAGGTCGCCCGTGACACGATCGAAAGAGAAGCGCCACGGGTTGCGGAGCCCATACGCCCAAGCCTCCGGCGCGGCACCCGCGTCGCCCACGAAGGGGTTGTCGGAAGGCACCGAGTAGGGAAGGGCGTCGACGTCGATACGGAGCATCGAGCCCAGCAGGGTCGCGAGGTCCTGACCGTTGCCGTCCGGATCGCCGGCGCTCCCGCCGTCGCCCATCCCGATGTAAAGGAGCCCGTCGGGCCCGAAAGCGAGATGTCCGCCGTTGTGGTTCCCATACGGCTGGGAGATCTCCAGGACGATCTCGAGGGAGGCGCCGTCGGCCACGTCGCCGGAACCGGAAAACCGTAGGATCCTCGTGTTGCCGGCGTTGTCCGTGTGATTCACGAAGAAGTGCCCGTTCGTTGCGTATCGTGGGTGAAACGCCAGCCCCAGCAGACCCCGCTCTCCGCCGTCGCTGGTGATGGACGAGAGATCGAGAAAGGGTGTCGCGAGCAGGGTCGCATCGCGAAGCACGCGGATCCGGCCCGGCTTCTCGACGATGAAGAGCCGCGACGGGTCCCCCGGGGCGTCGGTGACGAAGACGGGCGAGGAGAGACCGCTGGCCAGCACCTCGAGGGCGACGTCCCCAGGATCGCCCGGGCCCGGGCCGGGCCCAGGCGCCGTCGAGTCGGAACAGGCCAGGCCCCCGAGGAGCGCCACCGCCGCGCCGACCATCCTTACTCCAGCGAACCCAGCGCATCGACATACCGCGCCGCGTGAGCCCCGTCCTGGGGCGCCGGACCGCTCGACGATTGCCTCTTCCCCGTAGTCTTTGCTTTCCAAGCGTCCCCCAGGTTCCCGTGGAGCGCACGCTGCGACCGAGCGTACACGAAGCGGATGGTGCGCGAAGTCGGTCGAGTGTCTACGATGACGAGCGCCACCAGAATGACGGTGGCAAGACTCACGCCAAGACACGACACCCCGTAGAAACGACTGCTAACATGATGGACGCTCGACGCGCACTTCCCGCGATCTTCCGTGCCGGGCTCATGGCCACGCTCCTCGGCGCGCCGTCACTCGTTCACGCCCAGAGCCCGGAGCAGGTCTCTGCCGTCGCCAACGCCCTCGAGTGGCGGGAGATCGGGCCTACGATCGTGGGGGGGCGGGTCTCGGACCTCGCGGTGGTCGAGCAGAACCCGGCCACATTCTACGTGGCCACGGCGACGGGCGGCGTTTGGAAGACCGAGAACATGGGTGTGACGTTCTCGCCCGTGTTCGACGATCAGGAGACCTCGTCGATCGGCGACGTGACGGTCGCTCCGTCGAACCCGAACGTCGTGTGGGTCGGGACGGGTGAGCCCCAGAATCGGCAGAGCTCCCCTTGGGGCAACGGGGTGTATCGGTCCACGGACGGGGGGCGGAGCTGGTCGCACCTGGGTTTGTCCGAGACGCACCACATCTCCCGGATCGCCGTGCACCCTCGGGATCCGGACGTCGCCTATGTGGCGGCCGTCGGTCGCCTGTGGGGAGCGAGCCCCGATCGGGGTGTATACAAGACGTCCGACGGCGGCGTCTCCTGGGATCTGGTTCTGCACGTCGACGAGCACACGGGTGCCATCGACCTGGCGATGGATCCGAACGACCCGAGGACCCTCTTCGCCGCCATGTATCAACGCCAACGGCGCGCGTGGGGCTTCAACGGGGGAGGGCCGGGATCGGGCATCTA
>JBDHDM010000270.1:0-6054 GCA_039591515.1 Gemmatimonadota bacterium | reverse complement strand
GCCCCCAGAACACCTCGACGGCCAACACCTCGTCGATCGGCACGATGTCCGACAAGTAGTTTCCCCCTCCGAGGAGCATGCCGATGCGGAGCCCGTCCACGAAGATGCGGGGCGTGCAATTCCCACGTGCGGTGGCGGCGATGAAGCGCACGCTCCTTTCCCAGACGGCCGCGGAGTAGTTCGGCAGCACATGGTCCATGCCATCGAACAGCTGCGCCGTGAACATCGCGTCGCTCGCCGCGATCTGACCCGGCAGGAGAAACTGGCCTCTGCCCTCTAGCACCCGCTCGTAGAACCCTTGCTCGGTGAGACTGGCGCGGCCACCCGACAGCTCGTCGCCGCGAGCTTCGACCGCCAGACCTTCGATTTCGACCGGGGCAGGACGAAGGTTGACGTACACGATCTGGGCTCCGTCGTCCACTATGTGGATGACCTCGCTTCGGCCCGTCTGGTATCCGAAGGCGGTGGCGCGCACCACGTACTCGCCGTCTCCCGGAAGGACCAGATCGAAGAACCCGTTGACATCCGTGAGGGCCGACGACACGACCTCGCCCGAGTGTGCGATGGCATCGACCGTGGCGAGCTCGATCGGCACTTCGGTCTCGGCCTCGCTCAGGATGCCACGCACCGACTGGCCCGCCGCGGTGGCCGCGAACGGCAGCAACATCGCCGCAGCCAACACGACCGCGCGAAGTCCGGTCGGAAGCCCCATCGTCTACCGGGCGGCGGGCTCCGGCGAACCGAAGTACAGCATGTTTCGCGCACCCGAGCGCGCCATCGCGATGTCCAGAAAGCCGTCCTCGTCCACATCGCCCACCGCGAAGCCGTAAGCCACACCCTCGGCGTCGCCGAACGACACCGGGTGGAACGACCCGTTGGCCAGGTCGTTGAAGAACACGATGGATGGAGCCTCCACGAAGCCCACGATGACGTCGGTGCTTCCGTCTCCATCCACGTCGGCGACCTGGATCGCGTAGGGCACCGCATCGGCCCCACCGAGCGGCTCGAACGAGGAGAACGCGGCGCCATCTCGCGCAAAGAAGATCCCCGGGCCCGATCTCTCGTCGATCACGATCAAGTCCAGCGACCCGTCTCCGTCCACGTCGGCCGCCTTCGCGCTCCGGATCGTGGCATCGGACGGGCCGAACGGGCGGCGTTCCTCGAAACGGCCTTCCGAGTCGTTGACGTAGACGAAGCTCTGGCCGCCATCGCGGTGGGGGACCACCAGGTCGGGCGCGCCATCCCCGTTCACGTCAGCCGCCGTGATCGTCGTAGCAGAGCCGCGCGAAAAGCCGACGCACTCGTCCTCGAACCCGCCGTCCCCGTCTCCGAAGCAGATGTAGCTCAACCCGGAGCCCTCCCCGCTCCGGTTGGCCAGCACCGCATCCGGTACCGCATCCCCATCGAGATCCGTCACACTCACGTGTCTGGTCGACCATTCCGGTCGACCGAAGACCGAACCGACCCGGAACCGTCCACTACCATCGTTCAGGTGCACGATCTTGGGGTCCGGGTCGTCATTGCTGACCACGACGTCCAGATCGCCATCACGGTCCATGTCCACCAGCACCCCGGAATACGATCGGTCGGCCTCGGGTGCGATGGCATAGGGCGGTTGAAACGACCCTGCTCCGTCGCCCAGGAGCACGAGATCCTGCAACGGCCAGTGTCGTCCCTTCACCAGAAGGATGTCGAGGTGACCGTCCGCGTTCAGATCGCCGAGGCTCACGTTCGCGGAAGTCGCGGCCGAGTCTTCCAGCGCAAGAGAGCGGTCGAAGCGTCTCGAGCCCTCGATCGACGGTGGGCCGGAGGTACACGCTGCCAGAAGCGCCGCAGCGCAGACGGTGCTCACACGTCGCAGCGCACCCGCGTTCGCCCTTACCTGTCGACTCAGATCGATAGGGGAAGCCACGACCGCAATCGCGCCGGTCTGCTCGCCGAGGGCGCCGAGTTCAGGGAGAGTCAGCGGACACGCTCACGAGACGGGGGACACGGATGCCACGGCCTGCGGCACAGGCTTGAGTCGCCCCAGAGCGTATCGGCGGGGAGCCCCGAGCGCCACTGCATGGACGGCACATCCCGTCGGGCCCCGAGGGGAGCCTGGCCAGACTTGGGGCAGAGGGTGCCGAATAACTTCTTGATACTTGAAACATCATGTCTTAACCTACTCTCAGCGCTCGTCGGAGCTTACTCGCCGCCACGTGAGGCCACGGCATGTCACGCATCCTGATCGTCGACGACGATGAATCGGACCGGCTCCTCGAACAGACCATCCTGACGAAGGCAGGTCATGACGTCGTCTGCTCCGAGGGCGGAGAGGAGGCGTTGAGACGCCAGCTCGAGGGTGGCGTCGATTTGGTCATCACGGACCTGCAGATGCCGGATGTTCACGGCTTCGAGCTCATCGCGATCTTCCGCGACCTCCTTCCGAGCCCGCCGATCATCGCGATCTCCGGGACGGGCGAGTTCCAGCTGGACATGGCCCGGCAGCTCGGGGCGACCTTCACCCTATCCAAGCCGATCGATCCCGATCGTCTTCTCGCCGCGGTCGATCGGGCGCTCCAAGGCCGGCCTCGTTGAGCCTCCGACGGCGTCCACGACGCCAGTGGATCACCCGGCGTCGACGCCCCTCGTCGAGACCGCCTTCAACGCTGCCGTGAGAAGACCGCACCGTGGGGATCGCCCGGACCGGTCTCTCCGTGAGGCCATCTGGTCCTGTTGAAATCGACTCCGATCTCGCCCGAGATGCGGTCGCGGAATCGTTCGTCGAAGCTCATGTGTCCGGTCTCGGCGTCGACGTTCACCAGCAGGACCTTCGTTCCAGTGGCGCCATCTCCGGACGTGAGCACGAGCCTGCGGCCGCCCGGCTCGAAAGAGATCCAATGTGGCCACCACGGCTCACCCCACTCGAGTCGATCCAGTAGCACGGGATTCGAGGGATCGGAAAGGTCGTACGATAGAAGGGAGGAGCCGCCCGAGTTTGCGTAGGTCTGCACCCAGATCTTCCCATGGGTCGCGGGAATGCCGCACTCGTCGGTCTCGTAGTCCGCCCAGGGAAGCACGTGAACCAGCTCGGCCGACGGCTCTTCGGAGTCGAGGTCGTGCAGCCGATACAGAGCGCACGTGAAGGTCGTCAGCATCGCCGTCACGCTGTCGCTGAGGAGCCGCACCTCGGCTGGGTCTCGATGCTCGTATCCGCGCGCTCCCGCGTCCAGGACCACCGTCCGTACGAGGCTCAGGTCGTCGAGCCGCCAGACCTGGAACGACGTACCCACGGCTTCGGCGTTCATGTCGGACGTGGTGCTCACCGCTCGGTTCAGTCGCGGGATCGGCGTCACGCTGTAGGCCCTGATCTCGGGGTCGGTGGGGTCCGCGACGTCGACGGCTCGCACGAGCTCCCCGCGCGGATCGAGCTCGACCAGTCCGCCCGCGACTACGTTCCCTTCACCCTTGGTTTGAAACGTCGCCAGGACGTTTCCGTTCGGAAGCCTCTCGAACGTGTGCGGATACGTGTATTGCCCGATCGCTCCGAAAGACGAAGCGACCCGCGGCGAAAGCGGGTCGGTCAGGTCGATCACGAAGCTCTGCCCCGCAGCGAAGGAGTTCACGAAGAGTGAGTCGTTCGCCGGCATCACGTGCTCCGAGTGATGCGCGCTTCCCCTCACACCCACCGGCACACTCGCTACGACCCGCCCATAGTCGGTCGACGCCGGGTCCGCGTCGATGACCGCCAGGAAGTCGCTGCCCGAGTCCTCCTCGGCACCCGCCCACACGTACAGGAACCGACTCGGCGCCTCGGCTTCGGACGCCTCCGATGGTGTGCCCGAGCTCCCACCGCACCCGACAGAAAAAGATACCGCAGCGATCACGCAGAGTGGGAATCGGCGAATCGGTGGTCGCATGCTCAGCACCCCTTCATGTATTTCGGCCTGACCCGGAGGCGCCCGCCCGAGTCCTGGAGCTCAGATCGAGCGTGCCGGACCCCCGCCACGGCCGTGACGCCCGGAGGATCGCCCTCCTGGCACCACATGTCACCCGCCTGCTCCGGGCGCAAGAACAGGGCGTCCGCCTCCGTCCGCTCCACGTACCAGCCGGACCCGTCCATCTCGACGATGTCCCCCGCGGCAATGCTCAGGACCATCTCGTCGCCCCCGTCCGGGCCGTGCCGGAACCACGCGGCCTCGGGCCAAGGGCCCTGTGGCAGGCGGTACCATGCGCCGGCGCGGTCGACGAAGGTGTGGTGGAAGTACGGCCCGTATCCCCAGTCCTGGAGAAAGACATCCGGGACCAGCGACATGGTTTCGCCCGATCCGACCGGACGAAAACGGGCGCTGAGACCCCTGCCGGGCGTCGCAACCACGATGAGTGTGCCGACGGCGGCCGACGAGGGCTCGGGCTGAGCGTACAGGTCGAAGGCGTACACGAGAGGTCCCAACATCTCGGCATAACACGCGTCCAGACTCGCAGGCTCGCTACACAGCTGTGAGATCCGGTTCTCGTTCTCGAGCCAGCCGAGCTGCGACGCCTCGTACAGACCGATCCACGCGGGAAAAGGCTCCTGAGCAGACACGGGAGCTCCGCTCACGAGGGCGGACATACTGAGCGTTCCGAGCGCAGCGCGCAGGGTGGCTCCAAGGCCCCCGCGCCCCCTGAATCCACGCCCCCGCACGGCCTTAGCTCGCCGGCCTGCGCCGGATCGCCCGGCCAGGCATCACACCGTCGACCAGGTCGCCGCCCCGCACGACGAAGCGGCCGTTGACCATGACGTGCGGGATACCCGCGGAGGGTTGGGCAGGCTCAGCGAAGGTGGCGCGATCGATCACGATGGCGGGATCGAAGATGGTGAGATCCGCGTCGGCCCCGACCGAGACCCGCCCCTTCACGCGCATCGAGGGCACGACGGCCTCGAGTCGCCGAGCCGGCAAGAGCGTCATCTTCCGGAGAGCCTCCATGAGTGTCAGGACACCCTCCTCACGGACATAGCGCCCAAGCACCCGGGCGAACGATCCGGCTCCCCGGGGGTGAGCCCGCCCGTCCTCGAAGGGCGTGCCGTCACTCGCGATCATCACGCTGGGATGACCGAGCGCGTACTCCATCTGCTCCTGTGGAATCACGTGGGCGATGATCATGCCACCCTCCTCGCGCCGCTCGTAGAAGGTCACGGAGTCGAGTCGCTCACCCGTGGCTACCCACTCGATGTCTCCATAGTCGGCACCGATCCGCTCGCGCCATCCCTCGTCGAGAATCGCCGCGCCGATATTGGTCGATGCCGCTGCGTAGGGATAGATCTCCGTCGTCACGTCGACGCCCTGCGCGTAGGCTCCCTCGATCATGTCGAGGAGGAGTGGGACCTGCTGGAGACCACTCGAGCCGATGTGCACGATGTGGACGGACCCGCGAGTACCGGCCGCATCTGCGATCATCTCCTGGACGGCGGCGATGCTGGTCTCCGGCTCCTTCAGCCCCGCGTAACGGATATGAACGAAGACGGTCAGGCCCGCGGCGGCCGCCGTCTCGAACATGCGATAGATCTCGGCTCGGTCAGCACCCGGGATGTACTGGAGGGGCAGGCCGACACCGACGGCCCCGTCCGCGATTCCCTTGAGGAGGTAGAGCCTGATCCGCCTGATCTGCTCGGCATCCGCTGCTGCGTACCGCCCTCCTTGGGGATCACCACCGAAGGCTTCGCCTCGTGCGGCACCGTAGCTCGCGGCCGCTCCGAAGTTGATGCGCCAGCGGCCCTCGCGTTCGGCATACCACTCTTCCACGGAGCCCACCCCTCCTTCCATCTCCAGCGCCGTCGTGACCCCGTCACGGACCTGGAGATCGCGGCTGAACGGGTCCTGTCCGTGCGCGTGCAAATCAATGAAGCCAGGTGCCACGACCAGGCCGGAAACATCGACCACCTCGAGCCCGCTGAGCGACCGTTCGGTGATCGCCTCGATCCTCCCGGCCACGATCCCGACGTTCATGACCGCGTCGAGCCCGGACTCGGGGTCCATCACCCGTCCTCCCCGGAGCACCACGTCGTACTGGGCCGATGCCACGCCCGGA
>JBDHDM010000269.1:0-6091 GCA_039591515.1 Gemmatimonadota bacterium | reverse complement strand
CCCACGTAGCCGACGACGGGGGGCAGGATTCCACCACGTCCGAGCCCCCGGACGGCGGCTACATCGATCTCGGCGCGATGATCCTCGGCGGGGACGAGGAGAAGACGACCCGGTTCACGGTCGCCTACGAGGAGCCCTCCGGCGACGAGGACGCCGACTTCGCCAAGATGCTGTCGCAGTTCAAGGACAAGGTCTCGGAGAACCTCGACTCCAGCGACGTTCGAGCGCACTACGACCTCGGGACGGCGTACAAGGAGATGGGCCTGCTGGACGAAGCGATCTCGTCCTTCCAAGCCGCGCTCCGCGCGTCGGCCGACCACCTGCCTACGTACGAGCTGATGGGTCAGACCTTCATGGAGATGGGGCAGCCGGAGGCTGCCGTGAAGTCACTGGAGCGCGCGCTCCAGGCGGCAGGCACGGTCGAAGACGAGCTGGTCGGGATCTACTACTATCTCGGGCGCGCCTACGAGCAGCTGGAGAACCGTGACTCGGCGGTGGAGTACTACGACCGCGTATTCTCGCTCGACATCAATTTCGCGGATGTCACCGAGCGCCTCCGTCAACTGCGATAACATCGAGCATGCCACTCCGACCCGCCGATTCTCGAATCCCCGAGCTCCCGTGACCCGGGCGCTCCAGGGACCGCCCAAGCTCTCGGCGATCCAAGAGCCGGTTCGGGCGGGCCTCGACCGGGTGGGAGACGAGATCCGTCGGATCGTGCTCACCGACTTCGACGACATCGAAGAGGTCAACGAGCATCTGCTGTTCATGCGGGGAAAACTGTTCCGCCCGACCCTCCTGCTGCTGTCGAGCCGTGTGGCCGCCCGGGAGCCACCCGATGCGCTGACGCTCGCCGCCGTGGTGGAGCTGGTGCATCTCGCAACGCTCGTGCACGACGACGCGGTCGATCACTCGGCTCTGAGGCGTGGGCTCCCGACCGTGAATGCCCTCTGGACTCACCAGGTCGCGATCATCATGGGCGACTATCTCTATTCGCGCGGAGTCTCCGAGCTCGCCCGGCTCGGGAATCTCGAAGCACTCGCCGTGCTCGCGGACGCCGCCAACGAGATGTCCGTCGGGGAGATGCGGCAGCTCACGTCATACGACGCCCTCGACTTCACGGAAGCCGATTACGATCGGCTGATCGCGGCCAAGACCGCGTCGCTCATGGCGGCTTCATGTGAGATGGGTGCCATCGAGGGGGCCCCGGAGCATCGGGAGGCGTTGCGGCGGTATGGGCACAACCTGGGCATGGCCTTTCAGATCGCTGACGATCTGCTGGACTACACGGGCACGGAGGCGGTGACCGGGAAGCCGACCGGGCACGACCTCCGAGAGCGCAAGGTGACGCTGCCGCTCGTCGATGCCCTGGGGAAGGCGAACCAGGCCGAGGAGGAGGAGATCCGCACGTTCTTCAGCCTCGTCGATCCCACGGACGAGGAGATTGCCCGCATTGTCGACATCGTCGTCTCCAACGGTGGCCTGGAGTACGCCGCCGCCGCCGCCGCGCGCTATGCAGACCGGGCGCGAGAGGCGCTCGGTGAGGTGCCGGTGGGGCCCGCATCTGAAGCGTTGCGGGACGCTGTCGCCTATGCGGTCGATCGGCGTCGGTGAGGCAGGGGTCCATGCTGGTTGACACCGGCCGCCGCGGGGTCATCCGCTTCGTCTGGACGCTCGTATTGGGCCTGTTCCTGGGTGGGCTGCTCACGAAGCTGATCGAATTGACGCTACCCGCCGGGACTGCCTCGCGAGAGTTCCTCCTGACGTCGGTCAACGCGTCCGTCGGGCCCTTGTCCGTGGACCTCGTGGCCGTCGCATTTGTATTAGGGCCCGTGACTCTGTCACTGAACTTCCTTACTCTGGTGGGGATCGCGATCGTTGCTATGGTGGTACGCTCGTGGATCTGACAGCAACGGGTCTCGTGCCCGATGGAGGTAGATTCTGATGGGCCTTGGTGGATTCGGAATGGGAGAGATGATCTTCATCTTTCTCATCGTACTGCTGTTGTTCGGCGCGAAACGGCTCCCCGAGATCGGTTCATCGCTGGGCAAGGGCATCCGTGAATTCAAGAGCTCGGTGCGCGAGATCGAGCACGAGCTCAAGGTTCCCCCGGACCGGCAGATACACCGCACCGAGCCGCCGCCGGAGCCGGCAGCCACGGCGAGTGACGATGGTGAGCCGCGCACGCTGAGCGACTCCGTTCCGACGACCGAGGCCTGAGCGACGCGAAGGAGCGCCGGCCAGGCCGAAAAGAAAGGACCGTTGGAACCGTCTAGACGAGCAGAGGGCCGGGCGCCGAAGCGCCCGGCCCTCTCTTCAGATGCTGCCGTCCCGTCGTAGCCGGTCGGCCGGACTCCCCCTAGAAGACCATCGGGAGCTGCGGGATGTCCTCGTCTTGCGGTGCGAGCACGATGTCACGACGATCGTTGATGTCGGCCGCGCCACGTAAGGCCTCGATCCACTCGCTCAGCCGAACCTGCTGTCTGGTGCCGATCGCGATCTCGCGTTGCTGCGGCGCCTGAGCCAGCCACGCCGTCGAATCCGCCTCGGTACGCGACACGACCTGGAGCACGAAGGCGTTGACGGGCGTCGACACCGCGCCGCTCACATCGCCAGGCGCCAGGCCGAAGGCGGCTCCGATCGCGGCGTTCTGCCTCCCGATACCGGGCACGAAGTCGGTGCGGCTGAACGGGCCGGCGGACCGAACCTCGAGCTGCATGTCCGCCGCGACGTTCTCGAGGACCTCGCCGCCACGCACGCGTGCGGACACCGCCTGCGCATCCACCTGCGCCTGAGCCATCTTCCTCTCGAAGAGCAGCGTGGAGCGGATCGACGGCGCCGCGTCCTCGAGGGCCATGACACCTTCGGGCTCGGCGCTGATGAGCTCGAGGGCGTAGAACGCGGTGGACGTCTCGAAAACGGGGCTCACATCCCCCGGTGCCGCCTCTTCGAAGACCCAATCGGCCCCTTCCGACACCTGCCCAGCACCCGGGATGAAGGCGAAGTTCTGCGCGATGTCCATCGTGGTCGCAACCAGACCGGCTGCCGCCGCAGCCTCGTCGAGCGGCATCGCCTCACCGAGGTCCTCGATCGAGTCGGCCATCGTGAGGAGCTCGATCTCGCTGTCATCGGAGCGCACGACGGGGACAAGGATGTGTCGGGCCTGGGCGCTGTCCGCTGCCCACCGCTCCTGCACTTCGATGATGTGGAATCCGAAAGAAGACTGGACCGGGCCGACCACTTCCCCCACGGGCGCCGCGAAGACCGCGGAGTCGAAAGGAGGTGTCATGGCGTTGCGGGCGAAGACACCGAGATCTCCGCCGAGGGAGGCCGTCCCTTGGTCGGAAGACTCTCGCTGCGCGACCTCGGAGAAGTCGGCGCCGTCGAGAACTTCCTGGCGGAAGCTCGCCGCACGCTCGCGTGTCGCGGCCGTGTCGGTCGCCGTGGGCGTCTTGTCCAGGACGACGACCTTGAGCGAGGCACGGGCCGGCACCTCGAACTCCTCCTGGTGCTCGCGCCAGTACTCTTCGATCTCCTCGTCGCTGATGTCGAACTGGTCGTCCGGATACCGGTTGTTGGGATCCATCGGCACGTAGCGGACCTCGACCTGCTCGTTCTGGTCCTTGTAGGTCTGCCACAGCTCGGCGTCGGAAACGAAGATCCCCGATGAGACCTGCCGAAGCAGCTTGCCCCTCGGGATCACGTCGCGGTAGTAGGCCTCGAGGATGAGGAGCTGCTCGGGCGGCAGGGAGTAGAGGAAGGCCGGGTAGGATGCCAGGTCGAGGCCACCGGCGTCGTTCGTGAACTGGGGGCGCAGATACTCGGGCGGGTTGAACTGTGCCGCGTCGCTGATCTCACGGTTCGTGACCGTGATCCCCCTGCGCCTCAGCTCCTGGAGAATCAGGAGCTGATTGACCACCTCGTCGAACGCCGCGTCCTCGATCTCCTTGTTCTGCTGCGAGCTGATCAGCTCTTCCTGTGACTGCTGGACCTGGTCGTACAGCTGGCGGTAGGCGGACATGTACGCCTCGTACATGACCGGATCCCCGTTCACCGATCCGATCTCCCCCAGGCCGCCACCACTCTGCCCGGTGATGTCCATGCCCCACTGAAAGACCATGAGCGCGACGAAGGCGATCGCCGTGAAGAGCATGATCGGCTTCGTCGCTTCTCGCATTTGACGCATCATGACACGTCGTCTCCTACCCCTGCAGCCAGATTGAAAACCGCGAAAAAACAGGCCCGGAAGGATAACGGGTCGCGTATGCCCCCTCAACGGAGCGCGGCGGCCCGACCTCCGGACCCGCGTCTCGATACGCCGCCCCGGCGTGGGCGGTTCCGCGGCACCTCGGCCCAGGTGTCGCTCGCCCCCCTCCGATCGCGTTGACACCTCTTCGGCACACTCTATCTTGCCGCGTCGCCGGGCGAGGCCCGTTTTCAGATGACCTTCGGGAGAAGGTGTGTCCGAGCCACTCGACCAAGAGATCCGGACGCTGCGAGCCATCTTCCGGTCCGGGCGCGATCCGGACGGGCTCGCCTTCGCACCTCTGGCGGACGCGTATCTCCGCAAGGGTGACCGGCAAGAGGCGCTCGATCTCCTCATGGATGGGACGTGGCGCCACCCGGAGTACGCGACCGGCTACGTGGTCCTGACCCGCCTCTACATGAGCCAGGGCCGGTTCGACGCCGCGGAGGAAACCGCGAAGCGTGTCATCGAGCTCGACCCGGAGAACGTTGCCGCGCTGTCGGCGCTGGTGACGGTCTTGCACGATCGGGGCGCGAATGGCGAGGCGGCCCGGCTTCGGTCGATCCTCGTGGCGGCCGATCCGGACTCGGACGAGGCATTGGCCTGCATGCAGCTCGTCATCCCGGACGAGCCGCCCGACGAACCCGCGGCCGCGACGGAGGAGGGAGCCAGCGAGGCCGGAGGGCGGCCTGCGGTCGAGCCCGGAGAGGGAGGCCTCGATGGGTTGTTCGCGACGTCGGCCGATACGGGCCCGCCGGAAGGTCCTCGTGACACGGAGCCCCCGTTGCCCGAGCCCGGCGACGAGGACGAGGGGGAGGCGGAGACGCCGATCGATCGTGAGATCCGCCGGCTCCGGTCGCGGTTCCGCTCCGATCTCGATCCGGATGGATACGCCTTCGCACCGCTCGCGGATGCGTACCTCCGAAAGGGAGACCGTAGGGAGGCACTCGACCTCCTCCTCGATGGAACCTGGCGGCACCCCCACTACGCGACCGGACACCTCATTCTGACCCGCCTCTACCTCAACCAGGGGCGCTTCGATGCGGCAGAGCAAGGTGCCCGACGGGTCCTCGAGCTCGATCCCGAGAACGTCTTCGCCCTCTCGGCGATGGTGACGGTGCTGCACGAGCGGGGTGAAGACAACCAGGCTGCGCACTTCCGTTCCATGCTCGTCCAGGCCGATCCGGACTCGGACGAGGCACAGGCTGCACTCGCACTGGACCTCCCCGACTTCGTGCCTGAGCCGGAGCCCGTGGCCGGCGAGGAGGAGCCGGGCGTGTCCGACACCTTCGCGCCTACCCCGGCGCTCGGCGGAGCGATCGACTTCGACCCGATGGCGGGGCCGGACGATTGGGCGGTCGACGAGGCACCGCTCGAGCTGGATTCGCTGGCGCCGGACGAACCCGTTGCGGACCTCGCCGCACTCGCTCCCGACGAGGAGCCGCTCGATCTGGACGCGTTGGCGCCGGACGAGCCGGTTCCGGACCTCCCTGCACTGACACCGGACGAGCAGCCGCTCGATCTGGACGCGTTGGCGCCGGACGAGCCTCTCGCAGACCTGGCAGCCCTGGCCCCCGACGAAGCGCCGCTCGAGCTGGACGCGTTGGCGCCGGACGAGCCGGTTCTGGACCTACCTGCACTGACACCGGACGAGCAGCCGCTCGATCTGGATGCGTTGGCGCCGGACGAGCCTCTCGCGGACCTGGCAGCCCTGGCCCCCGACGAAGCGCCGCTCGATCTGGACGCGTTGGCGCCGGACGGGCCGGTGCTGGAACTCGAGGCGTTGGCCCTCGACGAAGCGCCGCTCGAGCTGGACGCGCTGGCGCCGGACCATCCGGTTCTGGA